>JAJPKC010000211.1 GCA_021323955.1 Oscillatoriales cyanobacterium Centralia_MAG_596 | reverse complement strand
TCATTTGAGGTCTGGCTTTCTCAAGTCTTGGGCGTCACCCTGGTGCCTAACAAATAGCATGCTCACCAGCAGACTATGCCTGGGGCAGCATCAACGACACGACTCCCAGAGTTACCGCTGCGAACCGCGATCAAGCATCCGCAATCACGGACGAATCTGCATCGATCGACAACGCTGGAAACGCTCACGCCCTGCACCAGCACTTCATCCGAACTTTACAGAACAACATAAATACTCACAAATGGTTAAAGCAGGAAACATAAAGAAAACCTTAAAGCAACTGGGAATTGGGCGCGGTCTTGTTATCTTAATTACAGATCAATTGGGGTCGGCTTATATAAAGACCCTAGAGTTAAATCCCTGTGAATACTAATGTGGAGCGTCGGTCCTTATCTATAAAGGAACTGGCGCTTCACAATTTTAAACTCTCAATCTGACAGGCCAATTCTGAAATTTCCGGTCTCAACGTCGCAGGGTAATCAGCGCGATCGCCGCAGAAACTTTAAGTCACTGCGTTGACCAAATTTTTATACACTACAGACGGCCCTGTGATCCGCCGACAGCCTCGCAACTGTATTCAGCCTCGCAACTGTATTCAGCCTTGCTACTGTATTCAGCCTTGCTACTGTATTCAGCCTTGCCACTGTATTTCAGACGTTAGTAGCCCGGTCGCTCAGAAATCTCACGATGTCCCAAACTCTGGTAATTAAAATTGGAACTTCTAGCCTGACTCAACCCGACACTGGTCTGCTCGCACTCTCCACAATCGCGAGTCTGGTCGAAACGCTAACGCACTTGCGGCAGCAGGGGCACCGGGTCGTTTTAGTTTCATCGGGTGCGGTCGGGGTTGGCTGTGCGCGTCTTGGCCTGTCCGAACGTCCCCGCTCAATCGCGTTAAAGCAGGCTGTGGCAGCCGTTGGGCAGGGGCGGCTCATCCGAATTTACGATGACTTCTTTACCTCACTGCAACAGCCGATCGCGCAGGTGCTCCTGACCCGTAGCGATCTGGTACAGCGCAACAGCTACCTCAACGTGGAGCGCACATTTCAGGAGTTGCTCCAGCTTGGCGTCATTCCCATCGTCAATGAAAACGACACGGTTGCAGTGGATGAGCTGAAATTTGGTGATAACGACACCCTCTCAGCCCTGGTTGCGAGCCTGGTACGAGCAGACTGGCTTTTTCTGTTAACGGATGTCGATCGCCTCTATTCAGCTGACCCACGGAGCAATCCAGATGCCCAGCCGATTGTGCGCGTCAGTCGGGTCGATCAACTTAAGGAACTGCAGGTCAGCATGGGCGATCGTGGCTCTCGTTGGGGCACGGGCGGCATGGTGACCAAGATTGCGGCGGCCCAGATTGCGACGGGTGCTGGTGTGCGCACGGTGATTACCGAAGGGCGATTTCCCAAAAATCTCGAAAAGATTTTGCAGGGTGACGCGATCGGCACCCAGTTTGAACCCCAACCCCGCCCCGTTAACGCTCGTAAACGCTGGATCGCGCACGGACTCGTACCGGCTGGCAAGCTGTACCTGGATGATGGGGCCGTTCAGGCCATCCGCGCATCCGGTCGGTCGCTCCTGGCTGCCGGCATTGTCCAGGTGGACGGTGAGTTCCAAAGTCAGGATGCAGTGCTGTTATGCGACGGCCGGGGACAGGAAATTGCCCGCGGCCTTGTCAACTATCAAAGCAGTGAACTTCAGAAAATTAAGGGGCACCAATCAGACGCGATCGCCACGATCCTTGGCTATCCCGGAGCCGAAACCGTTGTTCATCGCGATAATCTGGTGCTGAGCCAGGAGTGAATGGGAAGGTATTGGCATCAGGGGCAGCCGGAACGCGAGCAGACGCCAACCACTCAAGCTTTTCTTTGCGCCCTCCTGTGCAGATCTCCACTGCTCCCTAGCCCCGTCCTCGTTCCCCTACCATCATGCGGGTAGAAGGACGTGCCAAAGACTTGCGGTGCTGGGGGTAGTCGGTGGGAGTGGCGATCGACGTGAGTGATTCCAGGTTGAACCGATAGCCGACGTTCCGCACGGTCTGGATCAAGCTGGGCTGACGCGGATCGGTTTCGATCTTCTTGCGCAGCGACAGAACATGCGTATCAACCGTCCGGGGGTTGTCAATGGCATCAGGCCATGCGCGCCGCAGCAGCTCAGAACGACTCAGCGGCAGCCCACCAGCCTGCGCCAGCACATAGAGGAGACTAAACTCTTGCGGCGTTAAATCAACTAGATCCCCCTTAAACCGAACCCGACGATGAACCAGGTCGATTTTAAGATCGCCATAGTCCAACGAGGCCGGCGGTGTAGCCGATTTACTGCGTCGAGTGAGTGCCTCGACTCGCGCGAGAAACTCCTGCATCCCGAACGGTTTGGTCAGGTAGTCATCAGCACCAGCCCGTAGCCCTTCGACAATGTCTGTTTCGGTACTGCGGGCGGACAGCATCAGGATTAAGGATTGCTGCTGCTGTTGGAGCCAGCGACAAAACTCAATTCCGTTGCCGTCTGGCAGTTCAGAGTCCAGAATGACTAACGTTGGCTGCCGATGCAAAAACACCTCTCTGGCCTGATGCAGGTCAGCCGATTGGTGAACCCAATAACCTGCCTGCTGCAAATGCCAACCGAGCAGCGATCGCAGATGCGGATTTGCCTCGATGATTTGAATACAAAAAGCTCCCACGGAGGCGGCATTCCTAAAAGATCGTGTGATTAAGCCTATCAAAGCCGTCCATCTGGGTTTGTAATCGGTGCTACCCCTGCTAATTCAGTATTTTCAACAGTCGCACTAAATTAGCACCTTTGGGACAGTGCCCATCATCCAACAGCCACAGGCATCACAGGCTTTTCAGGGGTGACAGCACCAGAGCACGATCGGCACGCCAGGCCCTAAATTTAATTTAGCGCTCTGTTTCAGGTTAGCGTCGTGATCCCGTCCTTGGGCAACTTTTGCCGATGCCCATCCTGAGAAAGAGCAAGAACGGAATTCATTGAAGCTAAAATAAAAAATAATAACGTATCATTTGGAACGAGTGGTCGGAGTCGCTATTCCTTCTCCGGAAGCAATCAGGCAGATTGTAGCGCTCCTCACATCACTGCCTTTTCGAGTCCGAGTCGTTGATTTAACCACTTTTACCGCCAACCATGTTGCAGGATACTCTAACCATCCGCTACTACCAGAAGCTAACCGATGCCATGGTAGATCTTTGGAACCGAGGTTATCGCTTCGACGATCTACGTCTGTATGTGGATGGCTACTTAGCTTCGCTAAAGCACACCAACAGTTTGGAACCGTTTCTGATCCATCGTTTGGAGGAGGAGATTGTGCGCTATCTGTATGACCCTTCCAATTTTGAGAAACCCGAAACAAAGCTGGACTATTATTAACGCGGCGATTATTAACGCGGCGATCATCGGGCGGCGATCGCGCCTATACGGACGGTTCTTTTACCCGATAAGTAAGCTGCACCAATCCCGAATCATAGGTCTTCGAGCTGATTAGCGTGAGTGACGGCGCTGAATCAACACGATCAAACAAGCGAATACCGTCGCTCAGCAGCACCGGGTGAATTGAAAGCACAATTTCATCAATCAGCCCAGCCAGCAAAAATGATTGACTGAGCGCGGCACCACCCACCAACCAGATCGCTTTGCCTTCGGTTTGGCGCAGGGTCTCGGCAAAGTCCTCAACGGGGGTATGGACAACTTTGGCGTGGGGCGACGCATCAAAGTCAGGATTTGTCGAAAAGACATAGTTTTGCTTCGCCTGAGCAAGCCATTCACCAAACGTCATCACCTGCTCAAAGGTCTTCCGCCCCATCAACACCGTGTCCACTCCAGCCAAAAAATCGGCATAGCCATAGTCCTGGTCTGTAAACAGCCAGTCTACTTCCCCTGACGATCGCGCAATATATCCATCCAAACTGGCCGCAATGAAGAGAACGATAGGGCGCATAGTAGAGAGGAAACGCAAGGTTTCTGGGTAAGTTAACACCGAGGCGAGTCCATCACTACAGGCGACCTTGGATCGCTGCTGTGATCGCGGCCATCAGTGGTCGATCGCGCTCATAGCCAAATCCAATTGACTGACGAACGGCGCGATCGTAAGACTGCGGCAATAATATGCGACACGCCTCTGGTTCTGATCTATATCTGGGAAACACATGGCTATGCAATGCCAGTGCCAAATTGCCCAAAATCTGGTAATTGATGCGATACGCACCCGTTGCCTCCAGTAGCGCATCACCCAAAACGGTCATATCGTGCAGCAACTGTAGTCGTCCTCGCCGATCCAGTGCACTTAAATCTGACACCACTGGATCAGGCAATAGCAGCGTTTAACCGCGCAAGAACTGGACAGCCCCTCACACCCACCAACCCAACGGAACCCAACAAATGACCGTTGGGTTCGTTCCGTTACGTGCCGCATCCACGCGACGATAAATCAGTGTGGGCATAGACCAAATCGGTTACTGAACACTTTGCTACACTCAAATTCAGCGCTATTTCCTGCACCCGACACCCGACACACTACTCCCCATTTCCCCATGACCACTACTCGACGCATTGTAGACCTCCTCCGCCACGGGCAACCGGACGAAACCGTCACGATTAAAGGCTGGGTGCGCACGAAGCGCGAGCAGAAAGAATTCAGCTTTGTGGAAGTCAACGATGGCTCCTCGATGGCGGGGCTGCAGGTGGTGGTGAATCAGGATGTCTCCGGCTATGCCGAGACCATCAAACGGGTCAGCACAGGTGCATCGGTGGAAATTGCGGGCACATTAGTCGAATCACCCGCAAAAGGCCAGCGGATTGAGTTAAAGGCGGAGTCCATTACCGTCTATGGAGAAGCCGATCCCGAAACCTATCCGTTGCAGAAAAAACGACACTCGTTTGAGTTTTTGCGGGAAATTGGGCATTTGCGATCGCGTACCAATACCCTCAGCGCTGTGTTTCGTGTCCGCAATGCGGCTTCGACAGCAATTCACCAGTTCTTTCAGGAGCGCGGCTTCCTGTGGGTGCATACGCCCATCATCAGCGCCAGCGATTGCGAAGGGGCTGGCGAAATGTTCACTGTCACAGGGTTTGACCTGAAGAAAGTGCCCGTCACTGCCGATCAGCAGGTGGACTTCAGCAAGGACTTTTTTGGTAAGCAGGCGTACCTCACCGTCAGCGGCCAGCTCGAAGCCGAAATTATGGCGATGGCGTTCAGTAACGTCTATACCTTTGGGCCGACGTTTCGGGCAGAGAACTCCAACACCTCACGGCACCTGGCGGAGTTCTGGATGGTTGAGCCAGAGATGGCGTTTTGCGACCTGGAAGGCGACATGGATCTGGCCGAAGCCTTTCTCAAGTACATTTTCAAATTCGTGCTGGAAACCTGCCCGGAAGACATGGAGTTCTTCAACCAGCGCATCGATAACTCCGTGCTGGCAACTGCCGACAATATTATCAACAACGAGTTTGCGCGGGTGACGTATACAGAGGCCATAGCGCTCCTCGAAAAATCCGGTAAGACCTTTGAATACCCTGTCGAGTGGGGGTTGGACCTGCAATCGGAACACGAGCGCTACCTGGCAGAGGAGCATTTTAAGAAGCCGACTATCGTCACCGACTATCCCGCTAAAATCAAAGCCTTCTACATGCGGCTGAACGATGACGAGGACACGGTTCGCGCAATGGACATCCTCGCGCCCAAAATTGGCGAAATCATCGGTGGGTCCCAACGGGAAGAACGGCTCGACGTCCTCGAACGGCGCATCAAAGCCCAGGGGCTCGATCCCGCCCCTTACTGGTGGTATTTAGACCTCCGCCGCTATGGCACTGTACCCCACGCTGGTTTCGGCCTCGGCTTCGAGCGTCTGGTGCAGTTTATGACGGGCATGGGCAATATCCGTGATGTGATTCCTTTCCCGCGCGCGCCGCTGGATGTGGAGTTTTAAGATTGACGCAAACCTCGGAGGTTTTGCTTAAGCATCAACCATGTGACCAATCGATCAGCTTAAACCTCCGAGGTTTTAGCCATGCCCCTACCAAATTTCAGACGTTACTGATTCTAATTATTTGCCCTAAATAATCGCGCTTTATTAAAAGTGCGATCGCCCCTCACTGTAAGTTGAGCTAACGAAACCCAACACCCACGAAAAAAGATAGCCGCCGTAGGGGCAGGTTTTTGCGATCGCATATGGTTTCTAGCATTAGATTCTGGCCAAACCTGCCCCTACAAATAACTTTTTTAAGATTCCAGCGCGCAATTGGGAAATCGCCCCAGCCGATTCGCTTCGACGATCGCATTGCGGCATTCGAGCAAACTTTTGCCCGTCTTACGCGACAATGCCTGCAGGTTAATGACTGGATGGCTGGACTGAGACGCCTCCAGGTAGAGTTCATACGCAACGTCTAAAACCGTATGATTGAGCATTAAAGGTCTGACCGTTGCTTCTACTAAATCAAACATAAATCCTCTCAAAGCACTCGATCGCGATAACGTTTTATTTGGCTGCATTATCGTCAAACTAACTGACCATCCACATCTACTTTTGGAGATTTGGATTCTCTATCATGGGATAGATTTCCAGGTTGGTTGTAGGTTGCGGACTGAAGGCAACCACGCATACGGCTGGATGGGTTTCTCACGGTGCGATCGTTCCATCAAGAGCACCGATCCAACGACGCGATGGGTTAGGGGCGATCGCCGAAACCGATTGCCCCATCAAGACCTTTCCGTGATCGTGCCCTTACACCGTGTTAGCCACACTGGATTCTATAGCGATCCTATTTGGATTGCGAAAAGGCTTTCCCGCAGGGAAACCTTTCACAACTCTCTTCTTTTCACAACTGATTCAGGATTGTTATATCAATCAATAAAGGGCAAGCGGGCTGAGAAAAATAACTCGTAGCCGTAATAGAAAATTTAGTAAACCTCGTCATGAGTCCCTACATCAAGTAGAACGATCGCCTCATCTCCAGCTTATTGCTCTTTTTTCAGGGAAAATATAATTCTACAGTCATAACCACAGGAGCAAGCCATTAATCCTTTGAGTTCGCCTTCTAGTTTGTGTGTTGCTAAATTGGGAGAAAAGACATCTACACGCATTTGTAGTAGTGTTTCGATGCGTTTTTGAAGGCTTTTATCACGGCTTACAAATTTGCGGAAGGAGCGTTTGAATTTTGAGCTTAGGACGAGATTTTTCATTCCTCATCCGCTTCTTCAGGCGATCGACGCAACTCTGAAATAATCTCTTCCAACGGTTGTGGCTGAAGTTTACCTGCATGAAACGCCGCGATCGCCTCTCTTGCACCAGTTGCAATCTCTTCTCGACGATGTTCAATATGTTGTTTGCGAACAATGTCCAGTAAAACTTCTTGCTGATCGATCGGGAGTTGCATCACCGTATCAAGCGCCTGATCAAGCGTCGTCATTTCAACCTGTGTCCAATCCGTTACTCTAGTTTTAGACTATTTCGACTGGCTCTGCTTTACTGGTTTAAGGCATTCATAGCGATCGAACATGGCAACCATCAACGACAACTACCTCAAACTCAAAGCGGGCTACCTGTTTCCTGAAATTGCGCGACGGGTGACAGCGTTTGCCGAAGCAAACCCAGACGCGAAGATTATTCGGCTGGGCATTGGCGATGTCACGGAACCGTTGCCAGACGCCTGTCGCACCGCCATGATTCAGGCCGTGGAGGAGATGGGCGATCGCGCGAGCTTCAAAGGCTACGGGCCAGAGCAGGGATACGCCTGGTTGCGGGAGAAGATTGCAGCCCACGATTTTCAGTCACGCGGCTGTGATATTGACGCCTCGGAAATCTTTGTCTCGGATGGCTCCAAGTGCGACTGCGGCAATATTCTCGACATCTTTGGCCACAACAACAGCATTGCTGTCACTGACCCTGTGTATCCCGTGTATGTGGACACCAACGTAATGGCGGGGCATACGGGCGAGGCGAATGAGAAAGGCGAATACGGCGGTTTAGTGTATTTGCCGATCACTGCGGCGAACCACTTTACGGCTGAAATTCCGACGCAGAAAGTGGATCTCATTTACCTTTGCTTCCCCAACAATCCGACAGGCGCGACTGCCAGTAAGGAACATCTGCAAGCGTGGGTAGAGTACGCCCGATCGCACGGTTCCATCATCTTTTTTGATGCTGCCTACGAAGCGTTTATCACCGATCCAGCCATTCCCCATTCCATCTATGAGATTGAAGGGGCAAGGGAGTGCGCGATCGAGTTTCGTTCCTTCTCCAAAAACGCTGGCTTTACAGGCACCCGGTGTGCATTGACCGTCGTGCCCAAAACCCTGACCGCTAAAGCCGCCGATGGTTCAGATGTAGAACTCTGGAAACTCTGGAACCGCCGCCAGTCCACCAAGTTCAACGGCGTGTCGTACATTGTCCAGCGTGGAGCCGAAGCGGTTTACTCAGAGGCTGGACAGGCACAAACCAAAGCGCTGGTGAGCTTCTATATGGAGAACGCCAAAATTATTCGCGAACAGCTTACGGCGGCAGGTTTAACGGTCTACGGTGGCGTGAATGCACCCTACGTCTGGGTGCAAACGCCCAATGGTCTTTCCAGCTGGGATTTCTTTGATAAGCTGCTGCAAACTTGCAATGTGGTCGGTACGCCCGGTTCCGGCTTTGGCGCAGCAGGTGAAGGCTACTTCCGCATCTCAGCATTTAACAGCCGCGAGAATGTGGAAGCGGCAATGCAGCGAATTACAACTGCGTTTAAGCGATAAAAAGCTGTTAAGTGAAGCGATCGACATTAACGACTGCAGTGGCATTCAACGTATTCAACTAAGGGCTTACAGGTATTAGAAGAAGTTCTGTAAGCCCTTTACTATTAGTTATCCCTTTTTGAAGACATGCTCGCTGAAACGTGGTGATATACAATTTGATTTCTATCCACTTTTCAATAGCAGCTTGCCAGTAGTTCAGGTGTTCTCTCCTATAATCATAGTACATATATACCAGCTTTGTTGTATGGCAAACTTAAAAGGCGGCTCTGGAAAAATCAGGGCGTAAACTAGATTGGGGCGAAAAACCTGAAAGCAGAATTTCTGTACCCTATGAATTGTCCGATCGCGAACAGAAGAAAGCGCTTGTAAAAACTTGGTCAATATTGCAAGAAGTAGGACTAAACTTTACAGATCTTGCCTCTCGCTTACAAAGTGATGGAATTAATCTACTTCTACAAGATGAATCTGCTGAACCAAGTAAAAACCATCAACTCTACCGAATTTACTCTACGGCTGTTGCAGCGAGTTTTGGGATAGTCTCTCCATCCGATGCCGATGCAGGTGGTTACGAAGAATTTGAATTAGACTCTTTGTTAATTAAAGTGCCAGAGAGAACTATTCTCTTAGAAGTAACAGGGAATTCTATGCTTGATGAAGACATCTTTCCAGGCTCTATTTTAATTGTTGAGACAACCAACACGACAAATAAATCTTGGTTGTAAGCAGAGACTGGTGATATTGTTGTCGCTCGGGTGGAGAACGGTGATTCGCCTTATTTAACGGTAAAGCGGTTTGAGCGAAATACGGCAGGAGAATTTCTTGTACCTCGAAACCGTCGTAATAAAACCTATCAACCTATTCGAGTTGGCGGGTCAGAGTGTGAAGGTAAAGAGGAGCAAAAAACCACAATCATAGGTATTGTGAGAAAGATAATACAGGATGTGTAGATGCGTTAGTTGTTTCGCGACCAACGTTGGGCTAGAAGGCGATCGCGCAATCCTTTAGAAGGAAATCGACGTTCATTTTCAGCACGAACGTCTTCAGCAATTTGCTGGCGTTGCTGTAAATAGGTTTCGATATCGCTTTGGTGCCGCAAGTAATAGCTAATGACAGCATAGACGTCTGCTAAATCAAGCGAGGAATATTGTTCAACAATCTCCTCGGCTGTCGCTCCCTGCTGAAACTCAAACACAATCGTATCCAGAGGCACGCGCGTACCACGCACAAGAATGACCTCATCAGAACTAATAATAAGGGGTGTTGGCTCAGTCGCAATCGTTAAGTTCATGATCCCAAGTGGCGCTTTCTAAAGCTTAGTTTATACCCGCCAATCAGCAAGGAGTGTTTTGCTGTGCCCGCCAAATTTCTGATTGACGAAAACTTTAAAGGAACTATCGTACGAGGACTGCTTCAGCAACCAGGACTTGATCTTATTCGGGTGCAAGATGTCGGTTTGATGGGAGAGAGTGATGCCGTTATTTTAGAGTGATGCCGTTATTTTAGAGTGGGCAGCAAAAGAAGAGCGAATTCTACTTACTCATGACGTTAACACAATTACAAAGTACGCCTATGAGCGCTTGACTTCAGGATTAGCGATGCCTGGTGTCATTGAGGTCAAGCAAACCGCATCCGTTCGTCAGGTGATCCAAGACATTCTGCTTTTAGCGGAATTTGAAGAAGACTGTCAAGGGCAAGTGCTCTACTTACCCTTGTGATTTAGACACGGCCTTACGTTCACGCAATCACTTCCCCTGATCAGGCGACTCTTCGGGTTGTGCCTGGGGATCGAGCAGTTCACGCTCACGACCTTTTTGCTGCACATTGATCGCGGTTTGCTTCGCTTTATTGATCGGAGCCGTTACCGAGAATTGAGCGGGACTGGTTTCGGCTTGGGGCTTCGCTTGCGGGGCTTTCGTACAGCCTACAGCAACACCGAGCAGAGTGAGGACTAATAAGCGCTGCATCACGTTTGACATCACCATCCACCTCCAAAGTCTGTATAGCTTAACGTACCCCAGACGATCGAGCGGATGCACAGGTTGGCTAAACGAGTGAGCGGTGAGAGCGAAGGTTTGAGTCAGGAGTTTTGCGTTCTGAGATGGGATTTTATCCCACTCCCCACTCCCCACTCCCCACTCCCTTTGACCTTCTCCTTTCCCCGCTTACGTCTGCTCACGTTCCTTCCAGGGCACGTAGCTCTGCACTCATATAGGAGCGATCGCCCAATACATCTAAAAGCGGGCCATGTTCCCGAAATTTGACGACACTAATGGAGCCAGCAAGGGTGTTGATGCGATCGCGGTAGCGGCCCAGGTCAATTCCCAGCAAACTGCACAGAAGAATCCGAATGGTGGCTTTGTGGGACACCACCAGAACATTACCAGACGTATACTTTTGCTGGATTTCGGCTACCACGAGCGACGCGCGACTGGCAATATGAACAGACGTTTCGCCACCTGTAGGAGGATTCCAGGCAGGTTCGGTCAGCCAGCGGATGTAGTCCTCCGTGTAGTGCTCTCTAACATACTCGGCAGTCTGGCCCTCCCATTTGCCGTAGCGGATTTCTTTCAGTCCATCGCGTAACTGCATGTCCAGCCCGACCGCATCGCAAAGGGGCTTTGCTGTGGCGATCGTGCGCTTCATGGGGCTGACATAGGCAGCGGCCCAATCCAGCGATTTGTAGGCAGTTGCCAACGCTTCTGCCATTTTGAGGCCGTTGGGGGTCAGTTCGGCGTCTAAATCGCCGCAGTAGCCACCAGAAATACTGTATTGAGTTTCGCCATGTCGTACAAAATAAAGCGTTAAGGTCATCGGTGAGTCCTGAAATGGATAGAGTCGGGAGCCAAAACTTGGTGCTATCCAGCAATGCTGTTGAGTGTACAAAATCAACGCTGTCGTATCCCTAGCCAAACGGCAGAAACCACGCCCAGCCGTAGCAAATTGGTGAAGCATGACTGCTAATCAGGATATTCAAATCAGACATCCCTGCAACGACGGCAACAGAGCCTGACTCCAGCCAGCGGTACACTTTGGACACAGGCATAGACATTAGAAGCAACGGACTTGCGCGCGGCACGAAACCAATTGTCGATCGCATTCCCTTACTCCAGGCCAGCACTGGCCTGAACATATTCTTTTAGCTCGATCGCAACCGGCTGGACGTGCCAGATGTCCTGGCAGTATTCGCGGATGGAGCGATCGGACGAGAATTTACCCATACGGGCCGAGTTGAGAATGGATAACCGCGTCCAGTGGTCTTGATCGCGGTAGGTCTGACTCACCTGATCCTGACAGTCAATGTAGGATTGGTAGTCGGCCAGCAGCAGATAGTCATCTTTGTACAGCAATGTGCTGACCAGCGGGTTAAACAGATGTGGATCGCCGTTGGAAAAGTCACCAGCGGAAATGCGATCGATCACCGCTTTGAGTTCCGGGTTGCTGTTGTAGTACTGCCAGGGGTTGTAGCCTTTGGCCTTGAGGTCATACACGGCGGGCGCAGTCAGTCCAAAGAGGAAGAAGTTTTCGGCTCCCACTTCATCGCGGATTTCGACGTTGGCACCGTCCAGAGTCCCGATCGTCAGCGCGCCGTTCATTGAGAACTTCATATTGCCCGTGCCAGAGGCTTCCTTGCCTGCCAGCGAGATCTGCTCGGACAGGTCGGCGGCTGGATACACACGCTGGGCAAACTTCACGTTGTAGTCTTTGAGGAACACAACCTTGATGCGATCGCGCACATCCGGGTCATTGTTCACCACATCCGCAACTGAGTTGATGAACTTGATGATCAGCTTTGCCATGTAGTAGCCCGGAGCCGCCTTACCACCAAAAATAAACGTCCGGGGCGTGATGTCGATATTAGGATTCGCCTTGATCCGGTTGTAAAGCGTGATGATGTGCAGCACGTTCAAATGCTGCCGCTTATACTCGTGGATCCGCTTGGCCTGAATGTCAAACAACGAAGTGGGATCCACCGCAATGCCATTGCTTTGCTGGATATAGGCCGCCAGGTCTTGCTTGATCGCCAGCTTAATTTGTCGCCATTCCTGACAGAAATCAGCATCCTCAATAAACCCTTCCAGCTTACGCAGCTCGTCCAGATGCTTGATCCAGCCATCGCCAATCTTGCTCGTGATGAGCCTGGTTAGACGGGGATTGCTCAAGACCATAAAGCGGCGTGGGGTCACGCCATTTGTCTTGTTGCTGAACTTTTGGGGATACAGTTCGTAAAAATCGCGCAGCACATCTTGCTTCAGAAGTTCGCTATGCAAAGCAGCCACACCGTTAATGGCATGGCTACCCACACACGCGAGGTGGGCCATGCGGACATAGCGTTCACCCGACTCGTCAATCAACGACATCCGGCTGATGCGGGCATCATCATTAGGAAACTGGCGGCGCACTTCGTCTAGAAACCGCCGATTGATCTCGTAGATGATCTCCAGGTGACGCGGCAGCAGCGCACCAAAAAGCCCCAGCCCCCAGCGCTCAAGTGCCTCTGGCAGGAGGGTGTGGTTGGTATACGCCAGTGTATTTTGGGTGATGCACCAGGCGGCGTCCCATTCCAGACCGTGTTCATCGATGAGCAGACGCATGAGTTCGGCCACCGCGATCGCCGGGTGGGTGTCGTTT
>JAJPKC010000337.1 GCA_021323955.1 Oscillatoriales cyanobacterium Centralia_MAG_596 | reverse complement strand
TTCAGTGACCTTTAGCGTCCATGCTCGTCACATGAAGCTGGATACGCTAGAAAAATACTGCGCTGTTTTTGTATTAAAAGACCAATACCAGTTAATTAAGACCATCGCGGTCGAAGAGGCGAAGAAATATAACTTAACCGATCGCGAAACGGAGATTTGGTTACTGCAGCGGGCCAATTACACCTATAAACAGATTGCTTCTGAATTATTCATTGCGCCCAATACCGTCAAGAAGCACATGCAGAATATCCATCTGAAGCAAAAGGGGAATGATGATCTGATGCCGCAGACATCCAAATGGGGCGTTACCAACTAGAGAATGCCAAGGACTTGCGATCGTATAATCAGCGCGCCCTCACGACTTCTTCACAACTGTTCCGTAATCTCAAGATAACCATCCTCGGAGGACGACCCGATGGAATCTAGAGAGCTTAGTCAATTTATGCAATTTCTGCAGGACGACCTCGGCATTCCTGATACCAACCTGAAGCTTGCCTTACAGCATCCTGAGCAGACTCCCAGCTTATTACCCATGATTCTCTGGCAATATGGGTTAGTCACGCTCAATCAAGTCAATCAAATTTTTGATTGGTTAGAATACCGTGTTTTAAAGTAACCCGCGATGAAAGCACCAACACGGTTGGGGATTCTCACCAGCGGTGGTGACTGTCCCGGATTAAATGCTGTAATTCGATCGGTCGTTAGCCATGCCACCCTCACGTACGGTTGGCAGGTGTTTGGCATTCCCTACGCGACTCAGGGATTGCTAGAACGTCAGATCATCCCACTGCATGTCCATAGTTTTGATCTACGTGGTATCGATCCACTTTTAAGCATGGGTGGAACCATCTTAGGCACCATTAATAAAGGAAATACACTAGCTTGTATTGATGACATCATTGCCAGCTATCAGGCATTGGCATTGGACGCTCTAATTGGCGTTGGTGGCGACGGCAGTATTGCCATTTTGAGTCAACTGGCGTTGCACGGTAACTGGCAATTTATTGCAATTCCTAAAACCATTGATCATGATGTGGCGCTGACAGAACGATCGATTGGCTTTGATACAGCAACTAACACGATTACGGATGCGCTCAATCGGTTGACGTTTACGGCAGCCAGTCACGATCGCGTTATGGTCGTCGAAGTCATGGGACGTGAAGCGGGACATCTGGCCCTGCAGTCAGGCATTGCCGGTGGAGCCGATGTCATTCTAATCCCCGAAGTTCCCTATTCCATCACGGCTCTCTGTCGTCACCTGGCAGAACTGCGCGATCGCTGGCAGCGGCGGTTTGCGATTGTTGTTGTGGCAGAAGGCATTCATCCGGCTATGGATGTGGCTGAGCTGATCAACCAGTCCCCATCTTGCGGTCGCGGGCAGTATATTGCTGATTGCATCATCCAGTGCAATACATATCCAGTAGATACACGCGTCTCGGTTTTGGGGCATATTCAGCGTGGTGGCATTCCTTCCGCCCTTGATCGTCTAACGGCGGCGGTATTTGGCAAAGCAGCGGTAGATTTGATCGCGAATGGCAAGTCCAATCAGATGGTGGCCTGGCAAAATGGTCATGCTGTAGCCGTTCCGATTGAACAGGTCTGCGATCGCAGTCCCCTTGCCGTTGACCCCGGCGGCGATCTCGTGCAAACAGCACGGGCACTGGGCATCTACGTGGGTGAATAAACGCTGCAACGCTCATTTAGAGGCGATGGTTTAATTGCGTCCAGAGAAGATTACTTTAAGTTACAAAGACTTTCGATATCTTTAGTTCTGTTTGCTTTCCGTTGTAAATCTGTCACAATCTTGATCAGATTTCTCAGATTTATTCAACGCTTAATTAAACGGATCGATCGCACATCATCTAATTCTTTGGTTGGGCTAATACTTTACAAGTATCTGTAAAAACATTTATGGAAATCTGCCCCTGCTGTGGATACTCGATGGTGCGCTGTTTTCGTCATCATCAGACCGTCTCATTTTGTCGCCACTGCTGGCAAGAGATGCCAACTTTGACGACATCCATTACAAACTCGTTGCTAAAACAGCGATCGCTGGAACGCTCGATGCCGCCATCCCTGGTTTAAGGCGACTTGCTGGCGTTATCACACTCGCTCAATAAGAGCGCTGATCAGAATGCTGAGGACATTGCCAACGGTTGCGACATGCAGCCTGGATCGGTGTTTTGACTCGCCTCTACCACATGTTGGATGGCGATGGTTTCACACCGATACGTAGAGGCTGCGTACGGCAGAAAGACAAGTTTTTGGGGTACGTTAGCGTTCGCCCACCTTTGCCCTGCGCACAACCCACTTGCGACATTCATCGGCGACCAGCATGAGTGGTGGACACAGTAATAGCGTCAGCCATTGCACTGGAAACAGCGGTGCCGTTTTAAAGATGTTTTGCAAGCCTGAAAAGTAAATGATTGATAGGATGAGTGCCCACTCGACCGCGATGCCAATCCAAATCAACCGATTGCTGAAGAAGCCGAGCCGAACGATGGAAAGCCGTTCTGATCGACAAGCAAACACATTGCCATCCTGGCAGGCCACAATTGCGGCCAGAGTCACTGTTGTTGCCTGATGATAGACCGCAAGAGTCGTCGCAGCAGCAGAGTGGGAGAGAATGCTGGGACTGAGAGACTGGAGAGCCGCAATTCCATATCCGTGCGACCACCAGACGAGAAAAAACCCAATCATGCCAGCGGCCCCTTCGATTAGTCCTAAAAAACAGTAAGCACGTAGCATTAATGATCGGTCAAGCAGTGGCTGCGATCGCGGACGGGGTGGCTGCTGCATGATGCCCGCTTCCGGCTGTTCTGCGCCTAAGGCCAGGGCTGGAACCATATCGGTTCCAAGGTCGATCGCCAGGATTTGGAGGATCACCAGTGCCGGTGGAATTTTAAGCAGCACCATTGCCAGAAAGGGTATAAACTCCGCCATATTCGATGCCAGGATATACGTCATGAACTTGCGGATGTTTTGATACACGGATCGTCCCTGCTCAATTGCACTCACGATCGTGGCAAAATTGTCATCGATCAACACAATGTCTGCGGCTTCTCGCGCCACATCGGTTCCACTGATGCCCATCGCAATACCAATATTGGCCGCTCTTAGGGCTGGTGCGTCATTCACGCCATCGCCTGTGACAGCAACAATGTGCTTCAGATCTTTGTAGGCCTGCACCAGCCTCAACTTTTGCTCGGGCAGCACGCGGGCAAATACTAGCCCAGACTGCCAGTGATGCAAAATTTGGCGCAGTTGAGCGTCAGAAAGGTGCCCCAGTTGCTCCCCGGTAATGACTCTCGCTTTCCCATTAATGAGCCCAATCCGACGCGCGATCGCTTCGGCGGTTAATCCATAGTCGCCGGTAATCATGGTGACTTGAATTCCCGCTTGATGACACTGCGCGATCGCCGCCGCTACTTCTAAACGCGGTGGATCCATCATGGCCGTGAGACCAATCAATGTTAGATCCTGTTCCAACTTAAACGGATGTTCTTCGAGCAGCTCATTGCCTCCAGATCGCATGGCCACAGCCAGCACTCGATAGCCTCGACTGGCCAACTCATCGGTTGCCGCCAAAACTGTGGCGCGAGTGGTGTTGGTCAGTTCGATCACGTGCCCATCGTAGAGCAGCGATCGCGCGTGATCCAACACATCAAGCGGTGCACCTTTAGTCAAAACCAGATGGGAAACGCCATGACGGCTCATCACATCTGATGTCTGAGCGCGATCGCCCAACTCCAGTTCCAGGCTGAGGAGTGGATCCCCACGTTCCACCACCACTGTCATCATGCGCCGCCGCGAATCGAACGGCACTTCCCGGACGCGCGGCGCTCTGTGCTTGAGTGTGTCAAGGTTAACCCCAGCCTTGAGCGCTGCAACAATCAGTGCCGCTTCAGTCGGATCCCCAACAGCCTGCCATTGAGCGGAGCCAAGCGTGTGATTTAACCGCGCATTGCAACAAAGTGCGGCACCTGCCAGGAGAGCCTGGACATGCGAGGACTGGCCCTGATCAGGCAAACGAACTTCTCCCGTTGGGTCGTAACCCACGCCCGTCACTTCAATCTCTGTCGTCGGAATCCAGACCCTGCGGACGGTCATCTCATTTTTAGTGAGAGTACCTGTTTTGTCGGTACAAATGACAGTCGTTGCACTCAAGGTTTCAACCGCAGACAGGCGACGGACGA
>JAJPKC010000619.1 GCA_021323955.1 Oscillatoriales cyanobacterium Centralia_MAG_596 | reverse complement strand
TAAACTTAGACGTCACTCAACACTCAAAATTCTCCACCACGCTCAAGCGTTCCCTTCAGACCCGCGTTCCCCTCAGACAGACAAGGATTGGATCGTCAGTTGGTAGGTCATTTTAGACTGGATACCGCCTGGAATCATTGAACCAGAAATGGGCGCTGCGTAGCGAGAAAAGGCGCTAGCCACAAGAGCAATATGGCGATCGGCAACGGCAAGCCCCTGGGTGGGATCATAACCACGCCAACCACCCCCCGGTAAATACACTTCAGCCCACGCATGGAGGTGACGATCGTGACTATCGGGGTCACCTTCCTGATAGCCGCTGACAAATCGAGCCGCTAACCCGATCGCCCGACAGGTTTCCACAAACAGCACAGCAAAATCGCGACAGGTGCCCGATCGCGTCGTCCAGGTCATACCGGCTGGCAGGGGATCGCCCGTCTCGCGAATTGAATACTGACAGGTCTGATAAATCCGCTGGTTGAGTGCGCTCAAAAAGTCAAGCGTGTTGCCCTGCACGGCCTGCACGATGTCCTGTGCCAGTTGCAGCGCGATTGGATCGATGCTCGTGGCGTAGAGCACCTGCTGGCCGCCCAAATACGGCTTGAGTTGTAACAGTAACGCGGCTGGATAGTCGATCGGCAGATGCGTTGCCCACGGCTCTAGCAAATAGTCAAACGGATTTGTGCGGGATGTTTCCACCTGCGACAACACCTGAACCGTCAGCGTGTCGATCGGGTCAGGCTTGAACCGCAGATTGATCAGCGTATTGCCATCCAGATCCGTCAAGACTGTTTCCTGCGAAGGCATCGGCGTCACCATACATGAAAACGATCGCAGCGTCTGCCAACCGTCACTCCGCGGACGCAGCCGCACCACATGGGGCTGCAGCGTTGCAGGCTGACTGTAACGATAGTTTGTAATATGGCTGATTTGGTAAAGCACAGAGGGGCGGTAAAGGGGTAAAGGCTGAAGGCTAAAGGATAAGGGCTAAAGGCTAAATGTATTGACTCGTCAGGTTAGCCTTAATATGCGGTGCGTTACGCTGACGCTAACGGCACCCTACGTAGCTAATGTTTTGAGTCAGTACAGCTAAAGGCTAAGGCCATTTCCAGAAAAATTTATACCCACAAATCGTAGGGGCTTGGCATTCGGGCAAAGACTTTTACGCTGACCCAGAAATTGTCGGCCGAATGCTAAGCCCTTACAGGGGTAATTGCGTTCTCAGAAATTTCCTAAAATCGGTTTATCCCTCATCGCTCATTTCTTTTCTCTTTCATTCCTCATCCCTCATTTTTTATCCTTCATTTTTTTCTCTTTTAGCCTTTAGCCTTTAGCCTTTCCCCTCCTCCCTCCCTACCCTACTGGCTGAAGGGCAACGAACGTTTCAAAGATTTTTTCGCCAACGTCATTCATGCGGCGCTGCAAATCATCCAGAGTTTCGTGTAAACCAGCGTTAATTACATCTTCAATCGTGAGGTAGTCCAGGTCAGTGCGGAGCCGTCCTAATGTGCGCTCCACCGGAGTACGCCAGGTGCCGACAGGCGTGCCTGTAATCTGGTGCAGCGATCGCTCAGCCTGGGTGATGCAAAACCGCACCGATCGCGGAAAGTCTCGTTCTAGCACTAGAAATTCGGCGATCGAGGTCGGCGAGAGGCGGTGCAAGCCCTGTTTCCGATACATCTCGTAGGCGCTGGCAGACTTTAAGAGCGCCATCCACTGTAGCTCGTCCAGCGTACTGCCCACGTCTTTAATCGATGGCAGCAGGATAAAGTACTTCACGTCTAGAATTCGTGCCGTCTTGTCTGCCCGTTCAAGAAAGCGACCAATTTGCCCAAAATGCCAGCCTTCGTTGTGCGTCATGGTGGCGTTCATCACGCCAATAAACTGATGGCTGGACAGTTTCACCTCTTCAAAGAAGCGGAGAATGGCGGAGAGGTCGTGGAGCGATCGCGTCTGCGCCACCTCCATCACCATCAGATAAAACGAGTTCACCTGATGCCACATTTCCGAAGAAATGATTTCTCGCACCGATCGCGCATTCTCCCGTGCAATCCGCAAACACGAGAGGATTGAGTTGGAGTAGTCCGGATCAAACGTCAGAAATTGGATGACATTTTCTGCGGTCGCGGCCCCATACCGCTCTTGAAACAGCGGCAAATCTCCCGTCGTCAGCACGATCGGTTCCCACTGCTGCGCCGTTCCAGCAGGCGAATCGAGCAACAGGTTCAAATTCACTTCCACGAACCGGGCAACGTTCTCCGCCCGCTCGACATAGCGATTGAGCCAGTAGATTGAATCAGCAACGCGACTTAGCATGATTGAACGGAGATAAAAGATGAAGGACAAAAGGTGAAGGATAAAAGATGAAGGATAAAGGATACAAGGAGTGAACAATCAACCGCTTTTTAGCCTTTATCCCTTAGCCTTTAGCCTTTCCTACAAACGACCCACGTATCTTTACTGCCGCCACCCTGAGAGGAATTAACGACCAGCGAACCCTTACGCAGCGCCACACGAGTTAACCCACCAGGGCTGATATAAATTTTCTTGCCATAAAGAATATAAGGACGCAAATCGACATGGCGACCCTCAATGCAATCCTCTACCAGCGTGGGCACTCGCGATAGGGAAAGGGTGGGTTGAGCGATGTACTTTCGGGGATCCGCCTTGATGCGATCGGCAAACTCCGATCGCTCCGCTGGTGTGGCGGTAGGGCCAATCAACATGCCGTATCCCCCCGATTCATCCGCCGCTTTGACCACCAGTGAATCCAGGTTTGCCAGCACATGGCTCTGTTGCTGCGGTTCCCAGCAGAGGTACGTCGGCACATTCGCCAGAATTGGCTCTTCGTTGAGGTAATAGCGGATCAGGGCGGGAACGTAAGAATAGATCACCTTATCGTCAGCCACACCAGTACCCAGCGCATTGGCCAGGGCAACTTTGCCCGCACGGTAAACATCCATCAGTCCCGGCACACCCAGCAACGAATCGGGCCGAAACGCTTTCGGATCAATGAAAATATCGTCGATGCGCCGATAAATCACGTCAACGCGCTTCAGTCCTTTGGTGGTGCGCATTTGCAGATACCCATCGGCTACCACCAGGTCGCGGCCTTCGACCAGTTCCACGCCCATCTGCTGCGCCAAAAATGAATGCTCAAAGTAGGCCGAGTTATAAATCCCCGGCGTCAGTACCACAACCGTCGGGTCAGGCATGTGGGACGGTGCCAGGTTGAGCAGGGTTTCGAGCAAATGGCTGGGGTACTCTTCGACAGGCTGGATCTGCATCGTATCGAAGACCAGTGGGAAGGTACTCTTCATCACGCGGCGGTTCTCCAGGACGTAGGAGACGCCGGACGGACAGCGTAAATTGTCTTCCAACACATACCACTGCCCCGCGCGATCGCGCACCAAATCGGTTCCGGTAACGTGGCACCAGACACCACCTGGCGGCTTTAGCCCCATACACGGCTTGAGAAAGCCGCTGGCAGAGTAAACAATTTCAGTGGGGATAATGCAATCGCGCAGAATCTTCTGTTCATCATAGATATCGGCTAAAAACAGGTTGAGCGCATAAATTCGCTGCTCCAATCCTTTTTCCAGCGTTGCCCACTCGTCTGCCGAGACAATTCGCGGAATGATATCAAACGGAATGATGCGCTCGGTTCCCTGGTTGTCGCTATAGACGTTGAACGTTACCCCCATTTTGAACAGGGCAATTTGTGCTGCCTGCTGCCGTCGCCGCACCTCTTCGGGCGATAGAGAATTGATGCGATTGATCAGCGGAATTGAGTCAGGCCGCGGTACACCCTTCGCCTCGAAGAGTTCATCGTAAAAATTCTCTGGGTCGTAATCATCAAATTGCACAGTGCTTGTCCAACGCGCATCCCTAATCAATAGAGGGGACAGGAACCGCAAACAGTAACATTCAATACATTTGTCGGATCGGTCACGCTCTTTGCAGAAATTAATCATTTGTGGCAGAGTCGTCTCTGCTCTGTGTTTTAGCCAAGTAGATAGCGTCAGTTGACGCAACTTCCAACCCGATTTCGCAAAATATCCTGATGAATTGACACAAGGCCCGTAACAAGGAACAGAAACCTTGACACGAACCTAAATTTATGTGCCTTCATCCTACAACGCTGCTAACAGGTTTGTTGCTAG
Organism: Oscillatoriales cyanobacterium Centralia_MAG_596; assembly: GCA_021323955.1. Lineage (GTDB taxonomy): Bacteria > Cyanobacteriota > Cyanobacteriia > Leptolyngbyales > Leptolyngbyaceae > Stenomitos. The sequence continues at coordinate 13,851 of JAJPKC010000619.1, read as the reverse complement.
CGATCCTTGTTTTCGATTTTAAGGACGCCAAGATCGGTGCAGCTCAACCAGAGGCAACCCTTAAGCTACCGACTACTACTGTTCAACAGGCCGATGCTGGTGTTCATACCTTTCACCGTGGCAGTGGTCGCCGTCAATTTTTCTTGACGGAATCAGCCTTGACAAACGCCTGACCGTTTGGGCGATCGCAAAAAGCGCTTTGCAGGGCGTCGGGGTTTGAGTAACCGCACACAGCCCGAACCGCTACTTCGACGATAGCCGCCGCTTAGACCGATACCGTTCTCAAACGAGCAACGACAACAGTACAAAAGCCGTCACTTCGACGATAGCCGCAACTTAGACCGATCAGGCGCAAGCCGACAATGATCGTCTCGACAGGGCAGTAATATTGGAAACATTGAGACACCAGAACAGGCCAACGTTCAGGAGCCAGACAGATGCTTGTTATTGGCTCCTGAATATTGCTGTATCTGCGTTAACACCGCGTGTCCAACTCAAATGCTCCGCTCGCCGCTTGCCACTTAAATTTTACGCCGGTGTGATCGGCGTCGTTGCGGCTCGCTACCATCACAGACACACTAAAGCAAGGTGGCATCCACGGCATCGAATTTTGGCTCGATCCTGGTACGGTAGCGAGAATCTGGGTCGTGTGCGGTGAAAGGTTATCTGTCCGGGCACTTGCCGGTGAAGCCAGAGCTGTAATTGGGCCAGTGGTTTTCACAGGCCGCAGATACTGCTAATGTAGTCTGCTATACAGGCCACAGTTCCGTTACAGGCGATGTCGTTGATGGAGACACGGTCTTGAGACGGTATGACAGGAACGGGGCACCATGAACAAAACAACAAACAATTCTGTGGGAATCGCTCAGGATTTTAATTAGTGGGGAATATTAAAGTAATAAGTAGTTAAATGCTTAAATAAGCGATTTAATCATCACAGTGGCAGAATGATTTAACTTGAGTCTAGTTGCTCAGTAAAAGCAGGGATCTCTAGCATGAGATTTGTATCAGGGTCGCGATCGCTGCACTCATAAATCAATTTTCGTAGTGGCTCCATTGGGTTAGTTTTGTCGACATGATTAAAGACCTCGATCTGATCAAACGTCTCGGTCCTAGTGCAATGGATCAGATCATGCTTTATTTGGCGTTCAGCGCCATGAGGACGAGTGGCCATCGGCATGGAGCCTTCCTGGACGCGGCTGCAACGGCGGCGAAGTGCGCGATCTACATGACCTATCTGGAGCAGGATCAAAACCTGCGCATGACCGGGCACCTGCACCACATTGAGCCAAAACGCGTTAAAACGATCGTCGAAGAGGTAAGGCAGGCGCTGACCGAGGGCAAACTGCTGAAAATGCTGGGTTCGCAAGAGCCGCGCTATCTCATTCAGCTTCCGTACGTTTGGCTAGAACAATACCCGTGGCAGCCAGGACGTTTACGAATCTCCGGCACCAGCCTCACCTCCGAAGAAAAGCGTCAGATTGAGCAAAAGCTGCCACCGGGCAACCTACCCGACGCACAGCTCATCAACTCGTTTCAATTCCTTGATCTGATTGAGTTTCTCCATGCGCGATCGCAGGAAGATGTGCCCGAAGATCAGAGAATGCCGTTAAGTGAAGCACTGGCAGAGCACATCAAGCGACGGCTGCTGTATTCTGGTACGGTCACACGGCTCGATTCTCCCTGGGGCATGCCCTTTTATGCGCTCACCCGGGCGTCCTATTCCCCGGCCGACGAGGAAGAGCGGACGTACCTCATGGTGGAGGACACTGCGCGATATTTTCGCTTAATGAATGCCTGGGCAAAACGCCAGTCCAAAACAATGCGGGTTCTAGAAGAGTTGGACATCCCCACCGATCGCGTTGATCAAGCCCTCGAAGAACTGGATGACATTATCCGCCAGTGGGCAGACCGTTATCACCAGACCGGCGGCGAACCGTTTGTGCTTCAGATGGCGATCGGCGGTAAAGAGAACGAGGAATAACAGAACCCTTTGAGCTGGGAACCCTTCGAGGATGAAGGATTAAACCGTTGGCCGTCAGCGTTAGCCCTTCCTGATGACGCCCAATCCCGGCTGATCGTTGGGCAAGATGCGCCCATTTTGAAACTTGGCACCCACGAATGGATCATCAAGCAAGTTCAAGTGGCTATCGAGATCCAGATGATCAGCGAGTGGGGCCAGATGTGCCAGGGCAGTGTTGAGCAGGCAACTGTCTGAGTAGCAGCCAAACATCACTTTCAAGCCGTTGGCACGCGCGGTGTGGATCATCCGCCACGCCTCTGTGAGACCGCCGGACTTCATCAGCTTGATGTTGATTCCGTGCACCCGGTCTGCCAGGGACGGTATATCGTAGCTGTTAAAGCAGCTTTCATCCACAAAAATAGGCAGGGGGGACTCCTGGTAAAGCGCTGGCAAATCGCCTTCCTGACCTTTTGCGAGGGGTTGCTCGATGTAGGTGATCCCCCGTTCCGCAAGCCAGTGTGCCATCGATCGCGCCTGTTCGAGCATCCAACCACCATTCGCATCGACGCTGATCTGCGTGATCTGGGGCGCGACTTGCTGCACGGCGAGTACCATTGCCTGGTCGGCCTCAATACCGGCGGGACTGCCCAGTTTCAGCTTGAGCGCCTGGATACCCTGCAGCGGCGTCGCAATAGTACCCTGCCCTAACCAATCGCGTACCCGCTGCTGGGCGACATCGGGCGGGTTAATGCCAATCGTGACCGATGTGGGAACGATGCGATCGCGATCTAACCCCCACAGTTGCCACAGCGGCAGTTGAGCATATTTTCCAGCCCAGTCGTGTAAAGCAATATCGAGAGCGGCGCGCGCCCCCGAAGGCAAGCACGTCTCCGCCATTAGCCGCTCAATCCGCTGACGCTCCAGCGGATGCAGAGCCTTGAGCAAAGGGGCTATTTTTTGCAGCGATCGCGCGATCATTTCGGTGGTTTGGGGGTGCTCTCCGATCGAAAACGGGGACGCCTCACCCCAGCCCTCAATCCCCTCATGCTCGATCACAACCCAAACATTCGTCGTCTGAGCGGTAGTGCCACGGCTGATAGTAAGTGCAAATCGCTTATGAACCGTGAAAATTTGAACGCGAAGCTGCATGGTGATGGCTGAACCAGTATCTCAAGGGTATGGCCTGTTCTCCACAGTCTAAGGTTCATCATTCACAGTCAAGCAAGCCTACAGACGGATTTAAGGAACTTTCGTCACCAGCTTTAATTCAAACAGCTGAAGGGCCAAACTCTACTCCAAGGTGCTTATGCTGCCCCGATGTTCGCGATCGCAACGACTCTCCCTCAACCGACCACTCATCACCCTGTTGGTAAGTGCATTGATGCTGTTATTGTGTTGGGCTGTGTTGCCTGTGCTTTCTCGCTCGGAACCAACCCAGGCAAAGGTGTTTGAACAAATCTGGCAAACAGTTAACGATCATTTCTACAGCCCAACTTTTAATGGCGTTGACTGGAAAACCATGCGGCAAAAGTATGCTGCACAGGCCGCGCAGGCTCCATCCCGTGAAGCGTTCGCGGTGGTGATCAATCAAATGCTGGCAGAATTAAAGGCCTCGCACACCCACTACTACATTCCCTCAGAGCCAGAGTACTACCAGCTTGCTGGCATTTTCTGGCAGCGAGGGATACAGCAACAGCTCAAGCCGCTTTTACCCAATGGCATGTTGGAATATGACGGTATCGGCATCTACACCCGTGATATCAACGGCAAGACATTTATTCAAGCGGTGCTGGATAGCTTACCGGCAGCCAGAGCGGGACTTAAGGTTGGCGACCAGATTGTGAACGTCGATGGCAAGCCGTTTCAGCCTGTGCAATCTTTTGCAGGCAAGGCCAACCGACCCGTGCCGATAGTAATCCAGCGATCGCAAGACACCGCACCACAGACCATCACCGTCACGCCCCAAACGCTAGATCCGACCCGTATGTTTTTGGATGCCATGAAGGCAAGCGTCCAGATTATCCATCGCAACGGCAAAAAGATTGGTTATATCCACATCTGGTCTTATGCCGATGCCGCCTACCAGCAGCAGCTTGAAGACGAACTGAGCGATCGCCTCAGTCAGGTTGACGGGTTGGTCTGGGATTTACGCGACGGTTGGGGTGGCGCTGAGCCAAGCTATCTCAATCCGTTTACCGCCCCCGCTCCGACCGTGACCTTTACCAACCGCGACGGCACTACCGGCACATTTAATCTTCCCTGGAAAAAGCCAGTCGTCATGCTGGTCAATCAGGGGGCACGGAGCGGTAAAGAGATTCTCGCCTACGGGTTTCGTGAGTTTCGGGTGGGCAAAATTGTGGGCAGCAAAACGGCTGGAGCTGTACTGGCTGGGCGCGCCTACATCATGCAGGATGGCAGTCTACTTTACCTGGCCGTTGCCGATGTACTGGTCGATGGGCAGCGCCTTGAGGGGAAGGGCGTCGCACCCGATATCGATGTGCCGTTTGCGATCGCCTACGCTCAGGGACGCGATCCGCAGAAAGAGGCCGCGATTGACACGGTCTTGCAGGCGATCGCAAAGCCAGAGAAACGGTGAGGGTGAGGGCTGGGCCGCAGTCAGCAGCAAACGGTGAACCTCGTGATGTCTTACAACTTCACGGCATAAACGTCCGCGATCGCCGCGATCACACTTGTAGAAATTAAGTATAGCCGTAGCCATCTTCAGGATGGCGGCGGCGAGTCAGCAAGCCTACCCAGAATCGACGATCTGGTGACTGGCCCTGTCCTCAGCTTGCTGACCAAAGCCATAAATACGCTGAGCAATCAGATTGCGATCAGCAAATCGGTCACCTGCTTCTTTGTCACGATATAGCGATGAAAAAACAATTACTTGGGGTTGGGTTCACTGGAATCTGTCTCAGCGCTGGCCTGGTAATGAGCCTGACGACCACCGCAATGGCCGTTCAACCCGCTCCGATCGAAGGCGATGCAGACGTTCAGTGGTCGAAGGTGATTAATGACCCGTTTGATGGCACTGTTGTTTATGACAAAAACTTCAGCCCTTCCGACCACGGGTTTGTCTTTGTCACAAGCTGGTCTAAAGGTGCAATTCGTGCAACGTATACGTGGTACGACTCTGACATTGTGGGCTATAAAACGGTCTGGCGGAGCCGCTGGATTAAGAAGCACGGCAAACAGGTTGAAGAGCGATACGCCGAGCAAGAACCGATCTACCACTACACCCGGTTTGATGACACGCCCAAAGCGATCATGTTTGCGGTCAATGGGCAGATTTACACTTACAGCGAAGGGTCTGTTCCGCCTGAGTTGGCCACCGCACTGGCCAGTGCTCCTCCCGGCAATATGCGCATTCGCCTGGTGTGGGACAGCGGCAAAACCCAGGATATTGAAATTGGCAAAGGCACAGTCAATGCCTGGAAAACGGTATTCAGAGTGAGCCAACAATAGGCCAGGTCGGTAGGAGTCAAACGTCAGTCGTCGTCCTCAGTTGGCGAATTGTTAGTTGCCGAATTGTTATTGTGCATTAGGGACGGTGCGCTGGGGACGGGTTACTGATTTGCCCCAAAACTCAGAACGTACAATTTCCCGGCCTGCCTATGATCCCTTCTCCATAATTTGAGAGTTCGATCAAGTTGCCATCTGGATCGCGTAGATAAATGGAGTGAATTGGGCCGATCGCGCCTGTTCGTTCGACAGGGCCAGCTATGATTTCAATACCACAAGACTGGATATGGGCGATCGCCTGTTCCAGGGGCGTCACGATCACAAAGCACAGGTCTGCTGATCCGGGTGTAGGGTGCAGGGCTGCTGGCTCAAATTCCGTTCCGATTTCGTGCAAGTTGATCTTTTGCTGACCAAACCGCAATGCTTTGCGACCGTTCCCGAACGTAACCGTGTCTAAACCCAGAATTCGAGAGTAAAAATCGCTGGTCGCCTGAATACTGCGGACAGTAAGCACTAAATGATCCAGGCGATCGACCTGCATGACACTTAACCTGATGACTAGTGAAAAAATAGCTGCATATTGGGTTGGTCTGTGATCAGCTAATAGTTAACGGTGAATGGTTATCAGCTAATCACAGACGTTATTTCTCTACAATACCTAGCTCCAGTTCCACATCAGAGGATTCGCATCGAGATGATCGGTGACAATGCGCCCAATCTGGTCGATTTCAGCCAGGTCAGCCGCTGTCAGCTTAAGATTGCCTGCTTTGGCATTCTCAACGGCTTGCTCGGCATTTCGCACACCCACAATGGCATTGGTCTGGGGTTGGGCGATCAGCCATGCCAGTGCGAGATTGCCAAGACTGGTCTGGTAGCGATCGGCGATCGATCGCAGTTTTGTCAGTGCCGTTTGCGCCCGCTGGTAGTTTTCGCCCTGAAACAGCTTGTTCTTGGCGCGATTGTCCTGGGGATCAAAGGCGTGATCGGGGCCAAACTTGCCAGTCAGTAAGCCCTGTGCCAGTGGTGAGTACGCAATGATCGAGATCTGTTGCTCAACGCAGTACGGCACGGCATCCTGCTCGACATAGCGCCAAAACAGTGAGTAAGGCGGTTGCAGACTATCAATGCGCCCGTACTGCGCGGCCTCCTCTAATTGCGCCCGCGAAAAGTTGGAAACGCCGATCGCCCGAATCTTGCCCTGCTGCTTCAGATCATTTAGCGCCCGCATTGTCTCTTCAATCGGCACAACCTCGCTATTAAATGAGCCTGAAGGCCAATGAATTTGATACAGGTCAATGTAGTCTGTTTTCAAATTGCGCAGTGAGCCTTCGCAGGCCGCAATGACCTGATCATATTTCAGGTGATTGGCAAAGACCTTCGTGGCGTAGACCACGCGATCGCGTACATCAGACAGCGCCTCTGCAACAACTCGCTCAGAGTGTCCCTGCCCGTAAACCTCCGCTGTATCAACGGTTGTGATCCCGGCATCAAACGCCGATCGGATCGCTTTAATGGTGTCTGCATCTTCAACACCGACCCACTGGCTTTTACCTGCCTGCCAGGTACCTGTAATGATCGGCGTGATGTGAATTTCTGATTTACCGAGTGCTCGCGTTTCCATGCCGATTCCTTAAACATTCAATGAAGCGATCAGTCACTAATCGACAAACCCACGATCGGACGATCATCGGATGATCGCGTGACCGTCAGCCGATTCTGACTATAGCGCTGACATAAAAAAGTCGCATCATCCTTTTGTTTGAAGGTGATGCGACATGAGCAGGAGGAACTGCAACGAAATGGGATGGCTGCTGGCCTTGCGGATTTGTCTAACGTCCAATTAACTCAATACACGTCACCATAAAGGGGTTTGGAATTGGGCGTTTATACGTCAGGCTCATGCGTGGATGCTTTCCCCATCAATGAATTTTCTGATATGCCCGTAGAGCCTTATGACCAGTGACTAATGACGTTTAATTTCCGACCCCGATGAATGACGAGTTGTACTAAGTCCGATTAGCCTCCGGGAGCGTACCGTTTTGATAGGATCCATCCTGTTGGGTACATAGACCGGACGCGAATTTGACCATCTAGAGGTTGAGCGCAAGTTGAAACTGCGCCGTCGCTCGCCCTTCGGGTAAAGGGGTCGGATTGCCGTTCACCGCAGGACAATAGCGGGCAAAGGTGCAGCGATCGCACTGTGGCCCCGGTCTTGGCTCCCATCCCTGGTCATAGCGCAACCGCACCGCCAGGTCACCAATCATGCTTTGCACCTGCTGCTTGTGCGCTGTGGTTGCCTCAAAACGAACCTTCTCGCCAGTCCGCAGAAACAGCAAGCTCAGATATTTCAAGCTCTGACTGTAGGTTTGCTCCAGCGCCAGGTAATACAGCCCAATCTGGACATCCATCTCGGTCGTCTCTGGCAGTTTAGGATCGCGACTGGATTTGTAGTCAATCAACTCCAAGCCGCTAGAAACGAAGTCAAGGCGATCGTAGCGTCCCACAATGAGAAACTCGAGATTTTCAACCTGTAGAAACCCCTGGATTCGACCTTCTACCGCCAGTGGTTGCCTGAGCGCAACTTCACCCGCGATGAAACTGTAGTAGTAGTTTTCCAGAATCGCCAGTCCTTCCGAAACCTGACTGGCACTCAACCCAGTCGAGTTTTGTCGCCAGCAGTGATGCACCCAACGTAAATCTGGCAGCGGTTGGTCATAGTGCCAGTCACCATGACACTGGGCAAGCGCCTGATGCAGGGCCGTGCCCAAAGCGGCTGATCCAAAAAACTCATTTGTCGTTAACCGACGCTCATAGCGGAGGTAATAGGCATAGGGACAGCGATTGTATGCCTGAAGTTTCGTCGCTGAGATTTGGTAAGCCATGCTGCTGGGTTGAAATGAAGAGGGTTTGACCGGCAGGCGCGATCGCCTGTTGTCTGGATCCAGGGTGTGCTGGCGCTAAGTTCCTGGGGCGACTAGTTGTTCTGACCGATCGGGCGGCGAAACAGCGCATCCAGGTAAATCCGTGAGGCTTGGCGATGATTTTGCTTTTCGGGCGCAGGATCCACACCACGGTTTTGCAGCAGAAACAGCGATAGAGCGGCTGTAAAGACCCGATCTTGATCCCAGTCGGGTCGGAGTTCAAGGTAATGCTTCAGGGACTCGTGCAGAACTTCGGGAACTTCAATCAACAGGCTGACGGTGCTATTCATAGAAATTTGGCTTTCCCTACATGGCAGGGGTGAATGGATGGCAGTACCTGGCTGTGGGCGCTTATAAAGCAGCCGAAAGCAGCGCAAAGCAGACCTTTCTGGTAGACAGCCCACCGCTGAAATCAAGTACAGGTGGAGCTTTTGCCAGTGATCGGCCAGCGCGCTCTGAAGCAGGTCGCCCCATTGTGCAGTTGCTCTACCCGGATTGTCAATGCTGCGAAATGTTAAGGCCACTGTGAGAAGATCAAAAGCTCCACGAAAGAATCGCGGTTTGAGCCACTTTTTTGTTACACAACTTCATAAATTGCGGCCACGTTTCCCATCTAAACCCGATCGTCCCCAAATAATCGATCGCGGCGGCAAAGTCCGATGGCTCCGTGTAGCCTGTGGAAAACTTCGGCCATTCTGTGGATAACCTGTGGAGAAGGTGTGGAGAAGCGGCGAACGAGTTGTGGAAACAGTGTGGAATTTCTGGGGAAAAGTTGGGGGAATGATAAGAATTGCAAAAAGTTTGAACGTCAGGGTTTGCTGGGGTTTGTGATGACATTCGTTAAATTGTGTGCTTAGGAATGTGGACTAATTGATGTGTACTGGTTGCCATCCTCTCCTCACACCAATTCTCTAGATTCGGTCTCCAAATCCTCGTCAGGGCACACGGCCGTATGCCCCGAAGCTACGAGTAGGCGAACAGCGCGATCGCTCCGGCTGCCAGTTCTGGAGCGGGCAGGGATAGCTTGCTTTACGCAGGGTTAGACGGGATCAGGGTGATGGCAACAGCCGATCTGATTGAACCCATAGTCCTCAGTGCTGGCCGCAAGACCGAACTGACTCCATATTGGATCGCGCGATCGCGTCACTGCTTGGAGTGCGTCTTGAAGTATGTCTTGTAAAGTTCGTGGGCGATCGGCACGGCTGAGACAGCACCAAACCCGCCATTCTCGACGACGACCGCAATGGCAATCCTGGGGTTGCTGACTGGGCCAAACCCGACAAAGAGAGCGTTATCTGGCTCACCCGGCACTTCTGCGGTTCCCGTTTTGCCCGCAGTCAGTGGAATTGAACCATCGTTAAGCTGGCTGGCAGTCCCTTCCTGAACCACAGCCGTCAGCCCCGACTTGATGACGGCGATCGTGCCTGGGCTTAAACCGGTGTCTTCTGGCTGCATTTGGGGCGTGCCGGTTTGCGACAGCAACAAATGGGGTTTGACCCGCTTGCCACCATTCGCGATCACAGACACCATGACGGCCATTTCCAGTGGTGTTACCTGCACCAACCCCTGGCCGATCGCCATACTGACCGTATCGCCGCCGTACCACGGCTCGCCATACAGCTTCTCCTTCTGGGCCGGCGTCGGTACCGATCCATGCGTACCACCCTCCAGTCCCATGTTGTCGGTCGTGCCGATCCCCAGTCGATGCGCCCATTTTGAGATTTGCTCTGGGCCAGCGGCCAGACCTACCTGGTAGAAGAACGTGTTGCTGCTGTACGCCAACGCCTCTCGAAACCCAATCACGCCATAGCCACCGCCGTGTTCGTGGAAGAGATGCCCCCCTAGATTCAGCGCTGCAAAGGTTGCCAGTGTCGAATCGGGCGTAAACTTACCCGATTGAATGCCCGCAGATGTGGTCACAATCTTAAACGTGCTTCCCGGCGGATAGCCCTGTAATGCGCGGTTCAAGAAGGGATCGTTTTTGCTCTGAAGCTGCTTCCACTCGGCAGCGGAAATGTGGCGGGTAAACAGATTGGGATCAAACGAGGGGCCACTCGCTAACGCCAGCACTTCGCCAGTTTTGATGTCCAGCACCACCACAGCCCCACGGCGCTGCGCCAGCGCTTTTTCCGCCGTTTTTTGCAGATCTAGATCAAGCGTAAGCCGCGTCGGTTCACCCGCGATCGATGGTTTTAGCCCCAGCGATCGCACTACCTTACCCGCTGCATTCACCTCCAGCAGTTGCCCGCCCCACACGCCTTGCAGCGTGGCGTTGGCAATTCGTTCAATCCCCATCTGACCGACCAGCATGCCCATCGGATATTCTGGGTGCTGCTTCAAATCCTCGGCTGTGGCCTCGTGGATGTAGCCCAAAACGTGCGCGGCCAGATCGCCGTTCGGGTAGGCGCGGTTTGACTCACCGCGAATTTCTAAGCCTGGAAATTGACCGTGGCTCTCTGCCAGAGCGACAAAGGCAGGTAGCGCTAAATCTCGACTAATGCGCACGGGCGTCGGCGCGTGATAGCCCACTTCTTCCAGTTTGGCGATGATTTCCGCTTGCGGCACATTGAGAATGCGGCTCAATTTGGCAGCAGTCTCGGCCCATTGCGCTTTCGATTCTTCGCGTGGCGATAAATAGACCGAGCGGGCAAGACGGTTTGCTGCTAACAGTTTGCCGTTGCGATCGAGAATGTTCCCCCGATCGGACGGGAAGGGGATCATCGAAATCCGATTCTTATCAACAAGCTGTCGATTATAGTCTCCCTGCACCAGCTGTAGCTGAATCAGGCGTAAGAGACAACCACTGATCAGTCCCGTCAAGATGAATAAGAAAATGACTGATCGCTGTGATCGTTGCGTCAGTGAAACATGTACACGACGACTTCTGGGGGTAAGCGAAAGTCCACTAGCCATCACTAAACTGTCTTAAAACTGTCTACAAGCAATCGAGTTACAAGCAATCAGGGGGATTCATCACCGTAAGCGCAACGAATGGTCGATCGCTTTACAACAACATCTCAGAAAGGCCGTGCCACCGGAACAGGGGATCGGGTTCAGGAACAACCAACGCTAACCGCTCGTGGGTATGAATACGGTTGCATCTTGTCAAAAATCTGACTAACTCATTTTCCACCAATGATTACAAGCAATTGTTCCTGAGGATACTCTTGGTAATTTCTCTTACCCAATCAACATATCCGCATTATTTGTGTGAAATTTTGTCTAAGCGGTTGGTTGGAGAAACTCTAACGCAAATCAGCAATATCTGGCTGACTCTAACCATAAATGACGCTAAACCCAGGCTGAAAGCGATCTCAACCGCAGACTAAATGCTGGTCGCGTCATGCAACTCATTAGTGAAAATTGATTTGCAGGAGCGATAGGTCATCTTCCAGCGCCACATTAGGATTTAGACCTCTAACATAGTTCAGAATATAATCTAAACCCTGGCGATCGATCTCAGACTTAGCTGTGGCTAAAAACGAAATAAACGCATCAAATCCCCAGATCGCTTGATCCGCCTGAAAAACTTCATAAACGCCGTCGCTGAATATATAAAGCGTGCTGGGAACCTCAACATCACACCGCTGATCACTATAGCGGGCATCTGGCAACATACCAATTGGCATCCCCGTCGATTTTAATTGTGATAGCTGAATCGATTGGTCATCTGTTGGCGTCAGCAAAATAGCTGGTGGATGTCCAGCGCTAGCATAAACTAACTGCTGCTTGACTTGATTGTAAACGCCATACCAGATCGTGAAATACTTATCATTTTGGTTGTCCATCTGAAAAGCTTCGTTCAGCGACGTCAGGACATGGCTTGGTTGATAAAAATTCACACCAGTCATTGACTGCGATCGCAGCATATTGAGCACAGAAATGGAGGGTAAAGCCGCCCCTAACCCATGGCCCGAAACATCCAATAAATAGATCGCCAAATAGTCTGGATCGAGCCAGTAATAGTCAAAACAGTCTCCTCCCAGATGCAGCGACGGGACAAAGCGGGAGTCAACGGCAACGCGGCCTGTAAGCGGCACTGGCAGCAGCGATCGCACATACTCTGCCGCTTCGGTCAATTCCGATTCCAGCAGTTGTTTTTGTACCTGTAAGTCTTGATTGGCCTGATAGAGGCGCAACCCCGCCCGGACGCGTGCTTTTAACTCCGTCAGTTCAACCGGTTTGGCGAGAATATCATCGGCACCGTTGTCCAGCCCACGTACCCGATCTTCGATCGCGCCGCGGGATGTTAACAAGATAAAAAATACTGTGGCCAGATCGGGATCGGTTCGAATTTGGCGACAAACTTCAAGCCCATCCATCAGTGGCATCAACCAGTCACAAATGATGAGCGCCGGACGCAGCCTTTTAGCCTGTTTGATCCCCTCTAATCCATTATTGGCAACAGCAACACTATGTCCCTGATCTCCCAGTACTTTTCGTAAAACGGCCTGAATGATTGGGTCATCATCAATGACTAAAACCTGAGGCATAACGAAAGAAAGTACTGTGAATAGTGGAGAGTAGACGTAATTCAGGATAGATTACTTGATCGATCGTTTCGATTGTGATGTTTAGCAAGGGCGTTCAGCAGGAAAGCCATCCAAACTGAATTTTCTAGCATAATTTTGTTTTGCGAAGGTTGAAACAATGTTGGTGCCAGGGGTGTAGGGTTTGGAGCTTTGACGTGAGCACTCAACCGAATAGCGCTCAGCCGAGCCGTGTGGCAAATGTAAATGAAACCGGCTGTAAGACAGTCTCTAAGACCAGGGAAAAGGACTCCTTAAATCTAATTAACTGCTTCCCTGCTATCGTGCTGCTTGCCGCAGGGAAGGAAGCAGGGGATCAAGTAGTGTCAACCATTTCACAGTTTGAGATTTGTTGTACAAATCGCCTTTTTACAGGCGGGTTGATTTTGCTAGCCACTCGCGGTGTCTGTTCTTAACAATAGCCGCAACTCGTTGAGCAGTTGCTTTAAGTGCGTTATTTGAGCCGTTACACTCACCAGTTGGTGCTGATGGGCCTGTTGCTCAAGGCGATCGCCGATCGCCGCGATCGAGGTTAGCCCAATGTTTGCACCCGCGCCTTTGATCTGGTGGGCGGCATGTTCAATGCTGTCAAAATCGCTGCTGGCGATCGCGGCTTCCAGCGTTCGCAGTTGATTTTCTGCATCATGAATAAACATTTGCAGTAGCTCCAGCTCAAACTCCTTGTTGCCATCCGAGAGATGATGCAGCTGATCCCAGTCAATTAACGGTCGGGCCGACTCTGGTGAGAAGACCGTGCTTGCGGCTTCAGGCACAAAGGGAGTAACAGTCTGATTGGGAAGCATCGTTTGATCGTCCGTGCTGTCGTGATCTGTAGCGGGCGATCGGCCTATTTCATTCATTTTGGTCGTCGTAGAGGTGGCTGATGACGGGGCAAGCAGGGCTGCTGCTAATTTCTGCTGTCGTGTGCTCACAAACTGCCCCCACTCGGCTAATTTCGCTGAGAGCACGTCTT
>JAJPKC010000122.1 GCA_021323955.1 Oscillatoriales cyanobacterium Centralia_MAG_596 | reverse complement strand
GATTAACGACGTTGTCCTCCACCAGCAGAAGTCGCAGATCGTTCGGGGGCGGCAGTTGTGGAGTGGCGCGATCGGTGGGGGCTAGACCCGGATTACGCGGATACTCCAGGTCGGATGTCGGGGATTGCTCACGGCCGACATCGGACAAGCGCGGTGGGGAAAACAAGGCCAACGGCTGATCGGTGTCCGACACCAGTGTTAAGGCATCGACGATGCTGTTTATCAGTCGCGATTGCTTTACGGGCTTGACCAAATACGCTGCAAATCCTAATTGCAATGCCCGTTTTCTACCGTTCCCGTGGTTTAGGGATGTCATCATGATGAGCTTGGTGCGGGCCAGCACTGGGTCTGACTTGATCTGGCGACCGAGCATTTCCCCGTCCATGCCCGGCATCTGCATATCCAAAATCGCCAGGTCGTAGGGCGCACCCTGGCCCGCCTGCGATCGCAGGCGGGTAAGCGCCATAGCCCCAGTCTCCGCTTCATCAATATCAATGCCCCAGGCAGACAGTTGATAACGGACAATTTTACGGTTGGTCGCATTGTCATCGACGACCAGTAATTTAAGCTGGTCAAGTGCTGCTGTCATTGCCGTATACGGGGGATCAACAACCGGACTAGACTGGCGATCGAAGGTGAGAATGACCCAAAAGCGAGACCCCTCTCCGGCGCGGCTCTCGACACCAATCTCACCCCCCATCAGTTCTGCCAGTTGGCGTGAAATCGCCAGCCCCAGACCAGTGCCACCATAGCGGCGGGTCGTTGAGGGATCGACCTGAGAGAATGGCTGGAACAGTTTCTCCAGCGCGTCCGGCGGGATACCAATGCCCGTATCGCTGACGGAGAGCATTACGGTCGCGGTCGTGGCCGTTTCGGAAACCAGAGAGGCCTGAATGACCACTTCGCCAGCGTGGGTGAATTTGATCGCATTGCCAACCAGATTGGTGAGAATTTGCCGCAACCGACCCGCATCACCCACCAGTTGCGTCGGGAGATTGCGGTAGACCAGCGTTGCCAGTTCAAGCCCTTTCGTATGCGCGGCAGGGGCCAGGAGATCGGCAACTTCTTCAATACAGAGGTTCAGGTCAAAATTAAGGACTTCTAAATCCATTTCGCCCGCTTCCAGCTTGGAGAAGTCGAGGATCTGATTAATCAAGCTCAGGAGCGCTTCACCACTGCTTTGAATGGTTTCGACGAAATCACGCTGCTCTGGATTCAGGTGGGTGTCCTTCAGCAAGCCGGTCATGCCCAAAACGCCATTCATCGGTGTCCGAATTTCGTGGCTGACGGTTGCCAGAAAAATGCTTTTCATCTGCGATGCCTGCTCTGCCTCGCGACGGGCTTGCTCTAGAGCAATGTTGTGGAGGGCCAGTTGTTCTCGCTGTTGGGTTTCACGGGCCAGGAGGTGAGCCTGGGCGATCGCAATACCAACCTGGTCGGCAAGCTGCGTCAAGAAATCTACTTCAAAGGAGAGCCAGTGTCTCGGTTCGGAGCACTGATGGGCGACCAGTAGTCCCCAAAGCTGCGCGTGTTCAGCCGCACCGCGTCCCTGGATAATGGGCACAACTAAGTTCGCTCGAACCTGGAACTGGGTGAGCAGGTCTTTATGACAGGGCGTGAGATTTGCCTGATCAATGTCATTGACGGCCTGGGTGCGGCCCCGGTAATACTTCTGCCAGCCACCGCTCTGAAAGCAAGTATCTTGAATGACGGCACCCAGCGCTGCCGTCCAGCCTGCATTCACCGACTCGACCACAACCGTACCATTCCAATCCGGTTCAAATCGGTAAATCAGTACGCGATCGGCCTGGAGAAACTGGCGCACCTCTGCCACGGTGGTATTGAGAATTTCGTCTAAGTTGAGCGACTGCCGAATGCGGAGTGAAATAGCGGTCAGTAAATAAGCCCGGTAATTTTGGCTTTCGAGTTCCGCTTCCGCCAGTTTTCGCTGGGTCACGTCGCGCACAATGATCACGGCTTCATCATCGCCGCTGACGGCAATCCGCGCTTCTTCGTAGTGCATCTCCCCTTCCAGAAGAAGTTGATACTCACAGAACTGGATTTCACCCGTTTTGAGGGCTTGTTCCAGACAATACTGGCGCTGCTGCGCTACGTCCGGGGGCAGAACGTCCCGCTCACGGGTGCCAATCACTTCATCGGGCGGCAGGAGCGTCGCAAAATCTTTAGCAAATTTGACATCCAGGTAAACCCCCTCCGAGTTGACTCGCAGCATCAGGTCGGGGATAGCGTTCAGCAGAGCCTGACTACGCACCTCTGTCTTCCGCAACGTTTCTTCCATCCGCTTGCGATCGGTGATATCGCTGAAGGTGCAGATCACCTGCTGAGCGCTGCCATCAGCGCCGATCTGCGGTTCGGCACTGACCAGGAGCCAGCCATGGTCATCATATTTGGGGCGATACACACCCATTACGATGTTGTGGACAGGGCGACAAGTGGCGATCGCCTGCGCTACCGGACGGCTTTCAGCAGGAAACGGTGAGCCATCTTCATGGACAACGTGCCAGTCTTTCTCAAACGACAACACCTCCCACAGATTGACTGAGTCAACTCCCAGAATCTTCAGGGCTGCCGGATTGCTCAGTAATATTTCGGCATCTGTCCCCAGCAGCACAACTCCGACCTGGAGATTTTGCACCAGATTGCGAAACCGTTCCTCGCTTTGTCGCAGTGCCTGCTCAGTTAACTTACGCTGCGTGATGTCCTGAAGGTGAGAAATGAAATACAGTGGCTCGCCATCGGCATTTCGCAGCAGAGACGCCGTCAAAAGTACCCAAACCGAGTGTCCACGCTTGTGGATATACCGTTTCTCGAGCTGATAGGAATCGATCGTGCCTGCTATTGCCTGATGAAAATAGTGCAGGTTCACGCTCAAATCGTCAGGATGGGTCAACTCCTGAAACGATTTAGTTAGAAGCTCCGGTTCCGAGTAGCCAAAAATATTGCAGAGCGACTGATTCACCCGAAAACAGCGTCCGTTTAGATCGACTAACGCGATTCCCGTGGCGGCATGGTCAAAGGCACTCCGAAACCGTTCTTCACTTTGCTGTAGTGCGGCTTCTGCCTGCTGCCGTTCGTCAATGACAACGTTGAGGGCCTGGATATTGCGGCGTAGCTCCAGTTGACTCACAACCTGGTGACTCAGCCGACGCAGCGCATCAATCTGCTGTTGGGTGGGTTCACGAGCGACCCGATCCATCACGCAGATCGTGCCGATCGCGTATCCCGTCGGCGTAATCAGGGGAGCCGCCATATAAAAGCGCACGTATGGTTCGGCGGTCACAACAACATTGCTGGCAAAGCGGTCATCTGCCGTTGTATCAGCGATGACGAAGACATCCCCCTCGTCAACGCAGATGGGGCAAAAGCCCACTTGAAGGCCTGCTTCATGGATTACCAAACCGACGGTTGACTTCATCCACTGGCGATCGCTCTCCACAAGGGTGATCATTGCCATCGGTGTGCTACAGACCTGTGCGGCCAGTTGAGTCAGATCGTCAAATTTTTCCTCTGCCTCCGTGTCTAGAATTTGATACTGGTGCAGAGCCTCCAGGCGCTTTGCCTCTTCATCCGGTAGCATTGCCTTCATGGTTAACCCTTATGCTCTGCTTCACTGCGAGAATGACAACGTTGACCTTCAAATGTAATTTCCAGGTACTTTATGACTCTCAGGTATTTTGTGAGTATGCCCTTGTAGCAATCGGCTTCCACATCACTTCAAGTATTGATTACAAACGGTCGATTGCACCAGGTTCAATCATCCAAGCATTATGACCGTTTCAACCACGGCCTAGTCACCTAAGCACCAGGACAGTAGGGCAAGCACGCCCAGCAAACCAAGCCAGGATGGCATACTCCAGGCACTGAGCCAGTCGAGCGGCCAGAGAAACAGCCCGATCGTCAAGAGACTAATCCCTTGCAGCAGGGCAAGAATAACTAACGGCATAGACGAACATCAATCCTTTGCAACCTCAAGTCTCTGCGCGATCGCTATTCTCTGCTGCGATCGCTGAAAGCAGCCCGTCCACAAATGCGACGGATCAGGCTGTGCCATTTTCTCAACTTTTGCCATTTTCTCAATTTAAAGTGAGCCGCAGCCGCTCAGATCAATAGTGGTCGATCACTGCCCAGTGACTCAACAGGCGAATACACCATCGCTACTTCACGTCTTTAAGAATGACGTAAAAGAGCACTCCAAATACGATTAGGGCAAGAATCATCGGCACAGACACAGCGCAGACCTCCTCAATAATGACTGCAAAAATAGTGACGGCAGAAAAAAGAATGCCTGGTGGATCACTTCAGTTTATTTTGGAATGCTTTCAACCGTTTGGCCGCATGCTTATCGTGTCTTTATGTTTAAACATAAACAAGTCTATGACAAAACAAATGTATTATTCAGGGCAGAGCTTGAAGGCACGGTGCGATCGCTATTGGCAGGCCTGAAGCTGTCCATTGCCAAATTACTGGCTGCAATCAGCAATGAAGTTGTTGCTAATCTGCGATTTGGCTGCATCATGGTGTCTGTAAAAAACGTGTGAGCCTGAGTCAAATGCATACAGGGTGCGATCGCATCAGCATCATCGCCAACACGGGTTCAGTTGTAGCAAGCCGATAGGAACGCTCAGCATGGTTTTACTGCTTACAGATGTATTTCTGCTGCTGACCCAGGTTTTGCTCTGGCTCGTCGTCGGGCTGGTTGCCTGGTTTGTGCTGCTTAGAGCACTGCCGCGAGCAATTTTGAGCACGCTGGTATTGCTGCTGATTTTGCTCATTTTGGCGCTGTCGTTTTTCCAGGGGCCGCCCGCTCCTAACTCTGGTATCATCGAGATTCTCTGGCGGCTGATTTCCTTTCCGTTTAGCCCACTGGGGCTGGGGCTGCTGCTGCTGTTGATCCTGTTTTTCAATACCAAACTCAGCAAGGTTGTTAAAAATGTCATTACGACCGTGCTGATCCTCTTGCTGTTGGGGTGTTTCCCGATCGTGGCGTACTATCTGGCACAAGAGCTGGAAATGGAAGCCATTGAGCTGATTAGAGCCCAACCGGCGCTGACCGGTGATGCCAGACGGGTCATTGTGTTGCTGGGGCAAGACACCACACGATTGCAGCCCCGACCCCGGCGGGAGGCTGCACCAACGACCACGACACCAGCCCCGACTACGGGTACTCCGGCACCTGCTACCCCTCAAAAGGTGGAACGACCCGTAACGGCAGAAGCATTTCAGGTACTCTCTCAGCTCCCCATTCAAATTACGGAGCATGGCGATCGCATCATTTAT
>JAJPKC010000031.1 GCA_021323955.1 Oscillatoriales cyanobacterium Centralia_MAG_596 | reverse complement strand
GCCAGTATGGATGTCCGCGCCAAACTCCTCCACCAACTGCAGACCCAACCCCTCAACCAGATCGCCGGACAAACCGTTGTCGATTGCCTCTCGGTGGATGGCTACAAGTTTCGGCTTGACGACCAAAGCTGGTTGCTCATTCGTTTTAGCGGGACTGAACCTGTACTCAGACTCTACAGTGAGGCCGCTACATTAGAGCGAGTACACCAAATCCTGGCATGGGCGAAAGCGTGGGCAAACTCTGCCGCCTAGCCTCAATGTGTACCCTAACCCGTGGTAAAATCTATAGCAATTCTGAAGCCCTTGCGGGAGAGGTTATTCATAACATGGAAGCAGCGCTGCTCTTGGCAAAATTGCCTGAGGCCTATTCAATCTTTGACCCGCTGGTAGACGTTCTGCCGGTGATTCCAGTCTTTTTCTTGCTGCTAGCGTTTGTTTGGCAGGCAGCAGTTGGTTTTAGATAATTGCATACATTACAAGGTTTCTGTAAGGGCAGGCTGTTTGTCTGCCTTTTTTAATACGCTCCTGTATGAGCCACTGCCTTAATCCCTACTGCCCCAAACCGCAGAATCCTGACTCAGCTAAGTTCTGCTCTAGCTGTGGATTTAAGCTGCTGTTAGGCGATCGCTATCGCGCGGTGCGGCCGATCGCGCGCGGAGGATTTGGCAGAACGTTTCTGGCTGTAGATGAATATAAACCGTCGCGACCGCCATGCGTCATCAAGCAGTTTTTCCCACAAACTGATCGGGCTCGCGACCCTGTCTACGATCGCGAACTATTTCGCCGCGAGGCCGTGCAGCTTGAAGCGCTCGGTGCCCATCCCCAAATTCCAGAACTGCTAGCGCATTTTGAGCAGGCAGAGTACCAATATCTTGTGCAAGAGTTTATTGATGGGGTCAACCTTCTAGAAGAAACCGCACGAACCGGCGCCTTTAATGAAGTGCAGATCTGGCACTTGCTCAACGACCTGTTGCCTGTGCTCACGTTTATTCATGACCATCAAGTTATTCACCGCGATCTTAAGCCTCAGAACATTATTCGTCGTGCGTCAACCCAGCAGTTAGTCATTGTCGATTTTGGCGCGGCTAAATCAATGAGCGGTGCTGATCAGTTGCAAACGGGAACCAGTATTGGCAGCCCCATGTTTGCGGCACCCGAGCAGGCGCTCGGCAAAGCCACCTTTGCTAGCGATCTCTATAGTTTGGGTGTCACCTGCATTTATCTGCTAACGCAAGTCCGTCCAGCAGACTTGTTTGACACCGAAGAGGGAACCTGGCTTTGGCAGAATCATCTCACCTGTCCCATTAGTCCGGCGCTCGGTCGTATTCTTGACAAGCTGTTGCAGGGGCCAATCAAATGGCGCTATCAGTCAGCAGCCGATGTACTCCGCGACTTGAACGCTCAACCCGTGATGGCAGCGCTGGGATTATCCACCGATGGTCACTACTCGCCACCGTCTGCTTTGCCTACAACCCATCCGTCCGATGCGATCGCGACGGCTTCGCCCACTAATCCTTCAGACGACGTGCGACCACAGCCGATCGAACGCGCGCCTCAACCGGACGCCCGATCCAATCAACTCACAAGCGCCGAATCGTTAACGGAGACTGTAGCACCTGTTACACAGCACCAGTTAAGCCAGGACACGGCTCCCCGTTGGGTCTGCACCCACACGCTGACAGACCACTCCAGTTGGGTTCGATCAATTGTGATCAATCCCAATGGGCAGACCTTTGCCAGTGGTAGCGGCGATCGCACGATTAAGATTTGGGATCTGTCTACGGGGACACTGCTGCGAACACTGGCGGCCAACTCAGGCTGGATTCGCGCCATTGCCGTTAGTCCTGATGGCCAAATCCTCGCGAGCTGTAATAACGATCGACAGATTATTCTGTGGGACTGGGAGACAGGCCAGCGCCGACAAACGATCGATGGCCATACCGACTGGGTGCGGGCGCTGTGCTTCAGTCCTGATGGTCGGTTACTGGTTAGCGGCAGTCAGGACAAGTCGATCCGGCTTTGGTATCTTCCTGATGGCAAATCGGTCAAGATACTTACGGGGCACGCCCATTGGGTGATCGCCGTTGCTGTTAGTCCCGACAGCCGGATGATCGCGAGTGGTGGTCGCGATAAAACTGTGCGCGTTTGGCATGCCAGTACAGGCCATATCATTCATGTGCTAGACGGCCATCAGGACGCTGTCAACGCGATTGCCATTAGCCCTGATGGGCATCTTCTCGCTAGCGCCAGCGATGATAGCACCATTCGCCTGTGGGATCTACAGACGGGCAATCTCCGTCAAGTACTGTCCAGGCACGGTGGTGCGGTCAACGCCCTGGCCATTAGTGCCGATGGTAAAACCTTGGTCAGCGGTAGCCAGGACACTACAATCAAGCTGTGGTCGCTCGAAACGGGCGCACTGCTGCAAACCCTCACGGGCCATACTAACTGGGTCTGGTCTGTTGCAGCGAGTCCCGAGCAATCGGCAACCACGCTGTCCAAGCAGCGGATCGTTAGCGGTAGTTGGGATGCGACTGTCAAGATCTGGCAGCAGATTTAGGCCGCGAAGGGGGCGATCGCATCCCACAGCCTCAACGTT
>JAJPKC010000389.1 GCA_021323955.1 Oscillatoriales cyanobacterium Centralia_MAG_596 | reverse complement strand
GCCATTCTGGCCGGGGCGATCGTGACGATGCTGCCCGTCCTGCTCCACCCAGCGGTGTCTCCTGCCGCAATGACCCTGTCGGCGGAGACAGAATCAGGCTGGGATGGCATTCTCAAGCCTTTAGCGCGCAAAAAGCGGCCACTGGGATCACGGGGGGGCATCTGTCCGCTGACGCCCGCTCGATTGGGTCAGAAAACGGATGTATGGAATCTGCGCCCGCTGTTTGTCTGGCAGGGATCGGTGAGCCAGATTGCCGTGCGTCCTGTGGGGGCATCGGCGGTGCTATGGCGCTACACTGCCACTGCGATCGATGCGGCCCAGCCCTATAGCCAGATTCCGTATGCAGGATCGCCGTTACAGCCAGGGCAGACCTACGAGTGGTTAATTTTTGATCAGTTTGCAGGGGCCGCTGAACCCACCCTGACGCTGCGATTTCATGTGATGGATCCAGCCGCGCGATCCGTGATCACCACGCAACTCCAGGCCCTGGAAACCAATCTGCACCAGAAAGGTGCAACGGCTGAAACGATCGCCCAGCAGCGCACAAAATTCTTTGTCGATCGTCAGCTTGGGGCCGACGCACTGCAAACTGTGTTTGCGGTCAAAACGCCCTCAATGTCGCTAAAGCAGGTTATTCAGACCCTGCCCGCGCAACTTTGCCATGCGTCTTCTGATCGTTGATCCAGCCGTTGTCATCCCACTATGTTCACTCGCAGTCGCCGCAATTTAGCTTACTGGTTTGCGCTGTCAATGGGCAGCATTCTGCTTGTGTTTGCGGGGGTGAGCTACTACCTGAGTGTGCTGGGGCAACTCGGGGCATTTGACCGGGCGCTTTATCAGAAGAGTAAGGCGATCGCGGCGGGTGCGACCGTTCAGTTCCAGCGGGGGCAGTGGCAGATTGAGTCGGAGGATGTGCCCTGGATGGGGGGCGATCGTCTGTCGCGCAATAGTGGACTGGCCTACGTTCGCTATTACAATGCCGGTGGGTATCTCGTGCAGTTTATTGGCTTGCCAGCACCGCTTCGGCTCGACCCCACCCCTGGCTTTCAGACTACAGCGGTCGATACCGGCCAAGATAATGCCGATCAGCCCAGTCTGTGGCTGCGTCAGGCGACACTGCCCATACTCCGAAATCAGCAATTGGTGGGCTATTTACAGGTCGCCGAACCGCTGACATCGATCCGCGAGAGTCTCGATCGCGTGCGGCTCTTTCTGGCATTGGGAGTGCCGATAACGCTGGGGGTGATTGGCGTGACAGGGTGGTTTTTGGGCGGTATTGCATTGCAGCCAACGCGGCAAGCCTACGAACAGCTCCAGCGCTTTACAGCCGATGCATCTCATGAACTGCGGGCACCCCTGGCAGCCGTCATGAGTAATGCTCAGGTCGGGCTAATGGCGTCTGCAGACAGTGCCCAACAGCGACTGCGGCTAGAAAAAATTGTGGAAATAGCAAAGTCTATGAGTGCCCTGATTGGCAATCTGCTGTTTCTCTCGCGACAGGAAGGGCCGCTGGATCCAGCGCGGCTGCCGAGTGTGGATCTGGTTGAACGGCTGCGATCGCTCATCCAGGATCAGATGCCCCATGCCGATACCGCTGGATTGACCCTCACCAGTCAGCTACCGGAATCGCCTGTAATGTTGAACGCTGACCCAGAGTTGCTCCAGCAGGCAATCACCAACCTGTTGAGTAATGCGTTTAAGTACACGCCCGCCGGAGGCACGGTGCAGGTGCGGCTGCTGGCTCAGCCCCGGACGGTTGTGATCCAGGTTGAGGACACTGGTATTGGAATTCCTGCGGCGGATTTGCCCCACATTTTTGAGCGGTTCTATCGAGTGGACACGGCCCGATCGCGCCAGACGGGAGGGTTCGGGTTAGGATTGGCGATCGCGCAGCAGATTGTCGCGGCTCATCGGGGCCGCATCACGGCAACCAGTACGCTGGCACAGGGGTCTATCTTTCAGATCGAGCTGCCGTTGAAGTAGAACGCCAGCTAGGGCTTGCGATCGTCCAGCAGCACTTCAAAGTGTTTCACTCTGGGTTCCAGCTCCAGCAGAAACTCAGGATCTCTGGGCAGATTGTGCGTTTTTTCGATATCGGTTCCGGCGAACTTGCGAATGGCATCCAGCGACTTCCAGTACGAAATCACGGTAAATTCAGTCACGTCGCCCTCAGTGCGGCGTAGAACCTGGGCACCCAAATTGCCCGGAATGGCCAGAATTTTCTGGATGCCAGCCTCATTGAGGTACCGATAGTAGGCATCGGCTTTGGCTGTGGGTGTTCTGCCGTGCCAGATCCGGGCGATCGCTGTCTGAGGCGACTGGCTGGGACTGGCATTACGGTTAAGCACAGGCACCGGACGGTTAATCACGGGCGCGGGGCGACCTTGCGACCATGCGGCTGAGGGCGAAAAACTTAGAAGCGTTATCAGCCCTAACAGCCTGCCAGCAATGTTGTTGAGATTTTGCATGGGTTGACTCGTCTATGGCTACGGCAATCCTACGCGATTTGCTCAATTCTGCCTAGTAGAGCGCGGCGTCAG
The DNA here is from genome assembly GCA_021323955.1 of Oscillatoriales cyanobacterium Centralia_MAG_596. Taxonomy (GTDB): domain Bacteria; phylum Cyanobacteriota; class Cyanobacteriia; order Leptolyngbyales; family Leptolyngbyaceae; genus Stenomitos. Next base: position 2,116 of record JAJPKC010000389.1, on the reverse strand, counting down.
TTCGGCCACTCGGCGGTGGCGAAGCGCTGTTTCACCACTCACCCTGGCTGACATTTTTCTGTCATAATCGCCCGTCATAGTAAGAGCATGGGTTTGGAGAGTTGGCACACCACAACTCTGGGTCCCAAATCCATCTTTATGAGACGGTTAACACAACTGAAGCGATCAGTCGTTAGCTGTTAGTCATTGCTAGCAGCTAACGCTTCCTTAAATCCCGGATGGATGGGCGATCGCAGGAGGCGTTCTCGACATGGACGTGATCCGAACGAAGGGTCGATCGCGCGCATCACCAGGGTCGATGGCACGCCTAAACCGTACTGATGATATGGCTGCACGCTCAATACATTGAACACTCCTACTCTTCACAACGCATTCTCACACCCGAAAACGTGCTATGTCTCATCTTCCTAAATCATCATTGAAGTCCTTTTCGCTGCTGTCGCTGGGTGCCCTCGGCGGACTACTGGTGGGTACCCAATTTTTGCCCACCAATGCATTACAGACACCACAGCCTGTAGCGCAGACACCATCGACTCCCGTTATGGCCAAAACCGATGAAAATTTCATTTCCACTGTAGTCGATAAAACAGGGCCAGCGGTGGTTCGCATTGATTCTTCCCGTACGTTGATGGGCCGATCGCCGCAAGCGGGCGATCGCGTCGTCGAAGGGACTGGCTCTGGTTTCATCATCAAGCCCGATGGCTTGGTGCTGACCAATGCCCATGTGGTCGATGGCGTAACGTCCGTGACAGTCACCCTCAAAGACGGGCGCGAGTTTACTGGACAGGTGTTGGGTAAGGACACCTTAACCGATGTTGCGGTGGTCAAGATTCAGGCCAACAATCTACCGACAGTGGCGGTCGGCAATTCTGACCAGATCAAGCCGGGAGAATGGGCGATCGCGATCGGCAATCCGCTCGGTCTGGACAACACCGTTACCTCTGGCATCATTAGCGCCACGGGACGTTCCAGTGGGGTCATTGGGGCACCGGATAAGCGCGTCAGCTTCATCCAGACGGATGCGGCGATCAATCCCGGTAATTCGGGTGGGCCGCTCCTCAATCAGGATGGTCAGGTGATTGGTATGAATACGGCGATCATTGGTGGTGCCCAGGGGATTGGGTTTGCCATCCCCATTAATCAGGCGCAGCGCATTGCCAATCAACTGATTGCCACCGGCAGGGTTGAACACCCCTACATTGGGGTGCAAATGACCAACCTGACGACTGCGACTAAAACGGCTCTCAACCAGGACACAGATCTGGATGTGCCTGTCAAAGCGGATCAGGGCGTCGTTGTGGTTGGGGTGGCGCGCCGTTCGCCCGCCGCCAGTGCGGGGTTGCGCGCTGGGGATGTCATTCAGATGGTGAATGGGCGATCGGTCAAAACAGCCGATGATGTGCAACAGGTGATTGAAGCCAGCAAGATCGGTACCGCATTGCCGATTCAGGTGAATCGCGGTGGTCAGAATGTCACGGTTTCTGTTAGTCCTGGGGCTTTTCCCACCTGATTGACCAGCACAGCGGCCTGACTGCCAGAACCGGGTCATGCGTCTGGCTCGGCTCGATCGCGAAGCGACAGTCAGAAACCCGGTTCTTTGCAGCGTGTGACACAAGAACGACTGGTTGCACTGCCGGTGACGTTTTGTGCGTTCATGCGATGGGTGTCGGGACAGCGTTGCTCATGCCGATCGCTCAACGGTATGACCAGAGGGGCGATCGTCTGCCTTCTCACGGATTAAAACTGGACATCTGCCGCTGGGTAGAGCGGCCATTGGGCGATTCACCCTTAGGCTTTAGTTGGTCTTGCGCGTGTTTTTTGTACACAGCTAATCCAAACACCCAACTAACCCTAACGAACTGCTATGGCTGATCTGGTTGATACTGCAATTAATGCTGGCACCTTTGGTACTCTAGTCGCGGCAGTTACAGCAGCGGGTCTTGCCGACACGCTGAAGAGTCCTGGCCCGTTTACCGTCTTTGCCCCAACGGACGAAGCATTTTCAAAATTGCCGTCTGGTACGGTTGAGTCGCTGCTGGAGAATATTCTCACGCTGAGAAAGATTCTGGAATACCACGTCGTGAGTGGTGAAGTCGCAGCACCGGAAATTGCCAAG
>JAJPKC010000484.1 GCA_021323955.1 Oscillatoriales cyanobacterium Centralia_MAG_596 | reverse complement strand
CTTAGTACACGTCACCATAAGAGGGGGATAGAATTGAGCGTCCATGCCTCAGGCTAATGCTTGGATGCTTTCCCCACCAATGACTCATGACCAATGACGTTTGATTTCCGACCCCTATTAATGACGCGTTGGACTTAGCCATTGCCTCTGTCACCGAATCAGTCAAGGCGGTGCCCACAGTGAGCACAAAAGCGATCGCTGGGCTTTATAGCCATACCACACTGTCCACAAAATCGCCGTTGGTTCGCCGCATCCGCTGATTCTGATGCTGCGTCTGCGGATTGAGCGATCGAATGGAATGGTGGCTCAGGTGCCATTGACGGTGGATTCATGCTCATCTGCATGTTTCCCATCTTCATGGTCATGGCGGCACCATCCATTTCCATATCGCCCATCTTGAGCGGCGGTAGGGGCTGCATTGGCGCGATTGGTGGCATCGTGTTGATGGATCGGGTGGTAGCTTGTAGTGGAAGGGACTGGCCCTGATCGGCGATCGTGGCTGCATCCAGTATGCTGATGCGGCTGCCCTGAACTTGCACAACCCACGTCCCCTGAGCCGTGACAATTCTCACGCCGACGCCACCGCCTAACCGAAACGCTTCCGGTGGTGCTGTCCAGCGCCCCGTCTGAAATCGACTGCTCGACTGCTGTTGCTGTCCCGGACGGCTACTCAGCGTCGTGACTATCGTCTGATCGGCTGAATTTTCTAGACCGATACGCTGTCCATCGCCCAACTCGCACACATAGCTATGCATTGCAATCGCCCCTGCCACACAATGGACTCTTAGCCTTATTGTGACAGGAAGCCCAGACCCTAGCGCGATTTATTTGAGGCCATGCTCTCGCCTTCACTGATCAAAAATTGCGCCCCGCCGCCTCAGATCGGCAGCAGCCTCTTTGGTCAACCCCGAGTTGCTGCCAAGTACTGCTTTTTCAAATATTGCTCCGGCTAAATTTGCATCGCTGAAATCAGCCCACCGTAGATCAGCATGGCTGAAATTTGTGCCGTACAGATTAGCCCCTCTAAAATCAGCGTTGACTAAAGACGATCGACGCAAATCCACATGGTTCAAAGACGCCAGATGCAGACTGGCATCATCGAGTTTGCAGCCAATCAAGACAGCACGGCGCAGGTCAGCGTGATTCAGGTTTGCTTTAGTCAGATTGACCCCGGCTAGGTTAGCGCTTAACAGTTGAGCGTTAATTAAACTCGCGCCCATCATGTCGGCACTCACCAGACTTGCACCATTCAACTTAGCGTTGATCAGGTTAGCCGCCATCAGATTGGCGTTGATCAGACTGGCCTCCGTCAAATCGGCATTGACCATGTTGGCTTTGGCAAAGTTGGTGGCCACTAAGTTTGCTTTTACCAAGTGCGCCGATCGCAAATCAAGTCCACTGAGATTAGCAGACGCCAGATCGCGAGCCGGGTTCAGTCCAGCAATCTTGGCAAGTTCAAAGAAGTCATCGGTATCGGCCTCTACAATTCGCTGGATCAGTTCTCGAAGCTGCGTCAGGGATCTTTCACTAACCATTTTGCAAACTGCCCAAAGCGTGTAGGGCATTAATCAGGGACACGTATAGCTACAACTACAGTGATGTCTAGCCAGTTTCGCAATGCCCCGGATTCTAGCCGTATATCCATACTATAAACAAACACAGTTCAGACCGAAAGGCGATCAGTCTGAACGAGAGCTTTCGACTATTGTAAATAAAAAATGAGTCGGAGGAAAATAATTGAATCTAGTGGCTCTCAGCGATGGTGCCCAAAGCTCTTGTAGCGGTATGGAGCATGGCAACAATCACCCACCTGGACCTGGATCAAATAATTAAACCGGGATGAAATCTATGCGACATCCAGCTCTGACTTGGCGACCCACATCATAATTAGCTGTTCGATGACAGCCTGCTTGTTGGGGCTAAGCCCTTTTGGCATCAGGCTCTCTACCAGTGCATCTACGTTTGCAGCGTTTGAGTTCTCTGCCAGAACACGACTCTGGCTGCTGGACGCAACTGAACTACGGTCGAGATGGGAGGAACTATAGTTCAGATGATCCGCTTGAAGATGTTCTGGTCGAAACATAGTGGCAACAGAGGTTGAGGTTTCAAGTAGAGGAGGGTCAATTCTCCTGGACAGTACCGCAATCTGCGGTACTGTCCAGCAAGCGATCAGCAACTGGAACAAGCGAACTATCCTAACGCTCGGTTAAAATAATCGTTCCTAATGCATATTAGCGCTTTGGCACACACAGTCAAGCGTCACCCGGAGAAACTCATATTCCAACATTGGAAGCCCAGTTTGGACAGTGAGTTACCGCTACCCATACGGCAGCGATACTTTAATGTACCCGAGATGCTACGACGATAACACCCCCCTGAGAGCTTCGATCTGCTCATACAAAATCTTCATATCGGACTATGGCATAAAGCAGACCGTAAGCACCTATGGTAGGTACATGGCTCGGACGCGCTATGCCCCCATCATAACAAAGCGGTCTGGCAGTTTTGGGGCCAACCGGGTGCGTGCAGTTGGGTAGGTTGCTCTACGAAGCGCTGGGGTAGGTTTTGTGATCGTCGATCGCCTGGGTGATAAACCATTCCAGTTTGGAAATAAAGACGGGTTCGGCAAATTCACGCGCACGCTCGATGCAGGCCTGGGAGGAGAAGCGGAGTCCTTCAAATTGGGCGATCGCGGCACACAGGCTCTCTACAGTTGGTTGATCAAACAATAACCCGGTTCGGTAATTCAGAATGACTTCGCGGATGCCGCCCAGCGCCGACGCGATGACTGGAATCCCGTGCCCCATTGCCTCAACGGGCGCAAACCCAAAATCAGCTTTCTGGTTGGGCACAATCAGTGCTTTTGCATGAGCGTAGATCTCTGGCATCGCCTCATCCGCCACCGCCCCCAGAAATTGCACCTGGGAACCTGCTAGGCGCTGGAGGCGATCGGCATCGCGGCCTGTCCCGACGACCCATAGATGCCGATTTAGTTGATTGCAGGCTGCGATCGCCAACTCAACATTCTGATGCTGGCTCAACGATCCAACATACAGGTAGTACTGCTGGCCAGCCTCCCCTTTGCCCTTCACCTTGACCGGCGGCGGGATCACTTCAACCGCGCGGCGGTAAAACTTGCGAATGCGTTGGGCAACGATTTCGGAGTTGGTGACGAAGCGATCGACCCGCTGGGCAGCATAAAAATCGTACTGCCGCAGATACGTGTTCAGCCATTGCTGATACCAGGAGCGATCGCCAGCCTCCGGTTCCCAGAGGCCACGCGGCGGCGTATGGCAATAGCTGATATGCAGGGTTTCAGCACGAGTCAGCACTGACTTGCTGAGATAGTCACCCGAGGATGAAATTACCAGGTCATAGGCAGACAAATCCAGCGATTCCCAGACGTAAGGCAAGATGGCTCGCAGGGACGGATAGTAGCGTGTTATTCCAGGTAGTTGCTGCAAGGCCGTTGGGCGAATGTCCCAATCAGCGAAGGCGGCGATCGCCGTCCCTAATCGCGGACGGTCAACAAACGCGGTATAGACAGGCGCATCGGGATACATCTGATGCAGTACCTTCAGAACACGCTCTGCTTCGCCATATTCGCGGAAATAGTCATGCACAAGGGCGACTTTCATGCTGAGGAATCCTTACAATCGCGCTCAGTGCAAACGGGCTAACCTTCTGGTAGCGGTCGCCCTTTGGGTTCGGGGAGGGCAGGGCCGCGATCGTACGGCATGGGGATGTACTGCACGGACGGTTTACCGCCCTGAGGTTGGGGAAAGAGATCCATCAAATTGTAAATCGCTCTCGGCAACCCGACCGTAATTGGTAGCCCCAGTTCACTGGCTTCCTCAACCGTAATGGGATAATCGTGCGTTACCTGTCCGGTCGTCAAGGCTTCAATGATCGGTTCAACGCGTTCTGGGGCAATCTTGGGATAGGGAATTGTGTCCTGCAAGAGCGTTCGCACAAACCGCTGCACCTGTTTGATTGCCTTGCGCGAAAGGTCAGCCATAATCAGCGTTTCGTCGTCAATTTCGCTGATGGGCTTTTGTTCAACCACTGCTAAGATGCTGGCGGCCGCAAAGTTACCCAACTGTGGATCGACCGGACCCAAAACGGCGTTTTCATCCATCAAAATTTCATCCGCCGCCAGTGCCAGCATCGTCCCGCCGCTCATGGCGTAATGAGGCACAAATACAGTTACTTTGGCTGGGTGGCGAATGAGCGCTCTAGCAATTTGTTCCGTTGCCAGCACCAGGCCACCGGGCGTGTGCAAAATCAGGTCGATCGGCACATCAGGGGGTGTAAAGCGAATAGCGCGTAGCACCTGTTCCGAGTCTTCGATCGTAATATATCGCGATACGGGAATCCCCAACAGGCTGATTGATTCCTGGCGATGAATTAGCAGAATGGTACGGCTATTGCGCTGTCGTTCAAAGTCTCTAATTGTCTGAACGCGTCGAAACTCTAACTGTCGCCGTTGCCATAACGGTTGAAGCGATGAAATAACAATAAAGATCCAGAATAAATCAAAAAAATTAAAGTTCACTAAGGCTGACTCCCTGATTTCAAATCGAGCAGCGATCGCCTCTCATTATTTCAGCTTCACTTAGAAAAATGTCTATCTGGGGAGACATCCGCGTGAACAAATGCGAAGACGATGGTGAATAATCTGGTTCTGGCAGCGGCTTTAGTTGTCCACACCTCTCGCAAGAGATAATTTCTTACGGGTGAAACCAATACCAATGGTAGTGGGGTATACGGTATTGAGCGCGATACAGTATTGGCGAATGTTAGAACTGAGGGCACGATTATGAGTAACGCTAGAGATACCTCCGATCGCGTTAAGGATGATTCTTACGATAGAGGCATTATTCCCGCTGAAACAGCAGCCCGGAAGGAAAGAGAGGGTGGAGAGTTTAAGACTCATCCAACAGAAAACAATTCTGACAGCGTTCAAACAGACGGCGGCTACACGGTCGATAAAGAGGGCCTGTTGAACAACTACGCTGTAGAACCCGAAATGTATTACGAAACACCGGGTGACGCTCGCCAACCGGAAGATGAGCCAGATGCCCAGCCTGGTCAAGGCCCAGGCGTCGTCTAGGGTGTTGTTTAGCGATTGACCAGTCTGTCGATTGATCAGCCGTTTAGCAAATTAGCCGTTTAAGAACTGGATACTGTAGGGATGCCTAATTGGGCATTCCTACAGTTTTGCTTTAACAGCCTGACGGATTTCTGGTAAGCGCACGGTAGTCCCCCCTTCTGTCCCCGGACAAGCCGTGGCAACGCGATCGCGATGGCCACAGATCAACGGTAAGTTGCGCGTCCCAAAGTCAGCCGTAGGCGTCGGAACGGGCGTCACTGGATCAGTAAAGCCATAGCGCTGACAGAGTTGAGTACACAGCGCCACTGCCGATTGAAACTGCTGGCTTGAGATGGTAGCAGTGGTAAACGTGCCATCAAAGGCCACGCCCAATCCATCGTTGACCACGTCATGGGCACCACGCTTGCGCTCCGATCGACCGACGTAGATGCGCCCGCTAGACATGATGACGTAGTGATAGCCAATATCACTCCAGCCATTGCCATTGACATGACTATTCCAGATGGTTTGCATCCGAGCAACTTCTTGAGCCTGAGTGGCGCTGACTGGCAGAGCTGCGAGATCGGTGTGGTGAAGGGTAATTCGTTTGGGCTGAAGGTCGGGCAGATCGGCAGGAGTTGCCTGATTTGTCCAGGTGCTCCGGGGGAAAATTTGCAAATCGGGTGTGGGTGCTCCCTGTACGTCTAGCGTAATCTGAGCCCGATCCTGCTCTGACCCGATGATCTCGATGAGGCGCTTACCCGATTGATGGAAAAGAGCGGTGGCCTGCCACTTGCCTGCCTGCACTTTGGGACGGGCCAGTTCTGACCGCTGATCCGCTCTAAGTACTAATTCAGCCCCATCACTGTAGTTTTCCGCACTGCCCTGAAACGTTACCATTTGCTCAACCCGCACATTTTGTGGCACGTTGGTGAAGCTTACTTTGGGTGGTCGCGGGGGCGTCGTGCCAGTGATGCTCACAGTCACCTGGGCCCGGTCTTGTCCATTCCCAATAATTTCTAACAGGCGGCTGCCTGCCTGGTTAAACCCTACCACCGCCTGCCATTTGCCAACCTGCACTTCAGGACGCGCCAGTTCATATTGCTGGTCGGCCCGCAGCAACAGGCGTGCACCGTTAGCGTAGCCGTCAGCTGCACCCGTCACAACGACGGCCTGTCCCACTTTGATGGGTTGAGGTACGGTCACAAAGCGCAACCGATTGGCAGGCGGGACGGGAGTTGCGGCAACCTGGATTACGACTTCAGTACTATCGTTGTCGATCGCGATCTTCAAGCGTCGGTTACCCGCCTGCTGAAACAAAAATGTCACACTCCAACTGCCATCGACATCTACGATTGGGCCGTTTGCTTGATACTGGTTATCTACAGTCAGCGTCAAATTCTGACCGGCGTAGTCGGGTGAAGCTGTCCCAGCGATGACAAACTGTTGTTTGATCTGAACGGGACTTTGGGGCGCTTGTGTAACCTGAATCATTGCAAAAGACCTTTGGTAGCAGTGCGGTGTGCAGATACAGCTTGCTCAAAAGTAGCAGAATGATCGAGGATTGGAGACGTTAAGTTGGAGATTTTAGGAATGAGAGTTTAACACCATGCAATTTTGAGGGAGGGGTTCGGCAATGCCAACCCCATACAGCAGAAGCGTTGTTCCCGTTGTTTACAGCGTTGGTCAAAACCTTTAGGCCTTAGCAAGCGGCCCAACATACAGTCTGGTAGACGGTCTGGATCGCCGCTGCTTTCACGGTGTATGACAACAGCGATCATTCGCGGTATTTCGACAGCATGTGCCCAGTCTCCATACTTTCATCTGCCTGCTCGTGTCTCAGATCTTTATTCAAATCGCTAGCTATCGCGATTCGGAGTTGACGGCAACAGTGCGAGACGCGATCGCAAAAGCCGCTCAGCCGCGCAATCTGTCGTTTGGTATTGTGTGGCAGGGTAAGACTGGAATTGATCCGATGCCAGCAGAATACCTGCACTGCTGCCGTATCTTATTGGTAGATGCCGATCGCAGTCGGGGAGTGTGTTGGGCGCGATCGAAGGCGCAGCTATTGTGGGATGGAGAACCGTACACACTGCAAATAGACAGCCACATGCGGTTTGTAAACGGCTGGGATGAGTTGCTGCTGCACATGCTGGCCCACTGCCCCAGCGCAAAACCAGTGCTGACAGCCTATCCACCAGCCTATACACCGCCAGACAGGTTACATCCGGGCGAGCCGACAACACTCGCCGCGTCCCACTTTACCGAACAGGGAATTCTCAGCCTGGTCAGCGGCATGAGCCTTGTGCACTCCGTCCGACCACAGTTGGGGCGGTTCATGGCGGCAGGCTTCTGGTTTGCGCCCTCACAGATCCTTTGGGAGATTCCCTACGACCCACTGCTTTACTTTCAGGGGGAAGAGATCAACCTGACCGTCAGAGCGTGGACGCATGGCTGGGACATCTACCATCCGAATCAAATCGTGTGCTACCACGAATACACTCGACCGGGCAAACCGAGACACTGGGAAGACCACCCTCACTGGTGGCAGCTAGACCAGATCGCACAGCACCGCTTACATAACCTGCTGGGAGGAAAGGAGGGTGCGACGAACCTCGATCGCTATGGCTTGGGCACCCAGCGCACGCTCACAGCCTACGAACAATTCAGCGGTGTAGACTTTAAGCGTCAAACCATTAGCGGTCCGGCCAGGAGTGGTCTGGCGATCGCCCACAACAGTCGCTAATTGGCTGAACGGCCTGTAGGCAGCGACGACCAGAGAAATTCCCTGCCACACGCATACCATCACCCAAGCACGGCCATATCGGCTGCTACTATTGCCATCCACGACGATGACCTGACCAATCCCTGATTGTTCAATCGTCAATGCCAGCGGAGTTCTGCGGACAATGGTCTGCTGGAGACGGCGATCGCTACAATAGGGTTGATATAGGGATTATAGGAGCGCACATCTTCATGCCAGGTCAACTCTTGTTGGTAGATGACGAACCGGGCTTGCGTGAAGCGGTGCAGGCGTACCTCGAAGACAGCGGGTTCACCGTTGATGTAGCCAGTAATGCAAGTGCAGGGCTGGAGCTGGCGCGGCAAAAGTTACCTGACCTGATTATCACAGACGTGATGATGCCGCAGGTGGACGGCTACCAGTTTCTCAAGCAACTGCGCGAAGACGCCCAGTTCAAAGCGCTGCCGGTGGTTTTCCTCACGGCCAAAGGGATGACCACGGATCGGATTCAGGGCTATAACGCTGGCGTAGATGCCTATCTATCGAAACCGTTTGACCCCGATGAGTTGGTGGCGATCGTCACGAACTTACTCCAGAAGCGCGACTCGGCTCGGTCTGGAGGTGAAGATGAACCGCGCAATATTGATGATGTCATTCGCGAAATTGAAGAAATCAAGCGACTGCTGACAAAGGGCGGCACAATCCCGCAATCCCCCAACACTGTCAAGATCGATTTTACGCCCCGCGAACAAAGCGTTCTCGATCTGGTTGTAGATGGGTTGATGAATAAAGAAATTGCTCGCCGCCTTGAAACCAGCGTCCGCAACGTTGAGAAATACGTCAGCCGCCTCTTCAGCAAAACTGGCACCAGTAGCCGTACAGAGCTTGTACGCTATGCGCTAGAGCATGGGCTGGTGAAGTGAAGGGAACCGGCCATCGGTGCTCAATGGTCAATCTTCACGCCTCAATCTTCACGCCTCAACCCGCTTCCTGCCCCGGTCTCTTGGCTGCGCCCTGCCCCCGATACCCGGTGCTCTGGCCCTGTTCCCATTCCGCTCGCGCCAATACTACCACTCCATGCACCCGAATCCCGTGCCGTCTTAAGGTCTGAGCGGCGGCACGGGCCGTTGCACCGGTGGTGTAGATATCATCGAGCAGCAGGACGGAACCGGGCGGGGGCTGCCGGCGGAAAGCGTCCCCCAGACTAAAGGCATGGGCCAGATTTTGTTCGCGATCGCGTGCCGTAAGCTGAAACTGCGCGGCGGTTTCGCGCGATCGCTCCAGTCCGTGGGGTTGATAGCGCAATCGAGTCTGTGTACAAAAATGGGTCGCCAATAGTTCTGCCTGGTTGAAGCCGCGCTGTTGGCGTTTGCTGGGGTGCATGGGTATTGGCACCACGGTGAGGGCGGTGAGCGCGGCTCTAGCCGATGCATTGAGCCAGGTATGTGCTAACCAGTGCGCAAAGGGTTGGGCCAGTTCGGGATGATTGTTGTATTTGAAGGCGGCAATGGCCTGCCGCAGTGCGCCGCCATACCGCCCCCAGGCCAGGATGGGTAGGTGCTCGTGGTGTGCCCAGTTTGCATCAGCCAATTGGCACTGTTGCACCTGACGCTGACAGTACTGACAAAATGCGGTTACTGCCGTGCGATCGCAGAGTGGGCATTGAGCCTGCAGCAGCAAATCGGTAAACCCGCGCCACCGCTCACGTAAGCCGCCCATCGCAGCCGTCCTTGTAGCGATTGCATCGATTCATTGGCAAATTCACTCGCTGCTTAATTACCGATCGTTTGGAATTGCGAACGCTGTAGTGGGCTTAATTTACGCCAAGGGGTACATGCTATGTCTTACTAAAGTATGCCCAAGTGGTTATAGCGCGTACCAAGAGGAATAGGCATTGCTACCCGGTTGGTTGAACGTTGATTTTCTGCAGTCATTTCAGCTGTCGATCATGCAGTCGATGGTGAAACCTGAACGCACGCGCCGGGTGCGCTATGGTGCGGCGGTTTTGTTCGTTTTGCTGGCACTGCTGGCCATGCTGCTCCTGAACCCCTGGATCCCGATGCAGCAATCACCGTTTTTGGTGTTTTTTGCCGCGGTAATGGCCAGTGCCTGGTACGGGGGCATGGGGGCAGGGCTTTTGGCTACTGCACTCACAGCGCTGGCAGCAGACTATTTTTTTATGCCGCCCGCCTATTCACTGTTCCTAAAAGGTTCGTCTGATACAGCCAGGCTGGGCCTGTTCATTCTGGTATCGCTCATGATCATCTCACTCAGTTCCGCACGACGGCAGTTAGTGAAGGCACTGCGCCAAGAGCGAGATCTGATCACCGCGATCGTGGGTACAGCGGGTAGTCTCATCGTTGTCCTTGATCGACGGGGCAGAATTATTCAGTTTAATCGAGCGTGCGAACGTCTGACCGGCTACACGTTTGCTGAAGTCAGCGGGAAGCATATTTGGGATTTGTTTCTGCTAGCGGCTGAGGTCGAGCCAGTGAAGCGGGTATTCCAAACGTTATGCATCGATGCCGCACCGAATGAATATGAAAACTACTGGGTCGCCAAAGATGGCACCCGGCATCTCATTGCCTGGTCAAACAGCGCGTTACTGGACGATCGCGGTACCGTCCGTTACGTCATTGGCACAGGACTGGACATTACCGAACGCAAACGCGCTGAGCAAACACTGCAAGCAACCAATCAGGAGCTACAGGCGTTGATTCAGGCATCGCCAGTGGCAATCTCTGTGCTCGACCAACAGGGTGTGGTGAAACGGTGGAACCCAGCCGCAGAGCGCATATTTGGCTGGCCTGCGGCAGACGTGATCAATCGCGTCATGCCAACAGTTCCGGATGACAAACGGGCAGAATTTTGGGCCAACATTGAGGCGACCCTGCGCGGCAATCTGATCAACGGCCTGGAAACCTCGCGGCAGCGGCGGGATGGGTCACTAATTCATGTGGGAGTGTGGACGGCTGTACTGCGCGGCCCAACGGCGGAAGACGATCGCATCATATCCATCGTCGCCGATCTGAGCGATCGCAAACAAGCAGAGAGGGCCCTCAAGCTCAGCCAGGAGCGCTTGACCAGCTTTGTAGAAGCCAACGTTATCGGGATCTTGTTTGGCGATACGACTGGCGGCATCATCGAAGCCAATGATGAGTTTCTCCGCATCGTCGGTTACACACGCGATGATCTCCATGCCGGTCGTCTGCGCTGGACAAGCATTACGCCAGCGCAGTATTTACCACTGGACGACGAGCGCATTCGTGAAGCCAAAACGAAAGGAGGCTGCACGCCGTATGAGAAGGAGTACTTCCGGAAGGACGGCAGCCGGGTATCGGTCTTAGTTGGGTTTAGCCTCTTAGGCGAAGAACAGGAGCAAACGGTGGCGTTTATTCTGGATCTGACCGAGCGCAAACGGTTGGAGCACACGCTGCGACGGCAGACCGACGAGTTGGCGCGAGCAAATCGCCTGAAGGATGAATTTTTGGCGGTGCTGTCGCACGAACTCCGCACACCCCTCAATTCGATCGTGGGCTGGGCACAGTTGTTACGCACCCGAGAATTTGATGCGGCCACGAAAGCGCGCGCCCTCGAAACGATCGAGCGCAATGCTCGCTTGCAGAATCAGCTAGTGGATGACATTCTCGACGTGTCACAAATCATTCGCGGCAAACTGCGCCTACAGCCACGGCCCGTTGAGCTGGTGGGGGTAATCACGGCAGCAATCGATGCCATGCGACCAGCCGCAGCCGCTAAATCCATTCTCATCCGCACAGAGCTAGACAGTGCGCTGGATACATCAGACGTTGCCGCCTCTAAGGTACTGGGTGACCCGGATCGGTTGCAGCAGGTGGTTTGGAATCTGCTGTCCTACGCTATCAAGTTCACACCAGTGGGTGGATGGGTTGAAGTCCGGTTAACCACCGACCACAATCCAGCCGCCAATACCGTCCATACGCCCTATGCCCAGATTACGGTTACAGACAGTGGCAACGGCATCAGCGCTGATTTTTTGCCCTTCGTCTTTGATCGCTTTCGGCAGGCAGACTCATCCGCTACTCGCGCCGAAGGAGGACTGGGACTGGGGCTGGCGATCGTGCGGCATCTGGTAGAACTACACGGCGGCACAGTGCGTGCGGATAGTCCCGGCATCGGGCAGGGGGCTACATTTACGATCACGTTGCCATTAATCAATCGACCTTGAATGAACGCTCAGTACAACTCGTATTAATGAGGGTCGGAAATCAAACGTCAGTGGTCAGTGGTCAGTGGTCATTTGGTGACGTGTACGAAGGAAGAAACCGAGAGATCCAGGGCAGACGCAACCATAGACACGACCTGTGCTATCGTGATTGACCCATCACCCATCATTGACCATTGGTACTGACGACGCCCCCGTGCAGCAGCGGATGGTACGCTGGTATCCCTCAACCGGCAGCCCCCAGCCTGCATCCCGCCCTCACGTTCCAATTCGCCGCCGCCTCGCTCCGGTGATTCTGCATTCTTTTTGAGAAAACATTCCTGACCGCGTGGTGGCTTCTAAGATTGACTCATGCTTGCTATCTGTTGCTACTGTGGCTAATCTTTACTGGTTCAACCAGATTCAACCGCATCATCGGGCTTTAGTTGGCAACAAAGCGCTTTACCTGAGCCAGCTATGGCAAAGGGGGCTACCCGTAATGCCGGGGATTGTGGTTTCCAGTCGCATGCTGCGTCAGTTTTTGGAGACGATCCACTGGACAGAGCCGCTGTTCGCCGATCTACCGTATTCATCGCTACGGTTAGACATTGAAAATCCACGCCAGCTTCAGTCGATCGCCCAACGGTTGCGCCAATCGATTGAAACATCCCCACTGCCTGCCGAGTGGATGACCGAGCTGAATGACGCCATGCGGCAGCTAGACGCTCCAACGCTGGTGCTGCGTCCATCATTGCTGGTCAAGCCGTTTGCAAAAGCCTACACACCCAATGCAGGGGCGATCGCCGATGGCAAAAGTTCGGCCCTGTTCGACATCCAGATTTGTCACGCCGTTGAAACGGAGGTCGCTGATGGGCTAAAACGCCTATGGGCACAATTGTTTCGGGCAAAAAGCCTGTTTTACTGGCAGCGCCGGGGAATTCCGCTGCCACAGGTTCAGCTGGCCGTGCTGATACAGCCACTCCAGGCCGCGATCGCGTCCGGTACCGTAAACATTCTGGATCAGACCTTTGAGGTGCAAGCTACACCGGGCCTCGGAATGGCGACAGCCTGGGGAGAAGCGTCTCCCGATATTTACCAGATTCAGGCGGATAGCGGTGTGGTGCAGACGCAACAGATGGGCAATCGGGCGATCGTCTATCAGGTAACGGACGACCCCGCCAGTATACCGTCCACGGCTGCTGCGATACTGCCCAACGACCCGGCCTCGCTAGCGATTGTGCCCCCCAACGCGGTGACACACATGCCCACCTTGCCATCGCCATCCCCAGGCCTTCCCCTGCCCCTGCTGTACGGCTATTTACCTGACAAAGCGCAGCTCACGGACTATGCCCTCGATGACGCACAGTTGGCAGCACTCGTTCAGCTTGGGCATCGTCTGGTCGGGAGTGTATCAGCCTTTGAGTGGGTGATGCGCACCGAAACGGGCGATCGACTCCAGTTTTACCTGACTCAAGTAACACCGCTCTTGCCACCGACACAGGCTCCGGTCTTGCCCCAACCGCCGCGAGAACAACGAGCGCTGACGGAGACAGATGCCTCTCGACCGGATTTCGATCACCTGGAGCAAACTTCCCACCGCAATACCGTCACCGATAATGGGCGATCGAGCCTTCTGGTAACAGGATTAGCCGCCTCGCCGGGACGAGCGATCGCCCGCGCCAGCGTCATTTTGAACCCCAACGAGCCAGTAACGGCTATACCGCCAGGCACTATCCTGGTGGCTGAGATGCTGCCGCCGCAGTGGCTCCCGTTGATCAAGCAAGCGGCGGCCATCGTCATCGCTCAGGGCAGCATGACGTCCCATACAGCGATCATTGCGCGGGCAGTAGGCGTACCCGCCGTAGTCGCCGCCGCGCAAGCGACTCAGCGCATCCAGCCCGGTGAGATGGTAATGGTGGATGGCGATCGTGGTCGCGTTTATCGCATCTCTGAGACACACCACGCAACAGAAGGGGTTGCTGCGGCTCCGATCGCCGACCTGACGGTGCCCCTGTCTACTCATCGCCCACGGCTGGGTGTACGGCTCATGGCGAGTTTAAGTCAACCCGAAGTCATCCCGTCACTGGCCGCACTGCCGATCGATGGCATTGGACTGTTGCGTAGTGAGATGCTCACAATCCCCCTTTTGGATTATGAGCATCCTGCCCATTGGCTCCAGCAGGGACGTGCCGTTGAACTGGTAGAGCGTCTCGCCGCAGGGATTCGTCAGTTTGCAGCGGCCATCACCCCCCGTCCTGTGTTTTATCGATCGATTGACCTGCGATCGCATGAGGCTCGCGGCATGACGGGCGGTGAAGCCACACCACCAGAAATCAATCCAGCCCTGGGACTGCACGGAACATTCAGTTATTGTCTCGACCCCACGCTGTTTGATCTGGAGCTGGCAGCCCTGGCACAGGTACAGACCCATCACCCCAACGTGCATCTGATTCTGCCGTTCGTCCGTACGGTCGAGGAGTTTCAGTTCTGTCGGCAACGGGTAGAGGTTGCCGGACTATCGCACCAGCCACAGTTTCAGCTCTGGATTATGGCCGAAGTGCCGTCGGTTTTATTTCTGCTGCCTGACTATGTCAACGCCGGGGTACAGGGAATTGCCATTGGCACGAATGATCTGACGCAGTTCATGTTGGCCGCCGATCGCGATCACGGTCAACTGGCCACAGCGTTCGCAGCCCGACACCCCGCCGTAAAAGCTGCGATCGCGCAACTGATCCGGCAGGCGCATGAACTTGGCATTCCCTGCTCCATTTGTGGACAGGCAGTCGGGCACGATGCCGACCTCGTTGAATCCCTGGTGCGCTGGGGCGCGACCACGATCGTCGTTGACCCAGACGCGTTAGAAGCAACCTACTGGGCGATCGCACGGGCAGAGCGGCGGCATCTGCTCGAACGCGATCGCCCACCGCTTGCCTGAGGATGGGTCTTAGGCCGGTGAGGATGAAGTAACCGACCGCAAGCCCAAGCCATACCAGCGGCTGAACCGGAGGCGTGGTCAGGGTTTGCAGTCTCAGCAGCAGTCAGGCACTAGAGGCTTGACAACACAGCCTGAGCCGCTTCCAGGGTGTGATCAATATCGGCATCCGTATGAGCCAAGGACATGAAGCCCGCTTCAAACTGGGAGGGAGCCAGATACACACCGTGCTCCAGCATCCCCCGATGGAAGCGGCTAAACTTGTTCAGGTCAGACAGCTTGGCGTCTTCGTAGTTGTGCACTGGCCCATCCGTGAAGAACAGCCCAAACATCCCGCTGATCTGACCACCGCAGGCCGCGTGTCCATTCTCCTTCGCAATGCGGAGCAGCCCATCGGCTAGACGCTTCGTGATGCGATCGAGCTGATCGTAAGTACCCGGTTGCCGCAACAGCTCCAGCGTCTTGATCCCCGCTGTCATCGCCAGAGGATTGCCCGACAGCGTTCCCGCCTGATACATTGGCCCGGCTGGGGCCACCATGGCCATAATGTCGCGGCGTCCGCCATAGGCCCCTACCGGCAGCCCACCACCAATAATCTTGCCCAGCGTGGTCAAATCTGGGGTAATGCCAAATTTCTCCTGCGCACCGCCATAGGCAATCCGAAACCCGGTCATGACCTCGTCAAACACCAGGAGCGCCCCATGCTCACGCACGATTTCCTGCAGGCCCGGCAAAAAGCCAGCATCAGGCGGGATAAATCCGGCGTTCCCAACGACTGGCTCCAAAATCACGCCCGCAATTTCGTCGGGGTTCTCTTCAAACAGGGCTTTGACCGCTTCTAGATTGTTGAACGGAGCCGTCAGCGTATTACCAGTCGTCGATTTAGGCACACCTGGCGAATCAGGCAGGCCCAGCGTTGCCACACCCGACCCCGCTTTCACCAGGAACATATCGGCGTGCCCGTGGTAACACCCCTCAAACTTGATGACTTTCTCCCGTCCGGTAAAGGCTCGCATCAGGCGCAAAACAGACATGCACGCTTCTGTACCCGAATTCACAAAGCGCACCATTTCGATGCTAGGAACCGCATCAATCACCATTTCGGCCAGGACATTCTCCAGGCTGCACGGTGCGCCAAAGCTGGTGCCCTTGTCCAGTGCATCGTGCAGAGCCTTTAACACCTCAGGATGAGCATGACCGCAGATCGCAGGCCCCCAGGTGCCAATGTAGTCAATATAGCGGTTACCGTCTACGTCCCAGGCATACGCGCCTTTGACTCGATCGAACACGATTGGCTGCCCCCCAACCGACTTAAATGCGCGAACTGGCGAGCTAACACCACCGGGCATCAGCTTTTGGGCAGCGGCAAAAATTTCTTCTGATTTGGTTGTATTCAAGCGGCTAGTGATCAAAGTCTGCTCCTTAACATGCGACGACTGAGTATCTTTACTCAAAGGAAAAATCAGTCTAAAGATGGTGCGAAAAGTTTTGCGGTGACATACCATCTGAAATTATCCCATCCGCCAATACACGAGGTGATGGCCATGGCTTATTTAACAAATCGAGATTTACCCGCTAATATTCGCGATCGTCTCTCTGAGGCATCGCAAAATCTGTATAGAGTCGCGTTCAACTCTGCTATCCAATGGTACGGTGAGGAGTCGAAAGCACACAAGATGGCCTGGAGCGCTGTTCGTAGTCAGGCGTTTAGTTTAAACAGCGCTATTTGAACCCTGCGATCGATCCGGGATCGCGCATAAATCAACCATCATTCGTCAATGAGTCAACGCTCAATGACAAGATGCAAGCGGAATCACGGCGCTAGCGTCAGTCCACTAACGCGGTGATTCTGCCTGGAGATCGCTCACTAGCCGCGCGAGTTCATCGCTGCTGGCCCGGTAAACGTTGCCGCAGAAGTCACAAATGGCTTCTGCACCGTTGTCACGCTCGATCATATCCTGAAGTTCGCTGGTGCTAAACAGCTTGAGCGCACCGAGCGCGCGATCGAAGGAACAGCGGCAGTGGAACCGCACAAGCTGCACTTCCGGCAAAATTTCTAGCCCCAGATCGCCCAGCAGGTGCTCAAAAATATCGGCCAGCGTCTTACCCTCTTGCAGCAGGGGTGTAAACCCTGACAGGGAAGCAATACGAGACTCCAACAGTTCCACCAGCGCTTCGTCACTGGCCGCTTTGGGCATCACCTGAATCAGCAGGCCACCTGCTGCTGTCACGCCATTCGCTTCCACAAATACACCCAGGATCAGCGCCGAGGGCGTCTGTTCCGACGTGACCAGGTAGTGCGTCAAATCATCGCCAATCTCCCCCGAAACCAGCTCCACCGTACTGGAATAGGGGTAGCCGTAGCCCACATCTCGCACCACATAGACGTAGCCATCCTGCCCAACCGCACCGCCTACGTCCAGCTTGCCTTTGGCGTTGGGGGGAAGTTCAATCGCCGGATTGTCCACATACCCACGCACGGTACCGTCCAGTCCAGCATCGACCAGGATGCCACCCAGAGGGCCATTGCCACGAATGCGAATATTAACTCGTGATTCCGCTCGCTTCATACTCGATGACAGCAGCAGTCCAGCGGTCATAGTGCGTCCGAGTGCGGCGGTCGCCACATAGGAAAGGTTGTGACGCCGTCTGGCTTCTTCCGTCAGACGGGTCGTGATCACGCCGACTGCCCGAATTCCTCCCTCAGCAGCAGTCGCACGAATTAGCTGGTCAGCCATGAAAATCCTTACGTTTCTTAACAGTCCTGCTTCTTTATTCTAAGATGCAGAGCGGCCGTCGGTTGGCGATCGCTACCGAAACTGTCTCCCAATTCCTCAAAAATCTGCCTTTAGAAGCAGCAGGAATGGCGTAAGGCGATCGTGTCACCGGTTATTGCACCGTGCCCGTCCCGCTTTAATGCTGTGAACGCCCTGTAACGGCATGGGCGATCGCGATCGTGACGGCCCCTGGCTGCCCATGCATCCGAAAAATCTGCTTCGGAACGCAGAGACGGGAAACCAGATTGCAATCGCTGTCTAGTGTGCCGTCCGTTGAGGCGATCGCGCGAACTGATGGTACTTCTACAGGATGGCCTGCTCCATCCAGTCTCTCCCGCGGTGCCGTGATGCACTCCCAACAGGCCAGGAGTGCTGCGGCTTCAGCTACGCTAGGCGTCCCGGTGGAGGCAGAGACGACGATCGACGGGGTTGGAACCGTGATGGCGCTCAGCCGCTCAGCTGAAAAAACGTGTAACGGTAGGCTGCGTTCCCGACAAAGGGCCAGTACCCCCATCTCGGTTGCTTTCGTGTCGATCGTAGCAATGCCCGCAATCAGATCCTCCGCCAAACCATAGTCGCGAACGATCGTCTGGATGGCAGCAGTAAACACAACGGCTGGCGTTCCTCGCTCACAGCCAACACCAACCCACAACGGGCCGGGTTGTGGCTTCGGATCCGTGGTCACAGCATCAAAATCGACGCTTAAAGGGCCGTCAAACCCAGTGTGCACCAAGGATTAGAGCTTAACCGATGGTGGCTCCGGTTCAGTGGCTTGAAAATCTCGCACAGCAACGGGGGGCGCAGCCTTTAACGCTTGCAGGACAGGCGTCTGCATCACAGCATTATTGGCCAGTGCAAACAGTGGATTAGACAGAATACCGGCCAGTGACGTCACAACCACTGTGAGGACTAATCCGAATTGCAGCGATCGCATACCGGGCAGCTTCCAGCTAATTTCGGGGTAGTTTTTCACAGCCTCAGACATTTCCTGTGGTTCCTTGACCACCATCATTTTGACGACCCGAATGTAGTAGTAGATCGAGATGACGCTGGTAATCAGACCCAGCAGTACCAGCCCGTAAGCACCCGCCTGCCAACCCGCCCAGAACAGGTAGATTTTGCCAAAAAAGCCCACCAGCGGTGGAATGCCACCCAGCGACAGCAGGCACAGGCTCAGGCACAACGTTAACAGCGGATCTTTTTGATACAGTCCGGCGTACTCGCTAATTTGATCGGTGCCAGTTCGCAGCGAGAACAGGATCACCCCCATGAACGCGCCCAGGTTCATGAACAGGTACGAAATCAAGTAGAAAAGCAAGCTAGCGTAACCGGCATCGCTATCAATGACCAACCCGATCATGACAAAGCCAGCCTGACCGATCGAGGAATAGGCAAGCAGCCGCTTCATACTGGTCTGTGCCAGCGCCACCACATTTCCCAGCACCAGACTGAGAACGGCCAGCGTCGTCATAACCAGGTGCCATTCCTCCGAAAGTAGCGGGAAGGCCGTCACCAGCAGACGGATTGCCAGGGCAAACCCTGCCGCCTTGGAGCCAACCGAGAGGAACGCCACCACCGGCGTTGGTGACCCTTCATACACATCAGGCGTCCACTGGTGGAAGGGAACGGCAGCAATTTTGAACGCAATGCCCGCGATCGCAAACACCAGGGCAATCACCAGACCTAACGATTGATCCAGACCCGCACTGGCAATGCTGGCCGCGATCGTGCTGAGCTTCGTTTCACCACCCGATAGCCCATACAGCAACGACAGGCCGTACAGGAAAATTGCTGAGCTGGATGCACCAATGAGCAGGTACTTGAGCGATGCCTCATTCGAGCGGGGATCGCGTTTGGTGTAGCCCGTCAGCAGGTAAGACGAAATACTGAGCGTTTCCAGGGAGACGAAAATCATCACCAGTTCGTCTGCGCCTGACAGAAACATGCCGCCAATGGTTGCCGTGAGCAGAATCGTCAGAAATTCGGCCAGAGAGGTGCCCGATCGATCGACATAGCTGATCGACATCAGGATCGTGATAGCCGCAGACAGCGCGATTATGCCCCGAAACAGAACGCTTAATGAATCGCCATTAAAGCTACCCAAAAAAGAAATCGGGCTTGAGGTGTCCCACTGGTAGTAGAGCGCTCCAACGGCAGCCAGCAGTCCGGCGATCGAAACGTAGGGCGTCCAGCGCGAAGACGCCGTCCGTCCCACAATCAAGTCCCCCACAATCACAATGACAAGGGTGACAATCACAATACTTTCTGGCAGAATCGTCCCGGCGTTGAGCTGGGCAGCAAGCGTGGCGAAATCCATGAGGTTTAGCCCAATGAAATAAGATTAGGGTTACGTTTAAGGAAAGACAGAACAGCCCTTGAAGAAGATCTAAGGAGGCGAGAGCGTCAGAAATCCTCTACAGTGGATTCTACATTGCAATCTACCGTAACACCCCACCAGCAGTATTGGTTTTAAGGCGGATTTGCCATTGATCATTTCGATTGATCCCATTCCCAATTTTTCATCAGGCTGATCCAGAAGGTTGCTAAAGTGCCAATACTAATGAAGTTCAGCGCGTACACTACCCGCTTTATGCCACCGCTACAATTCGGAAAACTTTTGCTCACTCCTGGTAGTCGGTTCGATATTGGTTATAAGAGAGATTAAGGAACTTGATTGCCGCATCCTTACAGCGTTAACGATCCATGTCAAAGCTTGTCATCGTCGAATCACCTACAAAAGCACGTACCATCCGCAACTACCTGCCCAGTGACTATCGGGTAGAAGCGTCTATGGGCCATGTACGTGATTTACCTCAATCTGCGAGTGAAATTCCGGCAAGCGTTAAAGGAGAGAAATGGGCACCGCTCGGCGTCAACGTAGAGAGCAACTTTGAGCCGCTCTATGTGGTTCCTCAGGACAAGAAAAAGATTGTCAAAGAGCTGAAAGATGCACTCAAAGCGGCTGACGAATTGATTCTGGCAACGGACGAAGACCGGGAAGGCGAGAGCATTAGCTGGCACCTGCTTCAACTGCTGAAGCCCAACGTGCCGATCAAGCGCATGGTGTTCCACGAAATTACCGAAGAGGCCATCCAAGAAGCCGTTCGCAACTGCCGTGACGTGGATGAACGCCTGGTACGAGCGCAGGAAACTCGCCGCATTCTCGATCGCCTCGTCGGTTATACCCTGTCGCCCCTCCTGTGGAAAAAAATTGCCTTTGGCCTATCGGCTGGTCGGGTGCAATCGGTGGCAGTGCGGTTGCTGGTTCGGCGCGAACGCGAACGACGGGCCTTCCGGCAGGGCAGCTATTGGGACTTGAAGGCAACGCTGGAAGCAGGGAGCCAGGAGAAGCAAGCCTTTGACGCGCGATTAGTGTCGTTGGCAGGCGTGCGCGTGGCAAACGGGAGTGACTTTGATGAAGCAACCGGACAGGTCATTGCGGGTCGGAACGTGGTACTGCTGAATGAAGCAGAGGCGCGGACGTTACAAGACCGGATTCGCGATCGCGCCTGGACAGTCACCAACCTGGAAGAGCGACCCGTAACGCGCAAACCCTCTCCCCCCTTTACCACATCGACGCTGCAACAGGAAGCCAACCGCAAGCTGGGGCTGTCGGCACGGGATACAATGCGTGTGGCCCAAAGCCTGTATGAGCAGGGCTACATCACCTACATGCGGACGGACTCTGTCAGCCTGTCGCAGCAGGCGATCGCGGCTGCCCGTGATTGCGTCCAGGCGATGTACGGCAGCAACTACCTCAGCCCTGAACCACGCCAATACGCGACCAAGAGTAAAGGTGCTCAGGAGGCCCACGAAGCGATTCGTCCGGCAGGCAGCAGTTTTCGCACGCCACAGCAGACTGGACTGAAAGACCGCGAATTTCGCCTGTATGACCTGATCTGGAAGCGGACGGTCGCCACGCAGATGGCAGAAGTGCGCCAAACCCACGTCACCGTCCAAATTCAGGTAGAAGACGCGGGCTTCCGGGCCAGCGGCAAGCGCATCGACTTTCCCGGTTTCTTTCGCGCTTACGTCGAAGGGTCAGACGATCCCAATGCCGCGATCGAGGATCAGGAAGTGATTCTGCCAACGCTCAGAGTTGGCGATACGCCCAACTGCACCGATCTGGAGGCGATCGGGCACGAGACCCAGCCACCGGCCCGCTTCACCGAAGCCTCACTGGTCAAGACGCTGGAGAGCGAAGGGATTGGCCGTCCCAGTACCTACGCCAGCATTATTGGCACCATCATCGATCGCGGCTATGCCAATATGGTTGGAAATGCCCTGATCCCCACCTTCACGGCCTTTGCGGTCACCAGTCTGCTAGAAAAACACTTCCCTGATCTGGTGGACACCAGCTTCACAGCTCGGATGGAGCACACCCTCGACGAAATTTCGACTGGCGAAGTCGAATGGTTGCCCTATTTGAAACAGTTCTATTTAGGCGACACAGGCTTAGAAACGCAGGTCAGAGACCGCGAAAGCCAAATTGACCCCAGCGAAGCCCGTACCGTTGATCTGGAAAATCTGGCTGCCAGGGTTCGGATTGGCCGTTTTGGTGCCTATATCGAAGCGGAAAACGGCGATGGCATGGTGAAAGCCTCCATTCCCAAAGATTTGACCCCGGCGGATCTGGATCCGGCTCAGGTCGAAGTCTTGCTCCGGCAGAAGACAGAAGGCCCCGATAAGGTCGGGCTGCATCCAGAAACCGGCGAACCGATTTATCTCAAGATCGGTGCTTATGGGCCATATGTGCAGCTTGGCGATGAGTCCGAGGCCAACCCCAAACCCAAGCGCGCGTCATTACCCAAAGGCGTCACCCATGACACATTAACGCTGGAACAAGCCGTTGGATTGCTGACGCTGCCGCGCCTGTTAGGCACCCACCCCGAACTGGGCGGCAAGATCCAGGCAGGTCTGGGTCGGTTTGGGCCTTACATCGTGCATGACCAGGGCAAAGGCGTGAAGGAATACCGATCGATCAAGGCCGGCGATGATGTGCTGACAATTACCCTCGATCGCGCCCTGGAAATGCTGGCCGAACCAAAAGCCAGTCGGGGACGACGGGCGGCGGCCAAACCCCTGCGAGAACTCGGTGCCCATCCCGAAGACGGTGAACCCGTCAATATTTACGATGGCCCCTACGGCCCTTACATCAAGCACGGCAAAGTCAATGCCTCACTGCCCGAAGGCGAAACCGTCGAGGCGATCGCCATGACCACAGCCGTGGAAGCGCTCAACGCAAAGGCAGGAGCGAAGAAGGGAGGGCGATCGCGCAAGTCTGCTGCCGCTGCCGCTGAAACCACTAAGTCCACGAAAGGCAGCACGGCCAAGAAGACCACAGCAAAGAAAACGACGGCAAAGAAAACCACCGCCAAAAAATCGACTACCAGCAAAAAAGCCTCAACAACTTAAGGAATGAAGAGTAGTCAAAGAGTTCATGCTATCGCTGCTTCACTGTTCATCTGACAACAGTTTCGGAGATCGCCAACCTTAATTTTCAGACTTGATGCTGCCTAGTCAAACTGAGATAAATTGCTGAAAAGCTCTTTTAGCACTATTCATGGCTCTGATATTGCGTAGCCATAAAAAGCTCGGACTGTTTGTTTAGCATTCTATTCAAATGCATTGCACAACATCGCTTACCCGCTTTGTAAGACTTAGACCAGTAGGAAAATCCACTTAAAAATAAGGGGGTTCCATCTTGGCGGATCACGCTGCTTAGGGTTTAACGCGAAACCTGCAAGATAGTACCCTTGCACCATTTTCACTCCATTTGATAGATCCACAACGCTACAGATGGTGTACACTGTGTCATCCGCATCCACAGCTAGCATATCTGAAGCTTAGCTCGCCTACAGGTGGGTATTAACAATGGTTCAAGAATTAGACTGGGAACATCTAGGTCGCCGTTCAAAATCACGCGTTTCTCGCCCAGTTCGAGGATTTAAGCGCATTGATCAGGATTTGTCTTATCTTCCCAACAACCCAAAAATTCCAATTCTTTTTAGAGCAGCAAGACCAAGCATTCTTACCGAAAGTAATTTGGTAAGCAATCGTCAGCAGTCAATGCTCTCTCTAGCAGATGCTTGTTATGTTTTAGCTGAACAAATAGGATTACTTAAGAAGAATGCTTCTAAGCTATCGGAGATTGATTCTCTTACCGAAAAAGTTACGAAACCCTTAGAGACTTGTTGCAAGGCTATTCTGTTTGAACTAATTGATAACGGATCAAGCTTACAACACAACAATGAAATAAATAGCCTCCTTAGTGTCAACTTAAGTACTGTTCTCAAAATAACCAAATATATCTCAGAAAGAGTTCCTCAAGAAGCACTGAAAAATACATTAGGTTTAGCGCTTACAACGTTCTTGTGCCATGAAATATCACATGTCAGTCAAGGCATAAAGCATTACGAAAGTGTAAGGCGAATGAAAAGCGTGGATGAAATTCATGGACGAAAACGTCTTGGCGAGCTGGACTTAAGAAGCGATTTTTTGGCAGCTCATACACTTAGCTATTGTCTCGCATTGAAAGGGAAAAACTTTCCTAGCCAAGATAAATACATCAAGAACCTTTATACGATTTGGTGTACTGTTTGTAGACTAATGATCGATGTATTTCCCAGTTGTGAGCGCGTGGATAAGCAACAGCGTGTGTTTGGATATCTACTTATGTCTAACTGCATTCGGCATGCATATGAAAGTGATCATCCTTTAGAATTCAAGGCAGAATTATGGCCAGATTGGAATAGTTCACTTGATAAACTAGCGTTTTATTCTGGTGGCAACCTCATATATCCTGGCAGCCCAGTTGATCCGTCAGTAATGCATCAAGTTTTAGACGATATTTCACAAGGAAGGT
>JAJPKC010000327.1 GCA_021323955.1 Oscillatoriales cyanobacterium Centralia_MAG_596 | reverse complement strand
CGGGGCAGGCATCAGTGAGCGAATCGGCGTTGCAATCACAGCAGTGCTGAGTGCTGCCTCTGATTGAAGTAGAGCGTGACTGTCGCCACCCATAGCTTTGGTCCGGAGGCGGTAGTCAAAGCCAACGGTCAACTACCACATCGGGGGGCTGTCTGACTTGCATGAGCTGTTAGATCGCGACGACGATACACCACGCCGTCTACACGATGTCTACAAAGTTTTAGCGTGCCAGATGTTTTGGCAGAACAAGATACGACAAGCGCGATCGCCTTTGACGGAATAGCATCAACAAAACACCCCCGTCTCGCGATCGCTCAAGGCTGTCTAGCCTGAAACCGCATGACCAACGAGGGTGGTTTGTCAGCAATCTGTGCTTGCACGACCAAACTCTAAATTTTAGGGTTTCCTTTGCCCAAAACTTGATCCTTAAAGCCATTAAAGCTATCCAGCAGTTCATCGCGACTGGATGCTTTCCACAGGTAGCGGTAGATGAACCAGGCTGTGTAAGCAAAGCCAACCAGTTCAAAGGTCGGTGCCAGCAACGGGATGTCATTGATAGCGTCTAGCAATGCCAACGTTAGTTTGACAGAGACGATTGACCCAAAAATCAGACCAAGTGTGATGATGGGTCGCTTGTACTCCCCAAAAAAGTCAGACAAGTAGTCAGGCAGTCCCGATAGAAAGGTGTAAATGCGATCGCCAATTTGCTTTAGTTGCTGCGATGTCTCTGACTCCGAGGCTGGAGGCAACAAAAGCTGCTCCTCTGTAGAGGGGCTTAAATCAGGGCTTTCAGATTCTTTAATGTCAGTGCTCATATTCATAACCTGGGATTAACGACCTGGGCAAAGCTGGATAAATAGAAATCCCCCAGCAACAGGACTACGAATGTACTCTTACAACTTTTTCAAACGTAACGACCTCAGGGTTGTGTTTATCACTTGCAAACTAGATCAAGCCGGTTGTTGCCGATGCCTGGATTTATGAATGCTCGTAGTGCTCGCCTAGATGGCCGTGGTGTTCAGTCTCTGGAACAGCCCAACCGTAAAAACAGTCGCTCAAGCGGTTTGGATTATAGCCTGCATTGCAAGCGATTGGGCATGTAAGTTGATACCGTCTGCTGAACTTACCAGTCACTTATATGGCAAATTCTAATAACTGTCCATCTTCTTCAACGTTTCTCAAGTTAATTCTCCTTCCACATTAAACCCACTGGGTTGGCATCTTTCGTTTCGACATCCTTTAGCGTTGGTGCGCGATCGACCATAGGCGACCATTGTGAACAGCTGCGATACTGTACTTGCCCGTTCTGTGTCTCTCTTCGCTCGGGACTCATCGCTGAAATCCCTTCTTGGACTTTTCTTTATCTTTTGGCTTAGACTTGCTCACTTCCTTTAACGCTTCCTGAAATAGTTCGTGCAGGTGCAAGGGGACGCTAGCAATCTCTGGTAATTCCGGCTCCAAGGGTTTATTGAATTCTTGCAGCAGTGCGTCCAGATCGTTTTGTAGCTTGAAATTTGGTCGATTCATCACAGCCCGCAGCAGGGTTTCTAGCGGTGCTGGATATTCTGTTGCCAAGCGGTGCCAAATAAACGCATTGATCGCCGCATCATCCAGATACTTCCGGGCAAGCTTGTCTGCGGCCTCGCTGCCTTGGGGATCCTCTGCTGTCAATAAATCTTTAAACTGAGTGTAAGTGGGTAAAAACATCTGGCCCCAACGGGGGTGCGCCAATACTGTAAGTCTTTCGGCCTTTTTCAGTTCGGGTGGTAGTTCGACCTGTGGGGCCACCATTTTGGCGGCGGCTTCTTTGCTCTTTAACATGGTCGAAACGGCCTTGGCATCAACACCGATCGCTTCGGCCGCCTCTTCAATATCCGCATCATCCATACCGGCATCAGCAGCAAGGTCTGCCATTGATTTAGACTCATCAATGCCTGCCTCAGCCAATTGCTTCTTTGTCAGCACCGCTTGAAACTCCGCAATTTTCTTGCCAAGTTCGTAGCCTGACATCGTTACTTCATCGCTGCCAAAAAAGTCTAGAAAGTCCTGGTGATAGCGCTCCACAGACCGCCAAGCTTCTTCCAGCAGTTCAGGCGCGTCACTGTAAAGAGACTCTTTATAATTTTGCTTGAAATTTCCGATCGCCACGGCTAACTTTGGCTTTCCTAGGCTACCCATAGCTTTCCACGGGCCTGAAAATGTCCAGTAAGCTTCCGTGACTGGCGCAATCTGAGTAAGCAAAATTTCGCCCAGCTTAAGCCGACGCATCTCATCTACCATCGCTGGAGCATTCGGCTTCACAGTGTAAAGCTTTGCTGTCAACCAATTCATCAACTCGAATCCATCAGGCAAAATTTTGGTGACGGCAAACAGTCCCACAAAACTGTGCTTCCAGCTCTGGAGCAGTTGTCGATCGCGCTCAGATAGATCGGTCGCCTCCTTTAGCCATAACGCCAGCGGTGTCTGATCCCCAACCTTGCCTTCAATGACAAATCGGTCAATGACTAAACGCTGCTGATGTTGATCCTGCTGCGGTGATCGTGCTAGCTGCATCGCAGAATAACGCTCTAGCGCTGTTGCCAACTCTCCCTCAGCATCCAGCACAAAATCGACCAATGCTTGTTTCAACTGGTGCGATCGCGCCAAAATTTCATCCACGACCTTACCTCAATACATCCTTGCCAGCATACGCCGTTATCAAAGAGACAGCAAACTGCCCCAGGGAAGAGACTGCTCAAACCTGGCGAGACAATGGAGAACAGCAGATAACGGGCTTTCTAGCGATTCCTTCTACAGAAGCTACTGCTGGTCAAGCCGCCTGCCCCCATTTATTCCTTAACAAGGGAAACCCCATTGCTTCTCGCTGTTTCAAATACTGCTGCGCCACCTGCCGCGCAAGATGGCGAATTCGACCGATGTAGCGCGTCCGTTCTGTTACTGAGATTACACCCCGCGCATCTAACAAATTAAAGGTGTGAGAGCACTTCAGCACGTAATCCAGTGCCGGTAAGACCAATTCCTTTTGAATCAATTGTCCTGCTTCCTGCTCATACAGTCCAAACAGGGTAAATAGCATTTCGGGGTTTGATGCTTCAAAGTTGTAAGTCGAATGCTCAATTTCCCCCTGGAGATGCACATCGCCATAAGTCACGTTCTCATTCCACTGAATCTTGGTAAACGCACTGACTTCCTGCAAGTACATCGTCAGCCGCTCTAATCCATAAGTGATTTCGATCGACACGGGACGGCAATCAATGCCACCACACTGCTGAAAGTACGTGAACTGTGTAATTTCCATTCCATCCAACCAGACCTCCCAACCTACACCCCATGCGCCTAACGTGGGCGATTCCCAGTTATCCTCTACAAAACGGATGTCGTGATCCTCTGGCTGAATCCCTAATGCTCGCAGCGAATCCAGGTAAATATCCTGAATATTGTCCAACGATGGCTTAATCAGCACCTGGTACTGATAGTAGTGCTGATACCGATTCGGATTCTCACCATATCGTCCATCTGTTGGGCGACGACACGGCTCCACATACGCTACTGACCAGGGTTCGGGGCCAATCGCTCGCAAAAACGTATGCGGACTCATTGTGCCCGCCCCTTTCTCAGTGTCATACGGCTGGACAATCAGGCAACCGCGATCGCTCCAAAATGTGTGCAAAACAGCTATGACGGACTGAAAATTCACAGGTCTTCCCCCTAACGCTTCCTTAATCCTCTCACAGCTGGTTTCAGAGGGGTTAACGGGGGAGGGTTTCAGGGGGGGATTTTTTTTTAATTTGAATTGCTTGACAGGTGATGGGTGGAGTCGTTATATTGGCTAAGCGGTCGAGAGGAAGTGAAGCGCGAGCGACATTTTCGAGTCCGCCCGAACCTAGAGAATTGAATAGT
>JAJPKC010000441.1 GCA_021323955.1 Oscillatoriales cyanobacterium Centralia_MAG_596 | reverse complement strand
GGCAGGAGGAACCCTTTCTGGGGCGGTGGAGTTTTCCCGGCACGCTGGTACGGCGCGGTGAATCGCTCGAAGATGCGGCCTATCGCATCCTGGCCGAAAAAATCCGTGTGCGGAATCTCTACCTGGAGCAGCTCTACACCTTTGGTGGCCCCAACCGCGATCCGCGCGAATCCACCGATAGCTATGGCGTTCGCTATCTTTCGGTGAGCTACTTTGCCCTGGTGCGCTTTGCGGAGGCAGAATTAATTGCAGACGGCGTCAGCGGCATCGCCTGGTATCCGCTAGAGCAGGTGCCGCAGCTTGCCTTTGACCACAATGAAGTGCTGAAATATGGTCATCGCCGCCTCCGCAACAAGCTGGAATATAGCCCGGTTGCGTTTGAGGTGTTGCCTGAACTGTTTACGCTCAGTGACTTATATCAGCTTTATACCACTGTGTTAGGCGAAAATTTTGCAGATTATTCTAATTTTCGATCGCGCTTGCTCAAGTTGGGTTTTTTATCCGATACCGGCGTCAAGGCTTCCAGAGGTGCGGGTCGTCCTGCCAGCCTCTATCGCTTTGATGCCGAAGCATTTGCACCGTTGAAAGATAAACCGTTAGTGTTTATTTAAATGGCGAGGGAGCGCTAAAAAGTAATTTTTTAAGCGGTCAATATTATGAGTAGAGAAGTTCAATTTAAGTCTGATCGACTGGCTGTATTGATTGATGCAGACAATGCTAATGCTGACTTAATTGAATCATTGCTCAAAGAGATTGCCAAGTATGGCACGTCTCACGTCAGACGAATCTATGGTGATTGGACCAGTTCACAGCTCGGCAAATGGAAAGATAAACTCAATAAATTTGCGATTCAGCCCATTCAACAGTTCCGCTACACGGTGGGCAAAAATGCTACCGATAGTGCCTTAATTATTGATGCGATGGATCTCTTGTATACGCGCAACTTTGACGGGTTTTGCATTATTTCTAGCGATAGCGATTTTACACGGTTAGCCAGTCGAATTCGCGAATCTGGATTGGTCGTGTACGGATTTGGTGAGCGCAAAACACCGCTCGCGTTTATTAGCGCGTGTGATAAATTTATTTACACGGAAATTTTGGGACGATCAAAAGAATCTACTACTTCTGGCACGCTCGATCACGCTGTTGAAACCGTTGAAAAGGACAGCAAAAACTTAGCGAAAGATGCTGCGAGCCAAAAAGTAGAAGCGTTAAATAGCCAGAAACTACAGCGCGATCAGGAATTAGTCGATTTGCTAAAAGATGCCTATAAAGCGATCGCCGAAGAAGATGGGTGGGCGAATCTCGGCCCGTTTGGTGCTCAACTCACCAAAATTTCACCCTCGTTTGATCAAAGGAACTATGGATATGAAAAACTTGGAGGGCTGATCCGCGCGACCGATATGTTTGAGGTCAAAGAAATCCCTCACGATAAAAATCCAGCCGCAAAGGGAATCCACATCAAATTAAAGTCCTAATCACCCATGAAAATTGCGATCGCACAACTCAATCCCACTATCGGCGACCTGACGGGTAATGCGCAGGCGATTCTGGCCGCAGCGCAACAGGCGGTAGACCAGGGTGCCCAATTATTGCTCACACCAGAGCTTTCCCTCTGCGGCTATCCGCCTCGCGACCTTCTGATGCATCCCGGCTTCATCGAGTCGATGACCACCACACTAGAACAGCTCGCCAACGACCTGCCGCGATCGCTGACCGCTCTCGTCGGTACGGTTGAGATGAACCCGCTATCGCCTCTGGAAGGCGGCAAGCCTCTGTTTAACAGCATGGCACTGCTCGCGGATGGCAAGATTCAGCGCATTTTTCACAAGCGTCTCCTGCCCACGTATGACGTGTTTGACGAAGACCGCTATTTTGAACCGGGGCGGCAAGCGAACCACTTTGTGCTGGCGATCGAGGGTCGGGAGTCAGGATTAGATGGACACGGAGACACGGAACCATCAAAACTCAACGCGCAAACCGCCTCATCGCTTCATATCGGTGTCACCATTTGCGAAGACCTCTGGAATGATGAGAAGTTTTGGGGCAAACGCACTTACACCGTAAACCCGATCGCCGATCTGGCCCAGAAAGGCGTTGACCTGACCATTAATCTGTCAGCGTCGCCCTATACAGTGGGCAAGCAACAACTGCGCGAAGCCATGCTCAAGCACAGCGCGGTTCGGTTTAATCAACCAGTCATCTATGCAAATCAGGTCGGCGGCAATGATGATCTAATCTTTGACGGCTGTAGCGTGGCGTTTAATCGTCAGGGCGAACTGGTGTGTCGCGCGCGGGCCTTTGAAGCAGATCTCGTGATGCTGGAGTATCGGGACGGTGATCTGCAACCCGCCTCGATCGCGCCCCTCCCAGAGAATGAAGATGCTGAACTCTGGTCAGCACTGGTGTTGGGTGTGCGCGACTATGCCCGCAAATGCGGCTTCTCAAAGGTGGTTGTGGGCCTGAGCGGTGGGATTGATTCGGCTCTGGTCGCGGCGATCGCGGCGGCGGCGATCGGACGTGAAAACGTCCTCGGTGTCCTCATGCCCTCAACGTACAGTTCCGATCACTCCGTCACCGACGCGCTTGCACTGGCAAAGCATTTGGGCATCCGCACCGAAACGTTGCCCATTGGGAACTTAATGCAGTCGTATGATCAGACCTTTGCCAGCTTGTTTGCGGGCACCGAGTTTGGTCTGGCAGAGGAAAATATTCAATCGCGGATTCGCGGCAATTTGCTAATGGCGATTTCCAACAAGTTTGGGCATTTGCTGCTTTCCACGGGCAACAAATCTGAAATGGCCGTTGGTTACTGCACGCTGTACGGCGACATGAACGGTGGACTGGCAGCGATCGCCGATGTACCCAAAACGCGCGTATACTCGCTATGCCGTTGGCTGAACACGCGCATAAACGTAGGGATCGATCCTGATTCCAATCCATCCGTTCAAGTCATTCCTGAAAACATACTGACCAAACCCCCCAGCGCTGAACTGAAGCCCGGTCAGGTCGATCAAGATTCGCTGCCCGACTATGATACGCTCGACGACATCCTGGCACGGCTGATCCATAACCATCAAACACCTGACCAGATCGTTGCCGCAGGGCACGATCCGCAGGTAGTCAATAAGGTCGTGAAGCTGGTCACTCGCGCTGAGTTTAAGCGGCGACAGGCCCCGCCCGTGTTGAAGGTAACCGATCGCGCCTTTGGGACAGGCTGGCGGATGCCGATCGCGAGTCGCTGGCTGCCCACTACCTCAGAGCGGGCGGGCATGGCGCTGAAGTAGGAATATCGCAGGGCATTAATCCCAATCATGGCCAATCTCAATCTCTGTCTTCCGATGGAGCGCCGGAGACTGATTTAATCCGTGCTTATAGGATAGAATCTCCATAGCTTTGTGTCTGTCTGTCTACAAGGTTACTAAGTTGTCGAAAACTGCTCGATCGTGTGTGGAAAACCTTAATCGATAGGCATTAGACTTTAAACGCAGATTGCAAAGAGAGAAGAACCCAATGGCATTTGAACAAGCTCCCCTCCCTTACGACTTTAATGCCCTCGAATCGCATGGCATGAAGGCTGAAACGTTTGAGTATCACTACGGCAAACATCACAAGACGTATGTTGATAACCTCAACAAACTGGTGGCTGATACCGAATTGGCGGACAAGCCATTGGAAGAAGTGATCACAATTTCTTTCAAAGACCCGTCCAAAGCCGGTATCTTTAACAATGCCGCTCAAGTCTGGAACCACACCTTCTTCTGGAACAGCCTTTCTCCGTCCGGTGGCGGTACCCCCACTGGTACTCTGGCAAAGATGATTGATGAGTCCTTTGGCAGTTTCGATAAGTTTAAGGAGGAGTTTTCCAATGCGGCGGCTACTCAATTTGGCAGCGGTTGGGCATGGCTGATTGATGACAACGGCACCTTAAAAGTGACCAAAACCCCCAATGCCGAAAATCCACTGGCACACGGGCAAAAGGCACTTTTGACGCTCGACGTGTGGGAACATGCCTACTACATCGATTTTCGCAACGCTCGTCCAGCATTCATCAAGAACTACCTTGAGAACCTGGTGAACTGGGATTTTGCAGCGGCGAATCTCGGGAAGTAACATTCACGCATCTCAATTAACGTTACAGCCACACAGTGAGTGTGGCTGTTTTTGTCTTTAAAGGGTTTCTGGAAAGGGTGAATGCTGACATAGAATCCATCCAACGTAGCCACATAGCACCGCTCTTACGGGCGCTGTTGAGAGCATTGTTATCATGATTCTGATCCATCGCTGCACATTTTTGGGTTCGATGCAGTAACGCTCAGCGGCTCTGGCGACATCGCTTCAACGCAAAACGCCGACTAACCTGTGCGGTAATCGGCGTTTTGCGTTGGTTATCAATTCAGCCTATTTGGCCGACAGTGTCCGGCGCTTGGTGATCATGCGATAGGCTTCGATGATATCGCCTTCTTTCCAGCCACTAAAGCTATCAAGGCCAATACCACATTCGTACCCGGCGTTCACTTCACGCGCATCTTCCTTCATCCGCTTCAACGAATCCAGGTTGCCTTCGTGAATCACCTCACCACCGCGGCGAATCCGCACCTTGCAGTTACGGATAATCTTGCCAGACAGGACATAACAGCCAGCAACAGCACCACGCCCAACTGGGAATACGGCCCGAACCTCGACCTGACCAAGGGGTTCTTCAATCAGTTCCGGTTCAAGTAGCCCTTCCATAGCGGCTTGAATATCATCTAACAGCGTGTAGATGATGTTGTATTCCCGCACGTCAACCCCAGCGCGATCGGCTGCCTGACGTGCTCCCGGTGCCAGCGTTGTATTAAATCCAATCATAACAGCATCGCTGGCAGCAGCCAGGTCAACGTCAGTCTCGCTGATTTCACCAGGAGCGGCATACAGCACCCGCACCTGCACTTCGTTTTGAGGCAACTGCTTGAGCGCACCCAGGAGTGCTTCGACAGAACCCTGCACGTCCGCTTTCAGCACCAGGTTGAGTTCCTTCAGCTCGCCTTCCTGAGCCCGTGCCGAAAGGGTATTCAAGCTGACACGTCGTGAAGACATCGCCTGTAAGAGACGAGACTGACGTTGTTCATCGGTTTTGTCGGATGCCACAGCACGGGCTTCTTTCTCATCTTCGTAGACTTGAAAGTCATCCCCAGCAGCAGGTACATCGCCTAAACCCAGCACCTCAACGGCAAACGATGGAGCGGCTTCACGCACGCGCTGACCGCGATCGTCCACCATTGCTCGTACTTTACCCAGTGCTGACCCGGCAACCAGCGTGTCGCCAACATGCAGCGTGCCGTTTTGAATCAGCAGCGTGGCAACGGGGCCTTTTGCCTTATCGAGGTGTGCTTCAATGACCGTGCCTCTCGCAGAGCGATCGGGGTTGGCGTAGAGGTCTTCCACTTCAGCCACCAGCAGGATCATTTCCAGCAGTGTGTCTAGATTCTCGCCGGTGATGGCACTGACTGGCACCATAACCGTTTCGCCGCCCCACTCTTCAGGCACTAAGCCGTATTCGGTCAGTTCTTGTTTGACGCGATCGGGCTGGGCTTCCTCTTTATCAACCTTGTTAATTGCGACGACGATCGGCACTTCCGCGGCTTTCGCGTGGCTAATTGCCTCCACGGTCTGCGGTCGCACCCCATCATCCGCGGCCACGACCAGTATCGCAATGTCGGTTACCCGCGCGCCCCGTGCCCGCATAGCAGTAAAGGCCTCGTGACCGGGGGTATCCAGGAAAACAACCTGCTGGAGTGCGCCCTCATGCTCGACATCAACGTGGTAAGCACCAATATGTTGAGTAATGCCACCAGCCTCACCCTGAGCCACTTTAGTTTTTCGGATCGAGTCAAGCAACGTTGTTTTACCGTGATCCACGTGACCCATAATAGTGACCACGGGAGGACGACGCTGGAGTTTTTCCAGATCACCAGCATCCAGCATCTCAGTTATTTTCTTAGCCTCAGCTTCTTTCTGGCCAGTTTCAACTTCAACACCCAGCTCCTGCGCCACCATGGTGGCGGTAGCAACATCCAGAGTTTGCGTTACGGTGGCTGCAATCCCCTTCATAAACAGGGTTCGAATGATGTCAGTGTCTGGCACTGACATGATTGAGGCCAACTCTTGCACGGTTAATCCACCGTGCAGCACGATAATTTCTGGCTTTTCAATCTTCGCCTCTTGCTCACGGCGATCGCGGCGATCGCGTGGACTAGACGCCTTTTTCGTTCTTGGCCCTGTTGCAGGAGCCTTAATCTGGGCTGTAGCGCGGGCTGATTTTGGTTTGGCGGGACGCATCAACGAGAGGCTAATCGGCGCTGGCGAATCAGAGTCCTTGCCGAGCAGCATATCGATGTCTTCATCTTCGTCTTCCAACGAGACTTGTGAACGGCGCTTCGCCTTACCGGCCACTTTCGCCGCCTTCTCAGCTTCCCGTCCTTCTTCTTCCTCTTCCTGCCAGCTCTTGGCTTTTTTCGTACGTGGCAAGGTTGGCCGCGTTTGTAGCTGCACATCCCCCGTGGGTGCGCCACCTGCTGTCGCTGTGCCTCCTGCTGGAGCCGTAGGGCGATTCGCCTTTAACACAACGCCCTCAGTTGTCCGTGGCGCGCCTTCTGACGTACCACCTTCTCCAGGACGAACCGGACGGGGAGGCCGACGCAGTTCCACGATCGTCTGAGGTCGAGGCGCTGGACGAGCATCCAAAGAGGGTTTTGAAGGGCCTGGTACT
>JAJPKC010000175.1 GCA_021323955.1 Oscillatoriales cyanobacterium Centralia_MAG_596 | reverse complement strand
GAAATAAGATTTCAGGCTATCAACGGCGTTGCGGTCTAAATAGCGACCCGTGATATCGTAATTTCTGATCAAACTTGTCACTGCATCCCGCATGAAACTCTTCTCCCAATAGTCCTTATATACAGATTTGGTTATGCCTGACTCGCTCTACGATAAACCCTCAAGGTGCGGCAACGCTATGTGAGAATCGTAAGCTGACTCAGAGAGAACTGAGCCTTGCCATGACAGCCATCGTATCGTGATGGCGATCGCGACAGACCGAATCTCAGCGGATTTTGTCCGTGCCTGTGCAGATCCAAGGACTGCCCAAATCGCCGGACTCAATAGTTCGTCGAGTCTAGACGCATCGCTCAGTTTACCACGGACGTTGAACCGATTGATGACGCTGTTGCGATTGTCAATGTGGGTTGTTACAAGCCGTTTACAAAGCAGGAAGCCGCCGTCTTCTTGACTGCTTCTGCGAAGTCGCCTGCAATCTTAATCTATGTTGAAGTCTGCTGCGGCTCAGACGTATTTTGTAATATCCGATACAAAATGCGTCTGGGCCTATCTCTAGGATGATGCAGATATGGTCAAACCCTTGAACCTCAAGTGTACTGATTGAGATGCTTTGTCTTGATCAGCGAATCGTTTGAGGGTTTGGGATGGCATGAGGAGGTGCCTGATGCAGATTTGTTTTGGTTCGTGACCAGGGTAAGGTTGTTGATTCATGTTTAGGTAAAAATTGGCTTTTCACCTCTAGACAATTCAGCTTGACATTTGGTCGATCGACATCCACTTATTTTTTGCTTCTATGGCTCTCATTCACTGCCAAACCAAATAATCATCTTGGCGACCTTTCTCCTCTCCGACTTTGAGACAGTACTGCAACAAGGAGTAATTCATGACGACCTCGCAGGAAATCCTGGAATGGATTAAGCGTGACAACATTCAACTGATCGATCTGAAATTTATTGATACTCCCGGTATCTGGCAGCACCTGACGCTGTATCAGGATCAGATTGATGAAAGTAGCTTTAGCGTTGGTGTCCCCTTTGACGGTTCCAGCATTCGGGGTTGGAAGTCGATCAATGAATCCGACATGTTGATGGTGCCCGATCCAGATACGGCATGGATCGATCCCTTTTATGAGGTGCCCACACTCAGTTTGATTTGTAGTATCAGAGAGCCTCGGACAGGCGAACCCTACGGTCGTGATCCTCGATCGATCGCGCAGAAAGCGGTTGAGTACCTTCGATCAACAGGCATCGGCGACACCGCATTCTTTGGCCCTGAAGCAGAGTTCTTTCTCTTTGACGATGTGCGCTTTGACCAGACTCAAAACTCAGGCTACTACTACGTAGACAGCTCTGAAGGGATCTGGAACTCAGGGCGTGAAGAGCCAGGCGGCAACCTGGGCTACAAGCCCCGTAACAAAGAAGGCTATTTCCCGGTTGCACCGACCGATACCTCGCAAGACATCCGCTCGGAAATGTTGCTGACGATGCTGAAGATTGGCGTGCCGATCGAAAAGCATCACCACGAAGTCGCCACGGGTGGTCAGTGCGAGCTGGGCTTCCGTTTCGGCAAGCTGGTGCAGGCAGCAGACTGGTTGCTGACCTACAAGTACGTGATCAAGAACGTGGCGCGGAAGTACGGCAAGAGCGCGACCTTCATGCCCAAGCCTGTCTTTGGTGATAATGGTTCTGGGATGCACGTGCACCAGTCCATTTGGAATGGTGGCGAACCCACTTTTGCGGGCGACAAGTACGCTGGACTGAGCCAGAATGCGCTGTGGTATATCGGGGGGATTTTGAAGCATGCACCATCCCTGTTGGCGTTCACAAACCCCACAACCAACTCCTACAAGCGCTTGGTGCCTGGATTTGAAGCGCCTGTAAACCTGGCCTACTCTCAGGGCAATCGCTCGGCTTCGGTACGGATTCCGCTGAGCGGCCCCAACCCAAAAGCGAAGCGCCTGGAGTTCCGTTGCCCGGATGCAACCTCCAATCCCTACCTGGCATTTTCAGCCATGTTGTTGGCGGGTATCGATGGGATTAAGAACCAGATCGATCCCGGTGAGCCACTGGATGTAGACATCTACGAACTCAGCCCTGAAGAGCTGTCGAAGGTGCCTTCCACCCCGGGTTCGCTGAGAGATGCCCTGGAAAATCTGGAGCGCGATCACGACTTCCTGACTGCCGGTGGTGTGTTCCCTGAAGACTTCATCGAAAGCTGGATCACGTATAAGCTCGATCGCGAAGTGATCCCAGTCAGCATCCGTCCCCACCCCTATGAGTTCTTGCTCTACTACGATGTTTAAGGGGCGTCCTCGGACGACGAATTAAACAGGCTCATTCTTAGGTGAGCTATCAAAAAATGCGGAGGCTGGCACTTTGCTACGCCTGCGCATTTTTTGTCCGAACATAGATCAATGGATTGCCCCTCAATGTCAACTTTTGCGGTTTCTAAAGCGAACCAGTCGCTTCAGATTCGTTACAATTGGTTACATAAGGTGTGATGTCTGTCCCGATCCCTAAATCTCGATCGCTGGATGGCGGCGAGCGAAACAGCCATGCCCTCATTCCAGCTCCAGGCTACGATCAATTTCACTTGTTAATAAACTGGATCCAACAATGACAGTTGCTTACCCCCGCAAGTTAAGTAAAACTCTGGGCGCTCGCGAAATTTTAAGTCAGGTGGTGCGCGATCGCGAAGTGCATTTAATCACACTCAACCGCTACCGCTATAGCGAACAGCGGAGCTGCAAAGATTTGACAAATTTGATTGAACAGCTCAATGGCAAATCACCGGAGCTAATCCGCGATGTGTCGCGTCACATTGCCGATGAAGCGCGCCATGCGATGTGGTTAACCGATTTGCTGGTTGATTTGGGTTACAGCGTGGGCACCCCCCCCGGCTCTTCCTACATTCACGAATTTGAACGTCTGCTTGATTCCGAGCTACATGATACGGAAGCTGATCTCGATGACTTTTTGATTTCGACCCTGGCGGCAATCAACGTCACGGAGAAGCGTGGGTGTGAGTACTTTTCAGCTCACATCTACGCATTAAAGCAGGCACCCCAGACAGAAGAGAACATTAAAATCCGTGAGACGATCGAGCGCATCTTCCCGGAAGAGGCCGGACACGTCCGGTGGGGTAATCGCTGGTTGGCCAAGTTAGCCGATAAAAGTCCTGAAAACCGTCGCAAAGTTGAAACGGCAAAGCAACGGTACGCCGCGATCGAGCAAGCGGCCTTTGAGTCAGGGATGGATATTACGCTGGGTGCGGAGTTACGCCGCATTGGCAACCTGCTCGATATCGCAAACACCATGTCGATCTGGGAGCGCCCCCAATACCTGATGGAGCGACTCCCCCAAACATTGCTATCGCCAGAACTTCAGCTTACCCGCATTGAGGTCGCGCAACGAGCCTGGAAACGCGATCCCAAGGCATTTATGGAGAAGTTTGTCCCCATGTTTT
Source organism: Oscillatoriales cyanobacterium Centralia_MAG_596 (assembly GCA_021323955.1). GTDB lineage: Bacteria > Cyanobacteriota > Cyanobacteriia > Leptolyngbyales > Leptolyngbyaceae > Stenomitos. Next base: position 673 of record JAJPKC010000175.1, on the reverse strand, counting down.
TGGGTGGCCTGAACCGCAATAATTTGCCATCCCGCCACACCAATCCCCCCGCAAAGACCGCTGTATAGGTAGCGGTGAACCTAGATCAACTGGTAAAGGGCACGGAGTCTACGACCCCGTGCCCTTTATGATTACATCAATTCGTCAATACCGCTTTATACCGCTTTGGCCAAGACGCTAAGGATCGGTTCGCTCGATCAGCGACAAATCACCCTGAAACTAAGTGCAGAAGCTTTGTACGTCCGCTCTAAACGAATTGTTATGCTGCCGCATCTTGTCTTAACTAAGTTGTACTGACTGGACTCTTCGCTTTTGTCGTTCGTCTTCCCCAAGGTTTCAAAACGGAAATTCCAATGATGACAAAGAGGAAAAGAACTTGAATGATAGTTCCAAGCAATACACCCTTTGCATCAAACTCATATATTGGATTGCTAAGGACTTGTAGCCCATCCCGTGCTGATAGTTTCTCAGCAGTATTGCCCCAAGGAAATAGCCAGAAGGTTCCAAACACAATCAGTCCAGTTGTTAAAAACCACTTCGTAATCACCCAATAGAACTTGGTAAACCCATAATTTGTAACCCAACAAAGAAGTGTGGCTGTCACAACTGAACCAATCGCTGAGGGAATTACAATCCAGTCATCCAGTAAATTGATTGCAGAATCGAGAGCGTT
>JAJPKC010000350.1 GCA_021323955.1 Oscillatoriales cyanobacterium Centralia_MAG_596 | reverse complement strand
GATGGTCGCTTGGTTGCAAGGTGTCCCTCATGCCAAAACACGGGTTTCTCGCTTCGCCGCACTTGCACCTGAGCCAGATTACGTGTAGCACATTCGCCAACAGCATCAGAAACCGGGTCAAAATCAACAGGTTCGTATCGCCATCTCTCATCGCGTCACGCTAACGCGGTTGGGGTTTGATGGCAGGACTGGGTTTAATGGGGCTAAACTCACACACGTAAGGGAAAACAGACGCGAGTTTTTGGTTATACCCGACGTATTTACCACTGCCGTCATAGACCTGATCGCTGTGATTTGCACAGCGCGCATACCACTTGTAGGTAGCGCCGTTACTCAGTTGGCGCACAGTGAAGTATTGGCGATCGCCCGTTGCCAGACCAGCACCGCGATTGACGACGACATCCCCATAACCCGGTAAACCAGTAAAGATTTTTTCGTTGGGGCCAAGACTGGGCTGTCCAGGCTGTGGCCCTCGTTCAGCCTTCCACTCCGTTGTGGAATTGCCATTGGTCACAAAGCAATAGCCGGAAGCGCCATTTTGTGAGACGCGCCAATTAATGTAATAACCGCTGGCTGTGTGCTGAGAAATCCTGGGGATGACCTGGTTATTGGGCACGTGATACTTAATTGCCGTAAAACGTTGACAGGTCTGTAGTTGGGTAAATCCAGGTGCAATGGCAGTCGCAGGTAAAGCACCCAGAACGGTCATCGAGCCAACAAACGTAACAGCAATCTGCTTCAGCATGGTCTTCCTTCATCCAAGTAATGCAGTCTAACGATACGACGATCGCTCAATATCGATCCAAAAAGAACTATTGGCCCCGGCGCGATGGCCGTCATAGGGTCGATCAATCCAACGTGACGACATCGCCCGCTCCCCAGAAATTTTACTTTCTAAAGTGAAATCACGAAAGTGAGCGGAGGAGCCGTTTTTGGCGATGAATTATTTATAGCTTTGGCCAGAAAGCGGCGGACGCCAGCAACGGCAATACTCCATCTGGGCTGGCTTTCTGAATCGCCTCTGCCACACGATCGAGAGTGATGGCGGTGATGAAGGCTCATGGGCCAGCGTCGTCGCTCCCAAACGACTGATTGCACCCATCACACTACTAATTCATGCAGGGGAAAGACTGCTCTATGATCGTGATCCACATTGCTATTGTCTCAACCTTGCTCATGCTGAGATTGCTACTTCGATCGCGATCGCCCCGGTGGATGGCGATCGCGCTAATGACCCTGATCCTTACCAGTAGTCCCTTGGCCAATCGCGTGACGGCGGCGGAACCGGCCAAACCTGTATTACCCGCAAATCTCCGCGCCGTGAATATCTGGAAACGGGTCTTAGGCAACACCAAATTATCCGTCCCCTGGCGGGCAAATCCCTGTGACAGCAACGCTCCTTTGCTCTGCGTGTCCTATCAGGGAGCGTTTGTCGGCACCGTTGAGATGGGCACGTATCTAGTCGAGACTCGGGCAGATTTACGGCAAAAGCTCCTGGACGCAGGCATTCCAGCCAAATCAGACTATAGTGATCCCAAATTCCGCAGCCGCGTGACAGCCGCGCTCAAAGCCTGGGTAGAAGACTATTACAAAGCGTTCAAACAAGACCGGACAACCGAGTACGGCAACAAGATTGCATTTACAACCCAATCGCCGACCGAGGTGACGATCGGCAAGCTCACGGGACTGCGTTACGGGTTTTCCGGCGTCAAACGGGCCAATGAAGGCATTCATGAACAGCACATTGGCTATGTTGCGTTTGATGGAACCACGCTGTATGTCATCACAACGGCCTTTGACGCCGCATCTGAAACCGGCAAATTCAAAGTGCTGGCGGACTTACAGCGATTTGAGCCGCAGTTGAAGCAGCTAGTGGCAGGGCTACAGCTCCCGATCGCCAAACCGCTCGAACAATCACCAGTTCGCCAGAAATAGTGGCTGCCGCCCCACTATAGATGTCATCTGGACGGTTAACGGACAATCCCTCACAGCCGTCCGGATGACGTTGACAGCAGAACGGTCTATGAGCGGCCATCGGGAATGCGGCACCCCACAGGTTGGACATCCATTCAATGCCTGCGTTTAAAGCTTGGCCAGCCGGTGCAGCCAGATGTAGTTTGACCCTTCAGGCGTACACTTGCTCTGAATGAGGCTGTTGGAATAGAAAAGATTCTGCCCTGATCGATTGTTGAGATAGCCAGAGGCCGTCCATTCGCCGTAGGGATCATTGACGTAAAATCCGCTCTGGTTATAGCCCCGAATGACGACAATGTGACCAAAACTGGTGAAGTGCCCGTGGACAATGCAGGGACGCCCCTCTGCGATCGCCTTGCGAATGTCTGCTAAACTCCCACGGAGCGTCAGATCATCTTTGACGCCATAGGCCTTTGCCATTTGGGCTAAGTCACCGGGGTCGTGACGGCTCAGGCCATTGGCATCCATATACCGATAGAGTTCATCTTCAAACTGAGCCGCGCTGGTACGCTGCTTGATCTGAAAATAGGCCATCACCATCGCAAAGCTAGTAACATTGCACGCGCCCGTCGGGTTGACAGCATTATCAAGCTGGCTCTTATAGGGAATGTTAAGGTCTTTGCTGGTGGGAAGACTTCCCGGCGGTGGGGACGGCGGCGGTACCGGCTTGCCGTAAACAACGTTGCCATGACTGTCAATGAGATGGATATGCAACCCATAGACAAACCAGGTATTGCGGGGCGGGGTTCCCAGCGTCTCGCCCAGGAAAGACACTTTAATGTGGTCATTCTCAACGAACTTCCAGGAATGAAGCTCAAAGACCTTGCCTGCGGCAACAGAGACTTTATCTTGTGCGGGCAGGTGGGAAGAATCGCCAGGCGACTGTTTGAACGTGGTGCTTTGGATAACTTTGAGTCTCATAACAAATGCCCCCTCAGGTTAATGAAAGCATCGAACGATCGCATTTATCCGCGTCATTTGAAACGTTTACAATCTGCAACATGGTCATTCCCATCCTGCCATCGCGTTGACACACGCATCATGCGGCACGGCATCGGATTGAGTGAACTACCCCGTATTGAGTGAACCGCCACTGACCGCAGCCAGACGTTACCCCATTGCTCAGGCTGAATGATCTGCTGACTCATAATACAACCCTACACAGAGCTGCGAGTAGAACCAACCGCGATCGCCTACGTTTCTACTGTTCAGATCGCCTGTCCCCATGACGCCCACCTCCTAACGCCTGCGCCCCCAGCCCCGCGTCCTGACGCCCAGTTCCCGGCTCACCGTCGCCCCGCTGATACGGAAATATTCGCGAATTTTTCGCCTCAAACCGCTACATATAGCGTACACTCACAATCGAACGCACAGAGATGGGTAAAGTTCGTTAAGATGATGCTACAGCAAGCGTTAAAGCCTATGACACGAACGGGCATTGGCATTCGGACGGCAAACGCCCGTTCCGAGCGGCTCACAGGTCAGATTCATGTCTATGATGGAGCCGGGAAGGGAAAATCGCAGGCAGCGCTGGGTGTGGTGTTGCGATCGATTGGATTAGGCATCCATTCCGACTGGCAGACGCGCGTGTTGCTGCTGCGCTTTCTCAAAGGGCCGGGTCGTACCTATGACGAAGATGGCGCGATCGAAGCCTTGCAGCGCGGCTTTCCCCATCTGATCGACCAGGTTCGCACGGGCAGAGCCGAGTTTTTTGGCCCCGATGACATTACTCGCTTCGATAAGCTAGAAGCCCAGCGGGGGTGGGATGTGGCCAAGGGCGCGATCGCGTCCGGTCTTTATTCCGTAGTTGTGCTGGATGAACTGAACCCGGTGCTCGACCTGGGCTTGCTACCCGTGGATGAGGTCGTGAGTGCGCTCAAGCGGAAGCCAGAGCACATGGAGATTATTGCTACGGGTCGGGGGGCACCACAGCCGCTGCTGGATGTAGCCGATCTGCATTCGGAAATGCGCCCTCATTACCACGCGGCACCGAAGGAACATGGCATTGCCGGGATTGAAATTTACACTGGCTCAGGCAAGGGCAAATCCACCAGTGCGCTGGGCAAGGCGCTCCAGGCGATCGGCAAAGGGATCAGCCAGGATAAATCCCATCGGGTATTGATTATGCAGTGGCTTAAGGGGGGGAGTGGCTATACCGAGGATGCTGCGATCGCCGCCCTCAACCAGAGTTACCCCAACCTGGTCGATCACCAGCGCTGTGGGCGGGACGCGATCGTGTGGCGCGGCCAGCAGCAAGAGCTTGATTACGTCGAAGCAGAACGTGGCTGGGAAATTGCGCGCGCCGCGATCGCCTCTGGACTCTACAAAACCATTATTTTGGATGAACTGAACCCCACGGTGGATTTGGAGTTGCTGCCAGAGGAGCCGATCGTGCAGGCACTGCTCCGCAAACCCCGCGACACCGAAATTATCATCACCGGACGCTGCAAAAATCCCCCGGCCTACTTTGACCTCGCCAGCATCCACTCCGAAATGATCTGCCACAAACACTACGCTGAAAAAGGCATTGACCTCAAACGCGGCGTCGATTTTTAGCGGTATTTAACGGTTAGGCCAACGAAATCGATGGCCTGGAGCAGGAGCGGTCAGTCATCGCCGTTGTCTCTGCAACAACGTCTTCAGGTGCAGACTCAACAAAGTAGACGCCCCTGCCGTAGAGTCCAGCGAATGATCCCTACGGTCGATCGCCCCGCCTTACCGTTTCTTGCCAAACTTAGCTTTCAAGTCCTCTAACGTCGCTGGTCTTGTTTCTGCGGTCGCTTTGGGCTGAGCGGCATTGACTTTAGGCTGGGACGAATGGGGTTTTGGCTGCGAGGAATTGGGTTTTGGTTGCGCTGCATGGCCCTGATTCTGGTTGCGCTCTTGTCCTTCCGGCGTTTCGGCACGCATGGAGAGGCTAATGCGTTTGAGTTTTTCGTTGACTTCCAGGACGCGCACTTTCACAACCTGACCCACTTTCACAATCTGTTTGGGGTCACTGACAAAACGATCGGCCAGTTGCGAGACATGCACCAGACCATCCTGATGCACGCCAATATCCACAAAGGCACCGAAGTTAGCAACGTTGGTGACAATGCCTTCCAGCACCATACCCACCGTGAGATCAGAAATTTCTTTCACGCCCTCTTTAAAGGTGGCGTACTTAAATTCGGCACGGGGGTCACGTCCGGGTTTTTCGAGTTCAGCGAGAATGTCCCGCAGGGTGGGTTCCCCGATCGCGTCCGTCACGTATTTCTTCAAGTCAGCTTTCTTGAGTCGATCGGCAACCTGCGTGATTTGGGTGAGGGGAACGCTGAGATCCGTGGCGATCGCTTCGACCACTTTGTAGCTTTCGGGGTGTACCGCTGTATTATCGAGCGGATTTTTGCCATTGCGGATCCGCAGGAATCCTGCCGCTTGCTCGAAGGCTTTGGGGCCGAGTTTGGGGACTTTGAGCAACTGCCGACGATTATCAAAGGCACCGTTCTCATTGCGATAGGCCACGATGTTATTAGCGATCGTCGGCGTAATGCCAGAAACGAAGGTCAAAAGCTCTTTGGACGCCATGTTGAGGTCTACACCGACATAGTTCACGCAGCTTTCGACGGTTTCATCGAGCTTTTTCTTCAACAATTTCTGATCCACATCATGCTGGTACTGCCCCACGCCGATCGATTTCGGATCGATTTTCACCAGCTCTGCCAGTGGGTCTTGCAGGCGACGACCAATGCTGATGGCACCCCGCACGGTGATGTCCTGGTCGGGAAACTCGGCGATCGCCACGGGACTGGCCGAATAGATCGATGCGCCGGACTCGTTGACCATCACCTTGACAGGTTTACGCTCCAGCGATTGCAGCACTTCAGTAACGAACTCATCCGTTTCGCGCCCAGCCGTCCCGTTGCCGATCGCGATCAGTTCGACGTGATAGCGCTCAATCAGCGTAACGAGCGTGCGTCCCGCCTGTACGCGCTGTGCAGCCGCTTGATGGGGAAAGATGGTCTGATATTCCAGGAACTTGCCCGTCTGGTCGAGCACCGCAACTTTGCAGCCGGTGCGAAAACCGGGGTCGATCGCCAACGTTGGCTTCATGCCAGCCGGAGCAGACAGCAACAGTTCCCGCAAATTCGCCTCAAAGGTGCTGATCGATTCGACATCCGCTTCCACCTTTTTCGCGGCTCGCACTTCGGTAATCAGCGAATTTTTCATCAGCCGATGGAACGCATCCTTGAGCAGGTCGCGGTAGAACGCGCGGACTTCCCGCTGCTTGGCGCGTAGCTCCTGCGATTCCAGATAGGAGAGGACAGCGTCTTCATCGAAGACCAGTTCGACATCCAGCACGCCTTCCGTTTCGCCGCGATAGAGCGCCAGCAGGTTGTGCGACGCGATCGCCTTCACCTTTGCCTGATAGCTGCGATACATCTCAAACTTCGTCGAGCCTTCGGGATGGTCGCCTTTTACGCTGGAGGTCAACACACCCTCCGCCATGAAGTACTCGCGCAAATACGCTCGGAGATTCGCTTTCTCCGCCACTTCCTCTGCCAGAATATCAGCGGCACCTTTCAACGCATCCTCAGCCGTTGCCACGCCTTTCGCTTCAGACATATACTTCGCGGCTTCAGTGGCTAAATCAGCGGGCACAGCCGTCGGTGTGTTGAGCGCTTTGATGAAGGCTGCCAGCGGTTCCAACCCTTTTTCACGGGCGATCGTGGCGCGCGTCCGACGTTTGGGACGGTACGGCAGATAGAGGTCTTCCAGTTCGTTTTTCTGCAAACACGCGGTAATTCTGGCTTCCAGTTCAGGCGTGAGTTTGTCCTGCTGAGCGATCGCTTCCAGGATGGCCTTCTTGCGCTCTTCCAGTTCAGTCAAATAGGTGTAGCGATCGAACAGATCGCGTAGCTGCGTTTCATCCATTTCGCCCGTACGCTCTTTACGGTACCGGGCAATGAACGGCACGGTAGAACCCTCAGCAAAGAGTTCCAGCGCGTTGCTCACCTGAAACGGTTTGAGGTCAAGCTCGTCTGCCAGCAGTTGCGAAATGTTTAGCATCACGATTTATCAATCCAGCTTTTCTAGGATAGTCCGAGATGGAACAGCACGTTTGACCACCGTTGCTATCGCCATTGCCAGTGGCCATTTGGCGCGGCGAGTCAGAACGCCAACCTGCGATCGCCCGCCGGGTTTCGATCACTCTGGACGTGGGAACACGATCGCTGGCTGGGTAGACTAGAGGCGAGCAGGCGATCGGGGAATGCGGAGACACGGTGAAGGGGCTGGGGCGATGTCATCATCGGTCAAGCCACCAGCGCGACCAATCAGACTCGGCTTGAACGGCTGATTGAATCTCGCCACATTTACAGCCGTCTCCTCCATATTTACAGCGCGACAATTTACAATTGTAAATATAGCTATGAGTGTGTAAAAGGATCCCTCGCATTCCAACTGGTTGACTCTTTCAGCTGGCTGGAGTTTCGACCTGCATGGCTACGGAGACACACCGACGTCCTTTATCACCACTCGCAGGTGGTCACCAACGGTTTGTCGCATTCAATCTAGAGAGCAATTATGAAAGACCTCACTCGTTATCGCAATATTGGCATCTTCGCTCACGTCGATGCTGGTAAGACAACCACAACTGAAAGAATCCTGAAGCTGACAGGCAAGATCCACAAAATTGGTGAGGTTCACGAAGGCGCGGCAACAACAGACTTCATGGAGCAGGAGCAGGAGCGTGGCATCACGATTCAGTCTGCTGCGACAAGCTGTTTCTGGAATGACCACCAGCTGAACATTATCGACACTCCCGGACACGTCGATTTCACCATCGAAGTGTACCGTTCGCTGAAGGTGCTCGACGGCGGGATCGGTGTTTTCTGCGGTTCTGGCGGGGTCGAGCCACAATCGGAAACCAACTGGCGCTATGCCAACGATTCTGGCGTTGCGCGGATTATCTATGTCAACAAGCTCGATCGCACGGGTGCCGATTTCTTTCGTGTGGTGAAACAAGTAGACACGATCCTCGGTGCGAAGCCACTGGTGATGGTGCTGCCGATCGGGGTTGAAGAGCAGTTTACGGGCGTCGTTGATCTCCTCACCCGCAAGGCCTGGATCTGGGATAATTCCGGCGATCCCATGAGCTACAAGATCAAAGATGTGCCAGCGGACATGGTCGATCAGGTCGAAGCCTATCGCGAACAGCTCATTGAACTGGCGATCGAGCAAGACGATGACGTTATGGAGAAGTACCTGGAAGGGGAAGAGCCTGACATCGACACGCTGAAGCGCTGTATCCGCAAAGGGACTCGCGATCTTGCTTTCTTCCCGACCTACTGCGGCTCGTCCTTTAAGAACAAGGGCGTACAGTTGGTGCTGGACGCCGTGGTGGATTACCTGCCCAACCCTATGGAAGTCAAACCGCAGCCAGAAGTCGATCTGGAAGGTAATGAGACGGGCAACTTTGCGGTGGTGGACCCCACGAAACCCCTGCGAGCGCTCGCATTCAAAATCATGGACGATCGCTTCGGTGCGTTGACCTTTACCCGTCTGTACTCTGGTACGTTGTCAAAGGGTGACACCATCCTCAACACGTATACGGGTAAGACCGAGCGCGTAAGCCGTCTGGTGGAAATGCACGCCAACTCGCGTGAAGAGATCGACTCGGCGCAAGCGGGCGATATCATCGCGATCGTCGGGATGAAGAATGTCCAAACCGGGCACACGCTCTGCGATCCCAAGCACCCGGCGACGCTGGAACCAATGGTCTTCCCTGAGCCTGTGATTTCGATCGCGGTCAAGCCAAAGGCGAAAGGCGGCGAAGAAAAGATGGTCGCTGCCCTGACCAAAATGGTGCAGGAAGACCCCTCCTTCCACATGGTCACCGATGAAGAGAGCGGTGAAACCATCCTCAAAGGGATGGGCGAACTGCACCTGGACATCAAAGTGGACATCCTCAAGCGTACGCATGGTGTCGAAGTTGAGGTGGGTAAACCCCAGGTTGCTTACCGCGAATCGATTACCAAGCGCCTTGAAGACGGCTATATCCACAAGAAGCAGTCCGGTGGTTCGGGTCAATACGCCAAGATCAACTATGTCATCGAGCCGGGTGAACCGGGCACTGGCTTCCAGTTTGAGTCGAAGGTTACCGGCGGCAGCGTGCCCAGAGAATACTGGCCTGCAGTCGAAAAGGGCTTTGCCAGCATGACCGACAAGGGCGTTCTGGCTGGGTTCCCTTGCCTGGACTTGAAATTCACGCTGTTGGAAGGCGGCTTCCACCCCGTTGACTCATCCGCAATGGCGTTTGAAATTGCGGCTAAAGCAGCCTATCGTCAGTCGATTCCTAAAGCGGCACCGCAGCTATTGGAGCCGATCATGAACGTCGATGTGTTTACACCCGAAAACTACATGGGCGATGTCATTGGCGATCTCAACCGTCGTCGGGGCATGATGAAGTCTCAAGAAACAGGCCCCACCGGCGCTCGCATCAAAGCCGATGTGCCGCTGAGCGAGATGTTTGGTTACATCGGTGACTTGCGTACCATGACCTCTGGTCGGGGGCAATTCTCCATGTCCTTCTCGCACTATGCCCCTTGCCCGAACAATATCGCGGAAGAGGTCATCAAGGAGGCCAAAGAGCGGCAGGCGGCTTCCTAGTCCAACGTCTGACCGGCTCCAGCAGGGCGCGCTAAACGGCTAACGCCCTGCTGGAGCCGGATCGCTTGACCACCCCCATCACAGGGTGCTCACGAAGGAGCGTAACACTTCAGAACGTAGCTTGGGCTTCCTGGTCGGTATACTTCCCAGCCGGAAGCCCTTTATTTTATTGGTTGACCGCTATCGTATTGCTTATGGAGCTGAATCCACTACCCGCAGAAATTATTCTGAACCATCCTCACGCGACCATTGGTCATCTGTCCTTACCCTGGAATCCGCAACCAGGATCGTACTTAGAAGTCGATGGTCAAACGTACCGGGTTCTGGAGCGCCGACATCGCTATCAGTTGCGATCGGGTCGCTATCAGCTCCATAAAATCGCGCTCTACGTGCAGCCGTGTGAGGCCGTCACAGAAGGCAGTTTATTCGATGGAAAGTGGGTAATTGGGGATTGTACCTGTCGCTATAATGCTCGCTCTGAGTTGCTTCGATGCGCGGTCAATCCGAGTGGGCCATGCGATCGCTGTCCGCATTATCGAGCTGTGGGGAGTGAGGAGTAGGAAGTAGAAGGCTAAAGGCTAAAGGATGAAGGCTAAAGGCTAAAGGATGAAGGCTAAAGGCTAAAACGTTTTGTTCCTCACCCCCTCTCATCTCAAAATTCAATACCTTCGCCTGTTTCCCTCCCCACGATCACCGCACGATCGCGCTCAACTCCACCGTTTCACCCGGCGCAGGTACGCGCAGTTGGGTGGGTAAGCCAGAGGCCAGCAGGCGATCGCGGAACTCTTCAACGCTGCCGACCGTTTGAATGAGTTTGGGGAGAATACCCTCGGCGCGGATATCGCCTAACGTAGTGGGCACAAACACCTGGGGTTTAAGGGTTGCCACCAGATGCATTGCTTCGAGTGGCCCCATGATGACCTGCCCTAACAGGGGAATCACTTGACCAACGACCGGGGCAACCGCCACATCAACGCGTCCCATCCGGTCGGCAGGGACTTTGGTGGGGAACAGATGTGGCTCATAGTAGAGCGTTTCATCCGTGGCGCGATCGCGCAGCAAATAGCCATTCTCTACCTGACCCGGTTGAATTTCAGCGCCAGGAATCGCGGTGATGCTGAGCGTGTCACCTAACGTAAATTCCTCCCAGTGCGCGATCGCAGTAACTTGCTGGTAGCCAAGCTGCCGGACGACCTTCGCGGCTGTGGGGGACGCTACAACGGGAATAGCGCGATCGAGGCGTTCCAACGTTGGCTTATGGCAATGGTCATCGATCCCTTGCGAGATCAGGATCATATCAATTGGGGGCAGAGCTTCGGGCGTGAAGGCGATCGGCGTGTTGTGATAAGCCGTAAACAGCCAGGGCAGTCCGTAAAATACCAGCGGATCGACCAGCACAGGGTCAACGAGAATCGTACGACCACCCATGTGAAACAACCAACTGTTGAGGTCAATCCGCGTGAGTCTCATGATTGTAATATTTCTTAAGGAATGTAGTTTCTATTCTACTGGGTGTGGGGTGAAGGGTGTAGGGTGCGGGAGGAATCCGCCTAGAGGTCAGGGCAGACGCTACCCGCCGCTGTTTGCACTCAAGATGAGACAGGTGACTCGCAAAGAGGCCTAAACCGAGCGTTTGATGAAGATGGATCTGGAGGGAAAAGACAGGCAATGGGTGAACAGAAGGGCGTTGGGATTGCAGGAATTCCGGTCGCGATGACGATCGCGGGATCAGACAGTGGCGGTGGGGCAGGCATCCAGGCAGACTTGCGCACGTTCGCGTTTCACAAAGTGCATGGCACGAGTGCGCTAACCTGTGTCACCGCGCAGAACACGTTGAGTGTGACACGCGTGGATGCGCTGCCACCCGAAGCCGTCGTAGCGCAAATGGAAGCGGTTGTAACCGATATAGGCGTGCAGGCGACAAAGACCGGAATGCTGCTGAACCAAACCATCATCACGGCGGTAGCAGCGCAGGTAGAAGCGCTCAAGCTGACGAAGCTGGTGGTTGATCCGGTCATGGTTTCCCGTACGGGGGCACAGTTAATCGATGATGCCGCGATCGAGACGCTGAAAACGGCACTCATCCCGCAGGCAACGGTGCTCACGCCCAATCGCTACGAAGCGCAAATTCTCAGCGGTTTGGAAATTCAGACATTGGCAGCGATGCAGGCGGCGGCCCAGCGCATTCATCAATTAGGCGCGAAAGCCGTACTGGTGAAGGGTGGCGGAATGAAAGGCGAACTGCGTGGGGTGGATGTCTGGTTTGATGGGCAGCAGCTTGAAACATTGACGGTAGAGCCAGTCAACACGACCAATACCCACGGCACGGGATGTACGCTATCAGCCGCGATCGCCGCCCACCTCGCGCTAGGATACGATCCGCTCCCAGCAACCCAGTGGGCCAAAGCCTATGTGACCAACGCGCTACACTATGCGCTGGCGATCGGACACGGGCAAGGCCCCGTTGGACACTTTTTTCCGTTAATCCAACCCTGAAGGTGAGATATGTACCGCCCTATTCCTGCCAGGTTGACTGCCAGTCGGGGCATTTGTCGGTTTCCCAACCGTAGGGATGCATCCCGCAGACAAGCATTGTGCCACCGTATACCTGACCGTGATAGTGGCGACACCCAACGCAAGCGGGGCGATCGTTCAAAAACGGTTCAACGGTGTGGATCACTGGTTGGGCCGTTTCCTCGACCGCCAGCTCAATGCCAAGATAGGCTTCCAGGATGGGATCAACCAGCTCACCCAGGCGTTGTTCCAGTTCAGTGGCAAAGACAGTCTGCACCTGTTCGGCAATTTCTGCCGACACGTCTACGAATGCGTCAACCATTTCGCCAACATCCTTCGCGACTGCAGTGAAGAATAGCTCGATCTCGTTAGCCATCACTTCCACGATTTCGGAGAACTCTTTCGACCAACTTTCCATACATCTGTGTGGTGAGCGTATGTGCTCAGTAGCGTCCGCAATCACAGATTTGGAGGGCGCTTTGGCAACAGCATCGTCACGGCACTGAACCGCCGTTCCATCTGTGAGAGTCGCTTCAGTATAGCTTATCTCACTGGTTAAGGGGTGTCTCGCCGCAGCCGCCGTAGCTCTTCCTGCAAGTCCATCACCTGCTGTCGCATTTGATCGACATCGGTGGGCGTGGTCTTTACCGGTTCTTCATCATCGTTAATAATTTCAATACGCCGTGGCTCCGCCGGTGGCGTTGGCTGCGGGGCATCGCCAGCGGATTGCTGCGCTTTATTTACCATGTCATCCACAAAGCGGCGGGCTTCTTCGCTCGTCATCTCGCCGCGTTCAACCATTTCATCGGCCAGCTTTTGCACTTGCGATCGCAGCTCACCGAGTTTTTCCGTCGCCTTTTCACCGGCATAAGAGGCAACCCCAATGCCAAGGTAAACCGCTTTCTGAACTAAATCTCCCAAACCCATAGCGCTACACGCTCCTAAATATCTCGACTTTAAACATTGCGGAATCGCGAGCAATTACGATCTCTCGCCCCAACGCTTCCAGCATAGGAACAAAGACAAGAACGTGTCATCAATCTTGCAGGGGGAAAACCGTACACAAGAATAAAAAATGGCGTAGTGAGCGAAACAATGAAGGGATGGCCGCTCAAACAAAAGCGACCCGGAGTTCACGCCTATCACAAGCATCCCGTATTGCTGCTACCTTCCGGTCCTGACAAGGTTGAGGCGTTGCGATCGCATGAGTCCGGATCACCTAACAGGATAGCATCATCTGGTGACAGTGGGTACAAGGTGGAAGGCAGAAGGCAGGAGGCAGAAGGCAGAGGGCAGAAGTTAGAGGGCAGAAAGCAGGAGGCAGAAGTAACCTAATTCATCCTTCATCTTTCATCCCTCATCCTTTAGCCTTCATCCCTCATCCCTCACTCCACAACCACGCGCCACTCGTAGAGCTTGTAATGCACACAGCCGTTTTCGACGAGGGGATCTTGTGCCACGATCGCTTTGGCTTCGTCCATTGAAGCCGCTTGAAATAAAAGCATACCGCCGCCGTAGCAGCTCCAATAGCCAGATTTTGCTTGATGTCCCTTATCGATCAGCTTGCGAACAAAGGCTTTGTGGGCAGGCACGTATTGGTCAAAGACAGGTTTATCGACGATGCCTTCTTCAATTTTGACGAACCACGGCATGGAAGGTGTCCTTTGAATAGACGATGGGTTTGAACGAACGAGGATGCAATTTGCCTGAAACGACAGACGATAGACTGTGAATAGCCAATGGTAAGAAGGGATTATTGGCTACAAGTTCTGGAGTCGATCGCATGTTCCTTCGTTCAGTGTCCAGGCAAAAAATACTCAAGCAAACAGTCGTAGGGTATACAGGGTAACCTTTTGAGTGCAGCAACCGCTCGGTTTTTTATTGCTTTGTTACCGTCGCAGGCGATTCAGGACGAGGTGAATGCGATCAAGCAGGTGTTTGTCGATCGCTATAACAGTCGTGCGGCGCTCAAATCGCCTCCACACATCACCTTACAGCCTCCTTTTGAGTGGAGCCTTGAGGCAATCACCGGACTCAGCGAAACGTTGCGCGAGTTTGCGGTACAGACGTTGCCGATGCCTATTGCACTGTCGGGCTTTGGAGCGTTTGTGCCTCGCGTTATTTATATCAATGTCATCAAGTCATCGCCCTTGCTGATGCTACAGACGGCGTTAGCGACTCATTTAGAAACGTCGTTGGGCATTGTCGATGCGGTTGGGAAAGCACGATCGTTCACGCCGCATATGACCGTTGGCTTTCGGGATTTGACAAAAGAAAATTTCAAGCTAGCCTGGGCAGAGTTTCAACATCGCCCATTTGAGGTGGAATGGTTGGCAACGCATCTCACGCTCTTGCAACACGATGGACAGCGTTGGACTGTTCACAGTGAGTTTCCCTTTGCCAATCGTTGAACTGCAAGCCGCAGGGACAAATAAGTCGTCGCTCTTTCTCTACTCCCGACTCCCGACTCCCGATTCCCGACTCCGCAAATAGCCCTCCAGCAAAAAATCTGGGCCAATCTGCTGCCACTGAATGCGCTCTAAGACAAAAGCCTCTGTCATCTCTGTTGTGCCTAGATCACCGATAGGCGAAGGTGCCGTGCTGCCACCAATAATTTTGGGTGCGATGAAGGCCAGCACTTTTTGGATAGATCCATCGGCGATCGCCCTTGCTGCCAGTGTGCCGCCACATTCCCACAACACGCTGAGGCAACCGCGATCGTACAGGTGTGTCATGACACTCGCGGGAGTTAAGGGAGTGGTTTCAATAACTTCAACACCCTTCTGCATCAGCGTTTTTTGAATATCTGGTCGGGTGTTTGCTTCCGTAAAGACAATTGTGGGAACGGCTTCGGTATCCCAAAGCTGCGCATCCGTGGGGAGATCAAGCGATCGGCTCATTACCACTCGTAGCGGGGTTGGGTCTTGGCGGCTTGTCAGTAAAGGATTATCGCGCCGCACGGTGTTGCCGCCAACAATGATGGCATCGCAGGCGACTCGTAATTTGTGCACCTCCACACGGGCCGCAGGACTTGTCACCCAGGCGCTATGTCCCGTCGTGGTGGCAATCTTGCCATCCAGCGTCATGGCATATTTCAGAATGCCAAAGGGACGGTGATGCAGAATCCGGTGAATGAAGGCTTCGTTCAGGGTGCGACAGTCAGCTTCTTCAATCCCGACTGTGACCTCAATACCCGCTTCCCTCAAGCGTGCAATCCCGCCGCCAGAGACTCTAGGGTCTGGATCAACCATGCCCACGACGACGCGCCGAATTCCAGCAGCAACGATCGCCTCCGAACAGGGAGGGGTGCGGCCATAGTGATTGCAGGGTTCCAGGTTGACATAGAGGGTTGCACCACGGGCGCGATCGCCTGCCTGTCGCAGCGCAAAGACTTCGGCGTGTGGCTGTCCGGCTTTAGGATGGAACCCTTCACCGACGATCGCGCCGCCCTGCACAATGACCGACCCCACCAGCGGATTGGGTGCCGTACGTCCCAACGCCTGCCGTGCCAGTTCAATGCAGCGCTGCATCATGGTGTGATCGTCCATCACTTGCCCATCAATCACTCTCGACTCCCCACTCCCAACGCTTCAGTCCCCCTACTCCTTCGCAAGGCTGGCTTTGTACGCCGCCCAACCGCCGAGATGCGAAATATCTGGCCAGCGATATTCCTCAACTAATTCACGCGGGTAGAGAATTGCCGTCAGCACTTCACCATCCTCCAGCACTACGTCAGCAGGATACATATTGGGTGGTTCTGTTGCCAGCAGGTGCTCGTACTGGGCGATCGTCAACTCATATACTTCGCCCGGAATGGAAATGCCACCCTCTTTAACCTCGTAAATGGCCGGATGCCAGCCATCGGCTGCGGCATGCAGGCGATATTGGGGACGCGTCTTGGCCTCCCGAATAAACGTTGCCGACTGAAGATTGCCGTGGTCGGGTTGCCCCCGCAGTGCCGACCCACAGATAAACACGCGCTTCACACCGTTTGTTTCCGTCATTGGACCTCTCGATTTGTAACAACATCTGAGCTGGGAAGTGAGCATTGTCGGAGCGAGAGTCAGGCGGCAGTTCTCGCTTGCCCTCCCCTTGCCTTCAAGGTTCAATCGTACGTCTACCGCAGATCTCAGGCTGATTATGTACAGTTTGAACTACCGATTCCCGTCAGGCTGTTCTAAGTTTAGGTTTAGCCTGTTCCTTGTTACAAGCTGAAACGACGACAAGCAGCAGGAACCACTGCACGTTCAAACGGGGGGATGCGAATGCCTGTTCTTTCGAAGCTCACAGTCAATGGCGATCGCCTCAACCACAGTCTGATGCAACTGGCAGAAATTGGTCAATTGCCGAATGGGGGTGTGAGTCGAGTGGCCTTTACAACGGAAGACTTACTCGCCCGCCAGCAGGTGAAAGCCTGGATGGCCGCAGCAGGCATGACAGTCAGGGTTGATGCGGCTGGCAATATGATCGGCAAATACGCGGGACGCTATGAAAGCGCAGCGGCTCTGGCAACCGGATCGCATATTGACACGGTTCCTGTCGCCGGACGGTTTGATGGCTGTCTGGGTGTTTTGGCGGGTATTGAAATGGTACGGGTGCTGCACGAAAACGACATTCGGCTCGATCACCCGATCGAAGTGATCGTGTTTACCGATGAAGAACGATCAGTACTGGGCTGCAAGGCGATGGCTGGAGAAGTGAAAGAAGGCCCGGAATACTACGCGCGTCTCGACGGTTCGCCCATCCAGGCATGTCTCGAAAAAATTGGTGGCAACTGGTCTCAGATTGCGACGGCAAAACGCGATCGCTCGCAGGTTGCTGCCTTTGTCGAACTCCATGTGGAGCAGGGGGGTGTACTGGAGCATCTCGGTCTGCCGATCGGGGTCGTGGATGGGATTGTGGGGCAATATCGGTTTGCAGCCAACGTCGTCGGACGGATGAACCACGCCGGCACAACGCCAATGCACATGCGGAAAGATGCGCTGGTTGCAGCAGCCCAGATGGTACTGGCTGTGAACAAAATCGGGACTGACATTCCGGGCGACCAGGTAGCAACGGTTGGGTATCTCAACGTCTCGCCCAATGCCACCAACACCGTTCCCGGTAACGTTGATTTTCGGATTGATCTACGGGATCTCTCACAGACGCACCTGGAATTTTTGGTGAGCTGCATCAAGCGTGAGTTTGCCGCGATCGCCGCCGCCACGGATGTTGAATTCACCCTCCGTGAAACGCTCCACATCATGCCGACGCTCGCCGCCGACGCCATCAAAGCGATCATCAGGGAAGTTTCGGAGCAGCTTGACCTGCCATACACTCACCTGCCCAGCCGCGCCGGACACGATGCCCAGGAGATTGGTCGCTTCACCGATATGGGCATGATCTTTGTGCCGAGTCAGGGCGGGATCAGCCATTCGGTTGATGAATATACCGCGCCCGAACACTGCACTCAGGGCGCAAACGTCCTGCTGCACACCTTCCTAAAGTTGGACAAGGTCTATCCGGTCAAGTGACTGGCGGCAATGAAACCATTGGGGCATCTCCAGTGCAAGACTGTGGGAAACGGCCGAGTATCTGTCTTTAACCGATGGGCTTCGCACTTGCAGCCGACCAAGACTGCCGCAGCGCTCTGCGGTAGTCAAGCGTGTGGGATGCATTGGTTCAAACAACACATCCCTGGCCGTTGGGCACCATTGAGCAAGGGCGATCGTGCCCCACTCCCTAACGATCGCTCCCTAACGAACGCTCACAGTGAGGCTATACTCCCCAGAGACGCCCGATTGCTGCTTCTCTGGCACCAAACGAACGCGAACACGATAGTCGCCCGTGCGGCGCAACACGCCTGACCAATTGCGACTCCCCGTGTACAAAGTACTGCCGTTGGGGTCAAACACCTGTACCTGGATGTAGGGACTGTTGCTGACGGTGCTGGTGGTCAGCGTTTGACCCGCACCCGCGTTCAGTAAATAATCCCGGTACTGGGTGCCCTGAACCTTACCACCGACGGTTGCAGCGGATGTTCCCGGTGCAAAGGAAATGCGTTGGGTCGAGTTTCCAGGATAGGTGCCATTCACACGCAGCAAGTCACCGCGAATCCAACCGCGCGCGCCAGAGCTAGGAAACTCGACAAAATACCAGCGGTAGCCATCGGGTGCATTGGTCTGGTTGAGAATCGTGACCCGATCGCCTCCTAATCCATAGTGCTGAACCGGCGCAGTAGTCGAAGGTGACTGCCGGACATTCACGCGGCTACTCGACGATCCCTGAATGATCCCCGTTTCTGCCAAACCAGGCAGTACTGTTGCAAACGATATGACCAGGGCTGTCACCAAGGCTGAACCATACTTAAACTTCATTACAAGAAACCTATCGGGAAAGATTGCTCAGACTATCTAAGCGCAAAATCTCTCAAACGACTCACGTTTCCTTTTCCTGAGGATGATGGTGTGTATGCCAGTGGCGGGCAATATCCAGGCGGCGACAGAGCCAAACGCGATCGTGCTTCTGCACGTAATCTAAAAATCTGGCTAGAGATGCCGCGCGACCGGGACGGCCCACCAGACGGCAGTGTAGCCCGACGCTCATCATTTTCGGCGCGGTTTCACCTTCCGCATAGAGGACATCAAACGCATCTCGCAGGTACGCAAAAAACTGGTCGCCAGAATTGAAGCCCTGGACGCTGGCAAAGCGCATGTCGTTGTTGTCGAGCGTGTAGGGAATGACGAGATGGGGCTTGCCGTAGTCGTGAACCCAATAGGGCAAGTCATCCCCATAGCTATCAGCGTCGTAGAGAAAGTTGCCTTCTTCAACCACTAAGCGGCGCGTATGGGGACTGGTTCGGCCCGTGTACCAGCCAAGGGGACGACTGCCTGTCACTTGCGTGTGGATGGCGATCGCTTTCTGCAAATGCTCTCGTTCCGCCGCTTCGCCAAAATACTTGTAGTCAATCCAGCGATAGCCATGGCTGGCAATTTCCCAATCGGCTTCGAGCATGGCAGCCACCGCTTCGGGATTCCGCTCCAGCGCCATAGCGACACCATAGACGGTGACGGGAATACCGTGATCGGTGAACAGGCGATGCAGCCGCCAAAAGCCCGATCGACTGCCGTACTCGTAGCACGACTCCATATTCATGTGGCGGATACCGTGAAATGGTACGGCCCCCACAATCTCAGACAAGAAGGTTTCGGACGCCTGATCCCCGTGCAGAATGCAGGTTTCCCCACCTTCTTCGTAATTGATGACAAACTGTACTGCAACCCGTGCCTGATGCGGCCATTGGGGATCGGGCGTATAGCGACCGTAGCCGACCATATCGCGTGGATAGTGTTCTGCCATAGCGTCAGTGGAATAAAAATTGCGGAACCAGTCTCAAGCGGAATGGTGTTGGCAGTGAGTGTACCGCGATCGACCATCCCAAAGCGCATCACGGTAAGCACCTTTGCAAGATTAGTGGCGTGGTGCGTTGACCGTTCCTGCTTTGCTTCCAGGGTGGGACGTTCAACTTACTGCCTGATGGGCACCAAAGTTTGGTTGATCCCATCAGGGGTGCCATTCAGACGATCCGTCCGGATGACCCTGAAATCACCTCACCAGTTCGCCCTTGCAGGGGAAGGGTTCGAGCGGTTGCAGCCGGTATCTTAAAAGCATAGATCAGGTACTTCAGGTACGAAGGTCTAGACCTGGCAGGGGGCTGTCAGGTCTTTTTTTAGTCAATTACATTGGGGTGACGATCGCGACAAGGCGAAATTGAGCAATCTGGGTAATTTCGGCCAGGGCCTGTGTCATTTCAACATCGGGTGGATTTTGCAGACGACGATCAAAGGCAGCAAGGATGCTGGTTTTCGTATGCTTTTTGACTGCAATGATGAAAGGGAACCCAAACTTCTCCTTGTACGCTTGATTGAGCCTGTGGAACCGCTCATATTCCTCGGGTGTTAGGTGATCGAGGCCGACGCTAGCCTGTTCTTGCACCGATGCGTCCGCCATTTTCGCTTTACTGCCCAGATCCGGGTGGGCACAAATCAGCGCCAACCGCTCTGCTTGTGTCATCACATTGACCACATCTACCATCGCCTGATGGAGATCGGTCACATCAGTAAAGGGTCGCTGCGTCCAGGCTTCGCGGGCGATCGTGGGGGTGTCTTCAAACACAGCTCCCAGTGCTGCCACAAAGTCATCCTGGCCCATCTGGTTTAGCTGCGCGATTGAGTAAGCCATGAGCAAATGAGGTTGCTGGTTTTGGTTTTTGGGGATTCGCTTCGGACAGAAATATTATCTACCAACGCATAACCAGCGACTCACAATGTTCTAACTTCAAGAGGCGTTGGACAACTGGAGCAGGTTCAATGATTGGGTCTGGAGTGACCGTTCTGGTAAGGCCAAGCCAAATCCCTGGCCGTAATCAATCCCCAGAGCACGACAAAATTCAATATCGACAACTGTTTCCAACCCTTCTGCCAATACGGCAATCCCCATCTCATGCGCCGATTGGAGCAGACTTTTGAGCATCACTTGCTTGAGTGCGTGTTGGCCACAACCAGACACCAGGCGGCGATCGAGCTTGATGACATCCGGCTGAAATTCCATGAAATAATGGTCAGCCGACACATTGCTGCACAGGTCGTCAACCGCAAAGCCAAACCCCCATTCCCGAAATCGACTGATAATATCGTGCAGTTCGGTACTCCGGGCCAGTGTCTCAACTTCCGTTAGCTCAAACACAACCTGCTGCGGTCGCAAG
This sequence comes from Oscillatoriales cyanobacterium Centralia_MAG_596, assembly GCA_021323955.1. GTDB lineage: Bacteria > Cyanobacteriota > Cyanobacteriia > Leptolyngbyales > Leptolyngbyaceae > Stenomitos. The sequence continues at coordinate 7,119 of JAJPKC010000350.1, read as the reverse complement.
CCCAAATCAATCACCCGCTGATAGGTCTGGTCAAAAAAGTGCGGGTCATGAATGATGGCGTTGGGCAACACGTTGATAAAAAACGTTGGTTGCCGCGCCTCTAATGGATACGTGGTCGTCGAGTGCGCCAATGCCTGCGCGATCGCGTCTAAACAGGCGGTGCGTGCTAAATCGTCAAATTCCCGTGTCAGATTCAGCGAGAGTGCAGCATCGATCAACTGCTGACCGCTAAAATAGCGTCCCTGGCTGCAACGAGCACGCGCCAGACATTCGTAGGCCGTGACATGGCCGCGCTGCAAATCAAATATCGGCTGATAGTTGAAGAAGAGGCGTCGCTTCGCCAGCACCTGCAGAAACCAGGCGTATTTTACGGATTCTGTAATCGTATGCAGCGGTTGGGCGTTGAGAAACTCAACCAGGAGCGCTTTGGAATCGAGGGGCGATCGCGTCATGCAGTAGCGCGACTGGATCTGACTAGAATCTGACAGCGCCTGAGTGATTTGTAAAAACATGTCTGCCATTCGATCTTGGGGGATCGACAGGTAGACCAACTGTGGCACCAGTGGCACGGGCTGAAACCCCAACCGCTCAAGGTCATGAACCGTTTCCAGGTCATGTGGCTGTACTACGAGCTTGAGTGAGTCCGTTAAGGGTGCTTTAGCGTGTATCAATGGACTTACCTCGATATTTCTGAAAACCAGGAAGAAAATCGAGAATTACAGTTAGTAAAGCTCATGTGAAGTGATCATAGATTACTATATCGTTCTGTGAAAAAACAGCAAAGATCAGCACATCACCCGTTGAATATTTAAAGCAAGCTATCAACTTTTACTATCAACGAGCTGCGTTTGGTGTCGATGATTAAATCTGTTTAAAATAAATTCAAATGCGTCATGCATTCGTATTTTTTGTCAGGCCACTGAGGCCATATTGAGACCACATTGCAGCAGCGATCAGTATACGTGATTGCCCTTTGACAACATTCGGTGTAGAACAGGCTCCAGCGGGAATACTAGCAGCGTTGCAGCGAACATTCGGTAATGGATTATCAGACATTTATCCAGCAGTTGCCCAGCCTCTACTCCAGTTGGGGGCAGCCCTCTGTCCGACCTCAGTCCCCGCAGTTTCAGACGGTTCTACAGCACATCCAGGGCATGACAACAGCAAACGTCCTGCAGTTGCTCAACTTTGCCGTTGGCTGCATGGAACCCGGTGAAGTCTACTGCGAAGTTGGTTGTTTTCAAGGCTCAACCCTGACTGGCGCATTGCTCAACCATCCCGATCGCATGGCCTACGCGGTAGACAACTTCTCTGAGTTTGATGTTACCGGCGAGAACCAGGCACGCTTGATGCAGAACCTATCGCACTTTGGGCTACACGACCAGGTTTTCTTCTGCAACCAGGATTTTGAAGCCTTTTTTGCCGACTTACGCTCGATCGAAACCAGCGATCGCATTGGGGTTTACTTTTACGACGGTGCCCACGACTACCGCTCCCAGCTGATGGGGCTGCTGCTGGCCAAGCCGTTTCTGGCCGATCGCGCGCTCATTGTCGTCGATGACAGCAACTGGGCACCCGTACAGCAGGCCAACTGGGACTTTATCGCCGCCCATCCCCAGTGCCGGATGCTGCTCGATCTGCCGACGCCCATCAATGGTGATCCAACGTTTTGGAACGGACTCCAGGTGCTCAGTTGGGATGTACGGGCCACCGAGCCGTACAACTGGTCAACGTTGCAGCAGGTGCGGCAGTCCAACTTCATTCGTTCAATCTACGACCTTGCCGCGGTTGACTCCTCCTCTCCGGCATTGCTCGATCGCCAGCAGGCTGATGCCGTGAGGCTACGAGAAACAGGGCAGTTGGTAGACGCTGCTGCAATGCTGGCCGCGATCGTGCAGCAGGATGACCAGCGTGCCGACACCTGGCACGAACTGGCGACCGTGTACTACCTGATGGATCGCTGGGATGATGCCTATAAAGCACTGTCAAAGGCGATCGCGATCAATCCTGCATTGGCAGACTATCACTACAGCCTGGGACTATTGCTGACCCAAATGGGCGACATTGCAGCGGCGGCGCAGGCCTATCAGCAGTCGATTGTGCTCGCCCCCACGCTGATCGACGCGCACAACAATTTAGGCAACCTGGTGCTGGAGCACGGTGATGCCCACCAGGCAGAATCCATCTTCCGACAGGCAATTACGTTCAACTCGGATGACGTAGGTACTTACCTCAATCTCGGCAATGCGCTGCTCGCGCAGGGCAACGTCGATGGCGCAATCGCAACCTATCAAACGGCACTTCAACAACGACCTGCCCATGAGGCTGTCCTCAATAACCTGGATTTTGCCTACAGGCTAAGACAAGACCCGGCACAACTGGCGCTGTATTGCGGCAATCGGTTTTATCGACAGCAGAAGTACCAGCAGGCGCTCCAACATTACCAAACCCTTGTCGAAACACCTGGAGGTGATGTTGCCTTCTACCACGCTCTTGCAGATTGCTATAGAAATACTGACCAGCTAGACGCCGCGATCGCAGCCTGTGATCAAGGATTAGAGCGTCATCCCAATGAACCCAGCCTCCATCTGGCCATGATTAGCGATTTACACAGTGCTGGCAGGCTCCAGGAGGCGATCGCGGCGGCAACCACGGCGATCGCGCGCTTTCCAGACAACATTGCAATCAAGCTCGAAAACCAGCGATTGCTGCCCCTGATCTACCAGACGCCTGCCGATATCAGCGTGTATCGTCAGCGGTACACGCAAGTCCTCCACCATCTGGTACATCACACCCCACTCGTCACAGCCGAGCATTATCAAACAGCGATCGACGGCATCGGACGAGGCACCAATTTCCTGCTGTCCTATCAGGGTGAAAATGATCTCGACCTGCAAAAGCAGTACGGGAAATTTGTCCACCAGGTGATGGCGGCTGCCTACCCTCAGTAGTCATCCCCTGCCGCTGCCAGCTCTAAATCCAGGTGAAAAAATTCGCGTTGGCTATGCATCAGGCTGCCTGTGGTCGCACACGGTTGGGAAGCTCATGATTGGCTGGCTCCGTCACCATAACCACAATGCCTTTGAAATTTACAGCTACAACGTCAGAGATTGCTATGACCAACTCACGCAGGAATATCGCAATCACAGCGATATCTTCTATCAAATTCCAGACAATTTAGACGCCATTTGTCAGCAGATCGATGCGAATAAGCTCCACATATTAGTATTTCTAGATATTGGTATGCAGGGGCTAATGACCCAACTGGCAGGTCTCCGTCTGGCTCCCATTCAATGTACAACCTGGGGCCATCCCGTTACGTCAGGACTCCCGACCGTAGACTACTTTTTGTCGAGCGATCTGATGGAGCCAGATCAGGCTCAAGATCATTATTCAGAAACCCTGATCCGTCTACCCAAGATTGGCATTACTTACCCACGCCCGGCCATTCCAGCCCCAGTGAAGACGCGGCCTGAATTTGGCCTGCGTGAGGATGCGGTGGTCTATCTGATGAGTCAATTGCTGTGCAAACTTTTGCCGCAGCACGATTACATTTTTGCCGCGATCGCCCACCAGGTGCCGCAAGCTCAATTTGTGTTCATTATGCGTCCTGCCGCTACACCGGTCGTGGCCCAGTTTCGGCAACGGCTCCAGCAGGCGTTTGCCAGCTACGGATTGGACAGCGATCGATCCTGTGTGCTGCTGCCACCCCAAACCCAGGCAGACTATTGGGACTTAAACCAGCGATCGGACATATTTCTGGATAGCTTTAGCTGGTCAGGCGGCCACACTACGCTTGACGCGATCGCCTGCAACCTCCCTGTGGTAACGTGTCCCGGTGCATTGATGCGGGGACGCCATTCCTATGCCATTTTAAAGACGCTGGGCGTGACTGAAACGATTGCTCAAACCGAAGTGGACTACATTAATATCGCAGTTCGTCTGGCGCAAGAGACTGATTGGCGACAGCAGGTAGTCGCAAAAATGCGCGATCGCGCCGCCCATTTATACGATGATACCGACTGCATCGCGGCGCTAGAATCGTTTTATCAGCAAGCGATCAAGCCGTCATAAATCTGAAAAATCACACAATGTTATGCTGTCGCCTGCTTGCCGAACGCTGTATTGCGTCAGCGCGATTAAGCGCCAAAACGCTGAATTCGAACACCTGCATTGGAACTTCCCGAGCAGATGTGCAGTCTTCAAAAGTTGCTGCATCTTACCGTCAAGAGCCAATGAGATTCAAAGTTTCGCTCCTGGTTACGGCTAGCTGCATCACTCTGCTGCTTGTTGCTGTAGGATTTTTACGCTCCACGTCGCAGCGATCGACGGATGCTTCGCTACCATCCGATGCGATCGCGCTGGTTACACCACTACTACAGCCGTCAGCCACCCCGCCCCAAGCAACCCCAACGGACTCCGTCGATGCACTGCTCAATCGCCCGCTGTCCCCACGGCAATCGACGATTACGCTCAACCAGCGTCTCTCCGTTGACCAATCGATCAAGCGCGTGCAGCAGGTCGATCGGGTGCTCAGCCGTGTGCGCCAGCTAACAGCCAACGATCGGGCTGAACCAGCAAACCCGCCACCCGCCACCGCCGCTCTTATCACCGCAGAAACCCAAAGCCTGAACCACAACTGGGTTGGATCAGTCGCAGGGACGCTCAAAAAACAGGACTACGAGATCAAAAAGCTGGAATTTGAGCTGGCGCAAAAGCAGTTTAAAGATGGCGAAATTCCTAAGACACTCCTTGACCAGAAGCAAGCAAATTATCAGAAATCGGCCCGTGAACTCAAATCATTCATAAATTCCTTTAGAATGACTGACTAGAAAACAGTGGTTGGCTGTGAGTGGTTCGATCAGCGCATTCATTGAGTGTGGCGATCGAAAACCAGATCCCCCAATCCTTTTCCCAAAGGGCATGAGAGATCCTTCCCTTTTGTAGCTTGCTCACCGAAGGGTAGGGGTCACCCGGAGCGATAGAGGGTGCAGGCGAGCAATGTTGTCCGTCTTAATTCATGGGACGATCGCCATCCAACCGACTTTATGACCGTTGCCCCTGAGTGCCCTATCAGCTTTACGTCCCAGTCTGACTCCTTTTAAAGTGATTGATTCCTGCTTCGCTTTGGAGGCCAATCGTTTTCGCATCCGCCCCCTGACTAATGACTAATAACCCCTGACCGTTAACTCCCGACTTGTTACGTATATATGATTGGCAATGGGCATAGAGACTAATGTGAAAAAGACCGCTCACCCGCAGGCGTTTGGGCAGGTGTTGGGCATTGACCTGGGCGGGAGCGCAATTAAACTCGGTCGGTTTAATCAGGATGGCAGTTGTTTGCAGTCGTTGACGGTGCCCACGCCCCAACCCGCGACTCCCGATGCGGTGCTGCTGGCGATGGTAGACGCGATCGCCCAAATTGACCCCAATCAGCAGGCAGGCGCGATCGGCGTTGGTACACCCGGCCCCACTGATGCCACAGGACGCATCGCGAGAGTAGCAATCAACCTCCCTGGCTGGCATGATGTGCCCCTGGCGGATTGGCTGGAGGCAAAAACCGGACGACCGGCAGCGATCGCCAACGATGCGAACTGCGCGGGACTGGGTGAAGCATGGCTCGGTGCGGGACGCTGGTACCGCAATCTGATTTTGCTGACGCTGGGAACGGGCGTGGGTGGCGCGGTTATTCTCGACGGCAGGCTGTTTACCGGGCATCATGGGGCGGCAGGAGAACTGGGCTTGATTACGCTCAATCCCGACGGACCACCCTGCAACAGTGGCAATCGTGGCTCCCTGGAGCAATACGCCTCGGTGCAGGCAATTCGACGACGCACTGGCTCAGAACCCGACAGGCTGAGCGCACTGGCCGCCGCAGGCGATGCTACCGCAATCGCCTTCTGGCAAGACTACGGACGCGATCTGGGCGCAGGACTCGCCAGCCTGATTTATGTGCTAACACCAGAGGCGATCGTCATTGGGGGTGGGGTCAGCGCCAGTGCGGATCTGTTCTTTCCCGCGATCCAGACAGAAATTGAACAGCGCGTGTTGCCCAGTTCCCGTGCGGGGCTGCAACTGCTGCGGGCAGAGTTGGGGAATCGAGCCGGGATGGTTGGTGCAGCGCGGTTGGCGTGGCAACTGTGGCTGGAGTCCACTGGTTGAGCGCGATCGACTTTCAAATCCCAATCTGTAGGGGTGTTACATGTAACGTCCCTACGGAAATCACGTAACAACGCCGATGCCAGTTGGTTACTGCCTCTGCTAAATTCCACATGGTTTTACCTGATCGCACCTCATCGCACTTCAACCGTCATCATGCGAATTTCGCCTGTCTTATTTCTTCTACCAGCGCTGATGTTATCGGGATCGTCTGCGATCGCGGGTTGACGATCGCCCCGCTTCTCCTCAACCCGCGATCGCTTCGCCGGTTGCTGCACCACTCACGATCGAGTCACTGGCAGGCACGTACAAAGGAATCATTGATGAACTAGAACTGAAAAATCTTTTCGATAAAAGAAAGCAAGGCTTAGATGAAGCGACCTTGAAAGCGATTGAGACGTATATTCGGTATATTCGTCAGGCAATCCACCAATCCAAAATAATAATTAAGGCAGATAGTACGTTTGAATCTCAGTTTCCATCTAGAACCTATCGTGGCAGCGTCAAGCTTGATGGTAATAAACTCAGCTTCACTACCGATCCAGCCAAATCTGTCGAAGACGCAAATAGCACAACCAAAGTTCGTAAGTTCACTTTTGTTGCCTCAACCGACGGGCGCATACTCCGGCGTGACAAGTCCAAATATTCCTCCGACTTGTACGGCTATATAAAGCAATAACGCAACTGTTACGAAAAGGATACAGTTTGGCAAGTTGTCACTATTTTTAATAAACCAGCGGTTTGCGGCGATCGAATAGCAAAGAGTCAGCCACGATCTATGGATGATTGTCTGAGTTTCAGGGTGTCGATCGCCGCTCAGTAAGGCTTATGGCTCTGCATGTCCCTTCTAGAGCAACTGTGGGAGTATTGGCTGTGGGGCGGAAGCGGTGAATTGGCGTGTGGTGGAGGGGCGATCGCAGCAAAATTCCGCCAGAGTATACCTTTCATGGCAATTTTTTT
>JAJPKC010000319.1 GCA_021323955.1 Oscillatoriales cyanobacterium Centralia_MAG_596 | reverse complement strand
GATGGTCGCTTGGTTGCAAGGTGTCCCTCATGCCAAAACACGGGTTTCTCGCTTCGCCGCACTTGCACCTGAGCCAGATTACGTGTAGCACATTCGCCAACAGCATCGGGTATCCCCCAAGAATCGGGTTTCCAAATCCTGGATGCACAGAATAGTCTGATAGTATAGCGTTGGCCAGAAAGCGTAAGACAACGTTAGTAGATCAAATGCCGAGTCCAGGTAGGCTTTCTGCCTCGCCTCCGCCACGCTGCAAATGGCTATAGCTATAGCTATAGAAATAGGGACAGGACTGAACGAGTGACGGCGTGATCAAGGCAATGTCTACTCCACGCAAAATCATCCACGTTGATATGGATGCCTTCTTTGCATCGGTCGAGCAGCGTGACCATGCTTCCTACCGAGGCAAACCGATCGTCGTGGGTGGTAGCCCCGAACAGCGTGGTGCGGTTGCCGCCGCCAGCTATGAGGCGCGAAAGTACGGTATCCATTCCGCGATGCCGTCCCGCGTGGCGCAGCAACGATGTCCGCACCTGATCTTTGTTAAACCGCGATTTGACGTGTACAAAGATGTCTCGCAGCAGATTCGCGCGATCTTCCACCGCTACACCGATTTGGTGGAACCGCTCTCACTCGACGAAGCCTATCTGGACGTTACCAGCGATCGACCCGATCGCCCCTTTGCAACCACGATCGCCCGCGAAATCAAGCAAGCCATTGATACCGAAACCCACCTGACCGCTTCGGCTGGGGTATCCATCAATAAATTTCTCGCCAAAATCGCTTCAGCGCTCAATAAACCCGATGGACTCTCGCTCATTCCGCCCGATCAGGCCGAGGCGTTTATCGAAGCTCTGCCCATTGCCAAATTTTACGGTGTTGGTGCCGCAACCGCCAGCAAAATGAACGCGCTGGGCATTCACACGGGAGCCGATCTCAAGCAGTGGTCAGAAGCGGATCTGATCCATCACTTTGGCAAAGCCGGACGATTTTACTACCGGGTCGCCAGGGGACAGGATGACCGTCCCGTTAATCCCAATCGGATTCGAAAATCCATCGGCGCAGAGCAATCGTTTGCAGCGGACTTGCGCGATCGCGACACCATGCTGACCGCACTGAGAGTGCTTTCTCACCAGGTCAAAGAACGGCTCGATCGCCATCAACGCTATGGCTATACGCTGACTCTGAAGGTCAAGTACGCTGACTACGAGCAAATGACCCGCAGCCGCACGGTCAATCAGTTGCTACAGGACGCCGATACCATCTACAGCGTGGCAACAGAGCTACTGCTGCATCATGTCGATGAGCAGCGGCAGGTCAGATTGTTGGGCATCACGATTTCAAATTTGCTGGAGCGATCGTCATCGTTACGCTACGTCCAGTTGTGCCTTTTCCCTACTGACAGGCAGTAGGGCTGCCCATACCCTTTCCATTACATATTCGGGCAAACAGGCATGTCATCACCCACCAGCCGCCGCGCCAGACTGGGCAGGGCTTCACCATAGGTCGGGTGGATATGCACCGATTGCTCCAACAACTGCCAGGTGGCACCCGCTTCCATCAGCGAGAGGAAGACATGCACCAGTTCCGCCGTTTCATAGCCTACCAGTGTTGCACCGAGGATCTTGTCGGTGTCCTGATCGATCACCATGCGGTAAAAGCCCAGGTCGTGCCCCCACTCGATCGCCCGTGCAATCTGGCTCATTGGTAGCGTGACGCAACGGGCGTTGATGCCCTGTTTCTGAGCCTGCTCTAACGTCATGCCGACGCGCCCGACCTGCGGTTCTGTGTAAACGGCATACCCCAAGACGCGATCGTGCCGCGTCCGCGATTCGCCACACAAAATTGCTTTCAAGCGGCGGTAGTCTTCCCAGGAAACATGGGTAAACGCAGGCTGCTTCGCCGCGTCGCCAATGGCATAGACCCCAGAGCAGGCCGTGTGAAACTGGTCGTCAATTTTGACAAACCCTTTTTCATCCAGCTCAACGCCGCTCGCCGCCACATTTAATGCCCCTGTATTGGGCGTACGGCCGATCGCCAGCAGCAGCGCATCGCCCTCCAGGTGCTCTCCATTGCTCAGGGTCAGCGTAAACACGCCATTGGCATACGCCACCTGCTCCACATTGACCTGAAAATGTAGCTCAATCCCATCCTGCTTCAATGCGTCGGCCAAGACCGCACTCACGTCCGGTTCTTCCTGCCCCAGGACGCGATCGCCCCGCACAATGAAATGGGTCTGGCTGCCCAAACGCGCCAACCCCTGTCCCAGTTCCAGGCCGATATAGCCAGCCCCAAGCACCAGTAGCCGGGAAGGCAGGGTTTTCAGCTCAAAGAAATTCCGATTCGTGAGGTAGGGCGTTCCCGCTAGACCGGGAATATCAGGCGTGAATGACGATGTACCCGTATTGATGACCACCAGAGGGGCCTGCACCGTCACATCACCACCCGTCACCGTCCGCTCCCCGCTAAATGATGCTTCGGCACAAACTACTCTGACGCCTGCACCCTCTAACCGCCTGTGAGCACCCTGGTTGAAGCGATCGCGGATTCCTCTCACCCGCGTCATCACCGCCGAGAAATCAACATCAACCTGAGTGTGAATGCCCAGTTTATTGGCCTGTCGCGATCGACCCGCCGCATGGGCCGCCGCCAGAAACGCCTTGGAGGGTGTACAGCCGTAGTTGATGCAGCTCCCACCCAGGGCATCCCGTTCAAACACGACAACCTGACGTCCCGCTTTGGCGTAATCCGCCGCCAGTGGAATGCCACCCTGACCGCTGCCAATCACAATTAAGTCTGCTGTTTCCATGCTTGTGTCCTCATTGGGTCGCCCTGCATTCATACCATTCTGCCACTGCAAATTAAAGTGTCCTGAACGTTCTGACCAACGCGATCAACCAACCGCAGATGGGCCTGACCGGATTTCTGAATACCATTTGCAGGCATCAGCACTGGTTGACTGGAATGCGACAGTACTGTGAATTTGGGTAACGAGCATGATGGCAAAGGTGAGCGCAAATAGCCACGCCTGCACGCGATCGCTGTGAAGCAACCCAATTTCGGCGTCAGCAGTACACACATTAAAAGCCGCAACCTGGCAAATGCTAAGCTGCGGCGCGTTTAATTAAAGGTCAGAATCTAAAATTTAATGATGTCGTTTTTGCTTCTCTACGCGCTGACCTGGGCCAGTGACTTGGATGATGCATCTACAGACGATTCCTGGAGTTGCTGTTCCTCGATCAGTGCCTCGTACAGGTGCCCCAGTTGAGACGCCACACCATGCCAGCTAAACATGGTTTCAACCCGCTGACGTGCAGCCTGTCCCAGTTGATTGCGCCAGTCTGGGTTTAGGAGGATGCGATCCAGCGCCGTTGCAAACGCAACTTCATCCTTTGGCGGTGCCAGCAGTCCAGTCTCCTCAGGCACAACCGTAAACTGTAGGCCACCCACATCGCTACCAATGACAGGCGTACCGCACGCCATTGCCTCGATCGTCACCAGCCCAAATGGCTCATAGTGGCTGGGGACAACGCAGACATCTGCCGCCGCATAGTACGTCGGCAAATCTTCATGGCTCAATCGACCCGGGAAATGGGTAATGGCTGTGATGCCAAGCTCTGCCACAATCGCTTCAATGCGCTCACGTTCATCCCCATCGCTGTAACCAGGCCGACTGCCGCCGCCAATGATTAACCGCAGTGACTCTGTATGTCGCGCTTGACAGCGATGAACAGCCCGCACCAATGTCTCAATGCCCTTGCGCGGGTCAAATCGGCCCACGTATAAGACCACCTTTTCGTCTGGCTTAATTCCCAGAGTATGACGGGCCTCTGCTTGAGCAATCGTGCCAAAGTGGTCAATCCGGGTTCCACAGGGGATGATGTCAACCTTGCCGTGAGCCGATACCAGCGATCGCATATGCTCCTGCTCCTGCGGGCTGGTTGCCACAACCCGGTCTACCGTCTCCAGACATTTCTTCTCGACCGCTAATCGCGTTTTAGCAATCAGTGGAATGGTTGAAATCGATTTGTACTTAACGGCACCTAAAGAATGGTAGGTATGAACCTGGGGAATCGCCAACTTTCGACTCAGTTCCATACCCACCCATGAAGACAACCAGTAGTTGCTGTGGATCAGTTGGTAGGGCGTTTCTTGCTGCTGCTGGAACTCTAAAAACGCCTGTACAAATTCAGGCAGGAATTCAAAGATTTCATCTCTTGGAACAAACCGTTGTGGGCCAGCAGTGAATCGAATAGTGCGGCAATGGGGAGTGTGCTGAACCACCGCAGATTGCTCAGGGCTGGTACGGCGGGTAAACATATCAACCTGCCAACCCTGTAGTGCAAGAGCCTCACCGACGTGACGAACATAAACATTTTGCCCACCGGCTTCTTCCTTACCAATTTCAATGGCTGGATCGCCATGAACGGATATTAGAGCAACACGCTTTCTACCTGAAAAAACCATAACCTTGTGTGCTTTATTCCTACTAAAGTTGACAGAACTTGAGTTAGTCAAACGTGGCGTCGATCGCCTGAAAGCGCTGACACCCCACACCGTTTATTTGGACTACATGTTAAAAGTTTGTCGCTAAAATCACATCGCTCAAAAGAGAGAAAACAAGCAACTTTAGTCAGGAACTGCATGCGTAACGATCTACTTTTACCTCTTGGGAGCGAAGTCTGTAGTATCGACAGAAACATGTTCTCGAAGTAAGTAATGGCCTCCAGTGCAATTAACACTATCTAAATTGATCGTGTTTAGAAACCAGCGCTCAATCGAACCATCATTTTAGATAGTGCTAAAGGAGAACCTACCAATGTTAATCAAGCATTTTCAAAACTCAAATTCACAGCTTTAAAGCATTCAATTCGTCGATTGCAATACCAAAAAAACAAGTGAAGGCATCACATAAAGATGCAGCTTTGATACAAACAGGTGGTCCTTACTTCACATAAACTTTACCATGAATCGCCGTGTTTAGCACTCTATAGATTGCCCTCAGCGAAATCGCAAAAAGCATAGAAATTAAACGTCTGTATTCTCGATAACCTGTCTCTAGTCCCGTAAAAAATAACCGCGACAACGATGCAGAAGCGGCCACCAGAGAGTTTTAGAGTTTTGGAAAGAGAAAAAGTCGGCAATCGGAGGCCAGGATTGATGACATCCTTGTAACAAATCAAACCTCAAGGCATCGCTCAAGCCATAAGCAAGACCGATGCTTTGCTACAAATCTATAGCTTTCGCTAATGAAACTTTAGCCACAACGCTGGCCAGTGTTAATCGATCAAACACACATCTGGCGCGGCTCTCTAACTTAGCGGACCACACACCGTAACAGCCACAATCGGCCTATCGCCGTAGCGCCATCCAGTCACAAATGGGCTGCAAATTCGTCAGACGCAAAAACGCGATCGCGACCCTTAACAGGTGCGATCCCGTGACTCCCCGTTCTATCAAGCGTCATACCCAACCGACCCAATACCGAGCTTATTCGATGCCGAATCGACCATTGCCGGCTTGCCAGGACTCAATACAGTCGGCTCAATACGTAATCTGCCAGCTTGACCAACGCCTGACGGGACTCAGAGGATGGCAAATCGGCCAGGTGCGTGATCGCCGTACGGGTATGGTGCAGTGCCAGCTCGCGCGATCGCTCAATGCCGCGACTATCGCGTACCAGGGTTAACGCCTGCTCCAGGTCACCCGGTTGGGCAAATTCGCGCTCAATCAGCACCTCCAGATAGGGCTTTTCTTCCAGGGCATAGAGTACGGGCGCAGTCAGATTGCCACTCTTAAGGTCGGAGCCAGCGGGTTTGCCCAGGGCTTCTGTTGAACCGGTAAAATCCAGGATGTCATCAATGATCTGAAAGGCCAGACCAAGGTGACGACCGTAGCTAAACAGGTCTTCAGCTAACGCGGTAGAGGTTTCGCTGAGCAACGCTGCCGCCTTTGAGCTGTTAGCAATCAAACTGGCGGTTTTGTAATAGCTTTTCTCAAGGTATTCGTCGATCGACAGGTTGGCTGCAAAGCGGTTTAAGCCCTGCTGAATCTCGCCTTCGGCCAGATCCATAATGACCTGCGACAGCAGTTTTACAACTTCAAGATGGTCGAGGTTGGCTAAATACCAGGATGACTGGGCAAACAGGAAATCGCCCGCCAGAACGGCAATACGATTGCCAAAGCTGCTGTGAACTGTAGGCACCCCCCGGCGCAATTCCGACTCATCCACTACGTCGTCATGCACCAGACTAGCCGTGTGGATCATCTCAGTGATCTCAGCCAGGCGGCGATGACGGAGAGTAATGTCTCGATCCAGCATGGTAGCACGCGAGACCAAGAACACAATTGCCGGTCGAACTCGCTTCCCCTTCGCTCCGAAGAGATGTTCTGCGGCGGCGTACAGAACTGGATGGCGTGCTCCGATAAGGTTCTTCAGGTTCTCCGTCAACACCTGCAGGTCTGCTTCAACAGGAGAAAAAAGGGAAGTGGCTGACGTCATGGATGTCCGACTCAGGCAGTATAAGGTTACGAAACTTTAAATATTCTCCATCTATCTTAAGCTAACCCACCCATCTCTAGAACACAAAACCTCCTTTTTACATATTTTTATTGCCTCTATCACCGATCGTCGGGCTGAAAAAAACCGTATGCTTAAACTTGATCAAAAATCCTCGTCAAAGCTTCTAGCTTCGTGCTAGTCTAGGTTATAAGCATTTTAGAAATTAGCAGTTTGCGGTGGCTCACGAAGAAATCTAATGCAGCAGCAGTTAAGGCTGTGATCCTGCAACGGATCTCGTGTTCATCAAAGTCCTTCTCTTGCCTCTCATTTTCGGTTGCAGAGGTTGGGGGGATTAGGCGAGTAGTGAAGCCGCTGCTGCACTCAAATAGGCTGGCACAGGCGAATTTAAGCGGCTGCGGCTGGCATTCAATCTAACGGATGTCCCTGGGATAGCTCAGGGGCATTATCAGGTTTGGCACGTCGGACAGATCAAGGCGATCGCTGTCCGAGGTCTCTTATGTGGCTTTATTGCACTTTCTTCGCTGGCTCCATCCCTCCCCCACCCATGATCCTCAGTCCCCACATCTCCCTAACCATTCCTGTTTGTGCCGCGGTCTATCTCCTTGCCGTGTATCTGCTGCTGACGTTGGCTCAGCGTTCGAAACGCCTGTTGCGTCAGCGCGACTAGCTATCTGACGCTATTGCATGGGTAAATTGTCGGAGTAACCCATTGCGAGGTCAGCCGAAAGCGCCAGCGTGCTGGCGCTGATTGCTTGTATATCGCTCCAGCGACGCCTCAGCGCTAAAGCGTGGGTACCTGAGACGCGGACAGCGCCGTTAGCGTCGATACAGCCACCTGTTCAACGACTGGCGTACAGCCCAACCACTGTGCAGCCAGCCCACTAAACGTGAGGGGTGAGCCGCTGACGTAAAAGCGCGTGGGCAGCGGGGGGCGAACATTTTTCAGCGCGAGTAGATCAAGCTCCTGCGCCGCCGCCGCCACAACCGAAACGGCAGGGTCAACCAACGTAACCGTGGACGGCAAGATCTGGCGCAGAATGGGTGCCAGATACGGGTAGTGAGTACAGCCGTAAATCAGGGTATCAATCCGCTGCTGGATCAACGGCTCCAGGTATTCTTGCGCGATCGCGGCTGTATAGGGGTCATTCACGCGATTGTGCTCAATGAGCGGGACAAACTCAGGGCAGCCCACTTCCCACACCTGAGCAGTGGGGTCTGCCTCCAGAATGGCGTGGCGGTAGGCATGGCTCGCAGCGGTTGCCGGTGTAGCAATCACGCCGATGCGCCGGCCCTGCTGGACTGCTGCTCGTGATCCGGGCAAAATCAGCCCCAGAATGGGAATGTCGAACTCGGACTGAACGGCTTCCAGCGCTAGGGCCGAGCTGGTATTGCACGCCATAATGACCATCTTGACGCCCTGCTGCACCATCCAGGTCAGGATTTCGCGCACGTACTCTAAGATCTGGGCGGGCGATCGCGTGCCGTAGGGCAACCGTGCCGTATCCCCAAAGTAAATCACTGACTCATGGGGCAACTGGCGATACAGCTCACGCAGAACCGTCAATCCACCCACGCCACTATCAAATAACCCGATCGGAGCCGAACTTTGTCCGGTGATGAATCGGTCACTGCTGCCAAATCGATTACCTGACACTCCACCCACCTCACTAGTGTTACGAACCATTAACCTCTCACAAATCTCCACGTTTGAAAAGCCCACTGAGTGGTAACGCATTACGGTTTCTTCAGGCTCCTCACGCTGGTTCTGAGCCACCGCCGTTACGGTTAGCCACGCCCCAAATACCGCAGGATGCCCCGCGCGATCGCGGCGGCCATCTGGCTGCGATAGCCAGCATCCGAGAGCTTTGACGCATCATCTCTGCCGGTCACAAAACCCACTTCCACCAGTACGGAGGGCATGGATGTTTTACGCAGCACATAGAATCGAGCGGAGCGCACCCCCCGGTCTTGGATGCCGGTAGCGGCTACCACGCTCTGGTGGATGATGCGAGCCAGATCCAGTCCGCTCTGATAGTAGTAAGTCTCCAGCCCGCTGATGTCCTGTCGGCTGAGATTAATTGAGTTGGCGTGGATGCTGACAAACACTGTGGCGTTGGCCCGTTCTGCCATCTGGACGCGGGGTTCCAGATCCAGATCACGGTCATCGGGACGGGTAATCATCGCCTGCACGCCCTGCTGTTCGAGTGCTGCGACCACCTTCTGGCCGATGTCCAGCACGATGTCTTTTTCTTGCAGCCCCCCAATGCCGATCGCGCCTGGGTCAGGCCCACCATGTCCCGGATCGATAATGACGAGCGGGCGGCCATTGGTTGCGCGGGGAATGATGGGGTCAGGCGCGGTAGACCGCGGTGGCAGCGGGTCAGTCCGGGGCGGGTTCGGCACTGGAATGCTGGCAATGGGCGGATTGGGAAGCGACACGATGGGCGATCGATTGCGCTGAAGCTGCAGCGCGAGCGTTTGCTGACTCGGCTGGTTCAGGTCGCTGATCTGCACACCCGCCGCCGGCGTAATGAGCACAACCGCCGTATTGGTGGTTTCCTGTCGGAGCCGGAGCTTGAGCACGGGACTGGAGGCTTCGAGCTGCGGCCCCTTCACATTCTTCGCCAATTGGGCTGCGTTGATGGTGACGCGGTACGTGCCAGTAGACCGATCCCATCCCGTTGTGTATTTCAGCGGCTGGTTCGCACGAATGACCAGTTGGGTGTCGTTGTTCTCCAGATCCACCGATTCGATCGTGGCCAAGGCACCGGGACGATAAATGGGCGGATCCAGGGCAGGACGGGTACCCACAACGCTGCCAGACGGGAGCAGCACCAGACCGCCAAAGCTGCTGGTCGTCGCCCGCCAGTCCGGGCTGGAACTGTCAACATTGAGCGTAATACGAGCGACTGGTGGTGAGGCTTGCACCTGACTGAGCGTTACCCGATTGACGCCCAAACGATTCACCAGCACGTCGCGTGGTGCGGCCAGCGCCAGGATTCCCCCCTGAACATCAACTGTAATCTGCCGTCGATCGCCACTGCGCCGCACGTCCAAATCGGGTGAACCACCATTCGTGCGGACAAAAATGCCGTCTGGCGTGACCTGCACGCCTTGAATTTGCGTGCGGGCGGTTGGAGTCGGACGGCCAAACGCAGGACTGCCCGTACTACCGCTAAGCACCCCTGACGAAGAATTGGCATCAGCCGGTAACAGTTGTGGGGTGGGTAACTGAACCGTCCACTGGCGCGCTGTAATGCCCCGAAACTTCACCTGGCTGGGGTCGATCGTATAGCCGGGGGCCAGTTCGACGACCAGACGAGCCGTGCCGCGATCGAACTGCCCCAACCGTACCGAGCGAATAGCGCCGCCATAGGTCTGGGTCACGGCTGGATGCCCCAAAATGACTCCAGGCAGATCGATCACGAGTCGCGCTGGGTCAGAAATCAACTCTGCCGTGGGCTGCACATCATCATCGGTGGTGAATGCCAACTGGTTCTGGCCTGTATCGAACCGCCAGGATTCAAGACGGGAGGCCTGAGCCGGTGCAGCCAGCAGCAGCAGGGAAGTGGCAGTTAACAGTAGGTATGGAAGGTGTTTCACGGTTTCTCGTCGGTTTCTCAAGAAGCTGAACATCAGCCAGGGAATTGAACAATTGGCTCCTCACTCATCCAGGCGTTCGACTCAGGGCGCAGACCACGTCCAGACATCGACCAGGCACAGCCACGATCGCCAGTGCCACACAGTTGGACCGTCACAGGCAACCGTTGGGTTCATCCAAGTCCATTGAGGGCAGTTCCCTGGATAATCGGTGAACGCGGTCGGTCTTAATTCAACAACTCCACTACTGCAATCACCAAATCCGGTTGATTTCCCAGCGATCCACCAGAGCTTTACCGCTAAGCGATCGCCAAGCCATTGCCTGTGTACAGGTGGCTGACGTGAATTTAGCCATTTAGTTTCGGGTTGAAGCGAGGACTGTCGCCAGAAACTATTCCAATTTGCAAACACGTGACGCTACGACTCATAACTAGACTGCAGTCAGTTTGCCCGTGGTGCTGCTCCCACAATGCAAAACTGCTGTAAGACTATACTCGATGTCTGGAGTGCGCGATCGGGAATTTCGCTGTTCTTTCTATTCCGGTTTGCTGTCTTCCCAGTCCACCAGGCCTGGATTTAGCTCCAGTCCGGCAATTTCGCTTTCTCGCACCGCCATTGCCTGATCGGCTCTTGCAAAGACAACCCGCAGCAGCGGCGGAGCCAGGAAGGTAGTAAAAATGACCATCACGATGATCGCGGCTTCCAGGGGCTTGCTCAGTACGCCACTCTCAGACCCGACCGCGGCAAACACCAGCCCCACCTCGCCGCGCGGAATCATGCCCACACCGATCGCCAGTCGATTGATATCCGGCATCCCAAAGACACTGAGGCCCGTCACCACCTTGCCAATAATGGCCACGGCCAGCAGAAACGATGCAATAATCAGCCCTTCGCGGTTTTCCGGCACCAGTGGATTGAGCACGCTGATATCGGTGCGGGCACCTACAACCACAAAGAATATGGGCACAAACATATCCGCGATCGGCACGACTTTCTTTTCAAGCTCATGCCGTTTCTCCGTTTCGGCCAGCACCAGACCCGCCGCAAATGCGCCCAGAATGGCTTCTAGCTGAATCACAACCGCCACGTAAGAGAGGATAAAGGCAAACATGAGCGACACCAGCAGCAGGTGCCCCCGCGTTTCCATGCCATCAACCAGCTTGACAAAAAACGGGCTGAGAAACCGCCCCAGCAGAATCGCTCCCACCAGAAACACGCCCGCACTGATAATCAAGTAAATGACATTGGTTGGCTCAACCGCGCCATCCCTGGCAAGGCTAGCCACGACGGCCAGCACGATAATGCCCAGCACGTCATCCATCACGGCAGCACCGATGATGATCTGCCCTTCACGCGAATTTAGACGCTGGATTTCCGACAGCACTTTGGCCGTAATGCCAATGCTCGTGGCAGTCAGGGCAGCTCCGGCGAAAATGGCTGGCACCACAGGCGCACCGAAGATCGCAATCAGGCCACCCGTGCCGATCGCAAATGGTGTTACCACCCCCACAACGGCTACGACCGTTGCCTGTGGCCCGACCCGCAGCAGTTCCTCCAGGTCTGACTGGAGGCCAATTTCAAACAGCAGAATAATGACGCCCAACTC
>JAJPKC010000369.1 GCA_021323955.1 Oscillatoriales cyanobacterium Centralia_MAG_596 | reverse complement strand
GGTGCTCTTACTCATTGTGAGAGTGCGACATTTAGCAGCCAGTGGTAGCTCCAAAGAGTTTGGTATGCCCAATGATGCCAGTCTGCTCTGGCGGCTCCTCCGTGCTCACTCCAACTTAGTCGAAAATTTGCCGCTGTACCTGGGAGTGGTCTTTTTGCTAACGGTGAGAGGTCTGTCTGGTGGCGCGATTGATGGGCTGGCGATCGTCTACATTACCTTCCGCCTGCTGCATTCCATCGTTCACATCATGGGTGCGAATCCAAACCTGCGGCTGTTGAGCCTGCTCATTCAGTTTGGTTGCTTGATGAGCTTGACCCTGCTGGCAATCTTTAGAGCGCCTTTGGCGGCTTAAGCCGTAGCTTCCAGTGTTGCGCCACAATTTCCACTCGCCGCTGGCAAATGCATTCAGCCACGCTATTGTTGAATGGCACTGACGCAGCATGCCGAGCCGCCCCCTAGCCCTAAACCTGACTGAGTGAGAATTCAAAATCCCCCAGCCTTGGGGATTTAGGGGCACGTTTCCTTGTGTCAGTGCCATTCTGCTATTGGCTCTGTTCTCAGCATTTTGACTCAAACCCATTCGCTTCGTCGATAATTCTAGTTGTTTCGCAACCACGATGATGCGTGATGGAGAAAACCATGAAAACACCTTTTACGGGCGGCTGTATGTGTGGTGCCATTCGCTATGAATGCGCCGCAGAACCCCTGGCGATGGGTAATTGTCACTGTCGAGATTGTCAACGGGCAACGGGTACTGCGTTTGCAGCAGCAGTGGTTGTGCCCCGAAACGCTGTTACCATTACCGGTGCGGTCAAATACTACGAGGTGATCGGTGACAGCGGACAGTCCATTCAGCGCGGGTTTTGCCCTAATTGTGGTTCCCGCCTGTTTGGATTGCGTGCCACTGCCAGCTTTTTGAGCATTATGGCTGGCAGCCTGGATGACCCAAGTGAATTTCGTCCTGGCATGGATCTCTATGTCGCCAGTGCCCAGCCCTGGGACTATCTCAACCCTGACCTGCCGAAGTTCCCTCGATTTCTGCCGCCTGACGCTTTTGCACCAATGGCATAAGGGATTGCGATCGCCCATGCCGTTACTGTGAAGGAGAACTGCGAGGCAGTCGCCCACCGCCAGCTTTTGGGCTCATCAAGGATTTCAACACAAAAGTTTAGGGAATGGTCGTCGCGATTGCTTGACATCCGGGAGTAGTACATTTAATCTAGTATTTACTTAACTAAGTGGTTAAATACTGGTTTCCAGTGGTTCCCATTAACCAGTGTTTTAAAGTACTGGATCGAGCAGAATTACGTCTCCAGATGCCTGGTGGCAGTCTTGTCACTTAGAGACGCCAATGGATGCAGGGGCAATTCTCTGGGTTGAGACATAGCAATGCCATGTCCCGCCAAGCCCTGACATTCACGGGTGATTTAATTCGTGATCCTGGGTAGCAGTCTCGAAGAATGTAACTTCTGACTCGAACCATATCGCTAACGTGGGAACAACGGTTTGATTATCGAGACGAGTATTTACAGAAGTGGCAAGCAGTGGCAAGAAACAGCAATCAGCCGAAGACGTGGATTGCCAACGCTGCGATCGCCCCGACTGCCCTTACCCATCGCCAGGAGAAACACAATGCTAAGACAATCGGATGCGCTTGATCCACAGAGCGATCGGGAGATTATCATCACCCGTGTCTTCAATGCACCACGGGAACTGGTGTTCAAAGTATGGACAGAGCCAAAACATATCGAGCAGTGGTGGGGACCAAAAGGGTTTACAGTGCGTGTGCCTGAACTGGATCTGCGTCCGGGCGGGCGATGGCGTTACGTGATGGTCGGCCCAGACGGGACAGAATACCCGATTAAAGGGGTTTTCCAGGATATTGCGCCCCCAGAACGTGTCGTTACCAGTGATGAATTCGATGAAGGGTTCGATCAAGTGATCAATGCCGAACTGCCCCAGGGCATCATGGTGACTGCATTATTTGAAGCGCTGAATGGCAAGACAAAGTTGACGCTGCAAATTATGCATGCATCGGTGGACGATCGTCGAAAACACGAAGCAATGGGCGTGATTGGCGGATGGAATTCTAGCTTTGACTGTCTGGATGAGTATCTGGCAGTTGTATCAACGCACTGATCTAAAAACAACCCATTCAACCAGGAAACCCCTAATGCCAGCATTCCAAAGAATTACCCCATGCTTATGGTTTGATGACCAGGCAGAAGCCGCAGTTGCATTCTACCTGACTGTCTTCAGCAATTCAAAAATTACCGGCGTTGCTCACTATAGTGAAGCAGGATTTGAAGTCCATGGTAAACCTGCTGGCAGCGTCATGAGTGTAGCTTTTGAACTGGATGGACAGGCATTTGTGGCACTCAATGGGGGGCCGATTTTTACCTTTAATGAAGCAATCTCGTTCCAAATCCACTGTGAAACCCAGGCAGACGTAGACCATTACTGGGAGAAGCTCGCTGCAGGAGATAAAAATGCGCAGCACGGGGGCTGGCTCAAGGATAAATATGGCGTTTCCTGGCAAGTGATTCCCAACACCCAGCGGCCATCTCGCGACATCCCGTAGACTCGACATAATTTCGCCAGGGGCACGATCGCCCTATAGTATCCCAATAGCATGCTTAAGAAAGCAGCACTGCAATCCATTGCTTCCATCCATACACTCAAACGTGACACATCTGACAACTCGTTGGCGCTTACTTGCTGGCGATCGCGCTCTGATCCATTCCCAATCATTTGGTTGAGAGCGTAGCAGCGTTCCATCCCAACCGCGATCCATCAAATAACGCGATACCGCCCAAGAATGACTCCCTTGGGCTTTTGGGTTACCTGTTGTCATCCACCACACATGCCATGAGCTGAGCGGATGCTCAACCTGCTGCTGGATTTGTACAGGCAATGTCTGTAGCTTGTGTAGATGCGAAATCAAGTGCATCAATCCAGTTCGTTGAGTAAAGCATTGAGTAGTGAGGGCTTGCCGATCGCTGGTTACAGCCTTACAGAGAATTTGCTGCAACAGAACGGTAGTCCGTGGTTAAGATCATTGCATAACGCACGAAAAGCAGCCGTGTAACCCAACGGACACCCCTTACTACCGTTTGAGGAAGAGACGATGGACACGCAGCAGCTGACCGCTACACCACTTACAACAACGCTCAGCACCACTAATTTGCAGGCAACGGGGTTGCAGGCGGTAAATCCGCTCAGCCTGACAACCCAATCGCTAATGGGTGCCAGCCAAACGCCCCATACTTTCACCGTTACCAACACCAATGACAGTGGTGCAGGGTCACTCCGGCAGGCCATTTTGGATGCCAACACCGATACGTCTGGTATTGCAGATGTGATCAATTTCGACCTGGGGGCAGGCAAGCACGTGATCACGCTGATCTCTACCAACCTGGACATCACAGCAAAAAACCTGACAATTAATGGCACGGGTGCCGACAACCTGTCCATCAGTGGCGGCAACAAACTGCAAGACTTCAAGATCGAAGCAGGTGCAACTGTCACAATTTCTGGATTGAGCATCATTCAGGGCAGCGCAGCAAACGGTGGTGGCATCCTCAACAACGGCACGTTGACATTGAACAACAACATTTTTACCGATAACACAGCAGCGGGTGCAGGGGGCGCTGTTAATAGCAGTGGTTTATTGACGAGTAACTACGACGAGTTCTATTACAATCATTCACTAAACGGTGGTGGTATTTTTAGTAGTGGTGAATTAAGTTTAAGCAATGAACATTTCTACGCCAATAGTAGTGGCAGCGGTGGTGCCATCTTTAACTTGGGCACGGGAAGCATCACTCATAGTGATTTAACCAGCAATAGTGGAATCACTGCTGGCGGCATCTTTAACACTGGGAAGCTAACTGTTGAGTCCACTCTACTCAACAGTAACTACGGTTGGAATGGTTATGGCGGCGGCATTGTGAATGCGGGCAATGCGAGGTTGACAGTTACCAGCTGTGGCTTCAACGATAATAACGCTGGTGTTAGCATAGTTAACAATTCCATAACTGCCAACGACAACGGAATCGGGGGGGGCATCTTAAACTACAATACCAGCCAGTTAACGGTGACCAATAGCTCATTCTCTTTCAACAGGGCGCATCATGGTGCCGCAATTTACAACGATAATGCCGATGGCGCAATGCTGAATGGATCGAATCTAGAGTTCATTGACAATTTTTCAATTCAGGCTACCGGCACCGCTACAGATAATAACGACATTTCCGGTGCCTTCCACACCATCACGGTAGATTCCCTCCTGGATACGAATGATGTTGACTTCAGTTCGGGTCATGTTTCCCTGAGAGAAGCGATCGCAGCCCTGGCTCCCGATGGCACCATCAACTTTGCCGCCAAATTGTCAGGTGGCACCATTACTCTGAATCATGAACTGGACATTACCAAAAACCTGACGATTCAAGGATTAGGGGCCGATCGACTGACCATCAGCGGCAATAACCAGGTAGAAGACTTCTACGTTGCTAGTGGAGCCAACGCCACGATCTCCGGGTTGACCATTACTCAGGGATTCGCCGCCAATGGGGGTGGCATTCTCAACAACGGTACATTGACCCTAACCAGTGACAATTTCACGAACAACATGGCAATGGGGTTTGGTGGCGCTGTTAACAACAATGGTGCGTTAACGATTAACACCAGCACCTTTGACCACAACTCAGCCGTGGGGGGTGGCGCGATCGGCAGCGGCAATCAGCTCACCGTCAATGGCAGCACCTTCGCCAATAACTCGGCAACAGATGCAGGTGGCGCGATCGATAGCAGCGGGACATTGACGGTTAACGGCAGCAGCTTCACCACCAACATTGCTGTTAATAGTGGCGGCGGTATCTTTAGCAGTGGATTGGGAAGCCTCTCCAACAGCACCTTTACCAACAACATCGCGCAAAATGGGGGCGCGATCGATGCCATAACCAACCTGACGATCGCCAACGCTACGTTTACGAGTAACCAGGCCACCACGGGGGCAGGCGGTGCGATCCTCATTACTGCCGGCACCAATACCATCTCCGGCAGCACCTTCACCAACAACACCGCGCAGAATGGCGGCGCGATCAAAAATACTGGCATACTCACGCTCACTAATGACACCATCACCGGCAACAAAGCCCTGAATGCCAACGGTGGCGGCATTTGGAACAACGGTCGGTTGACGCTTGAGGGTGACACCATCACCGGCAACAGCGCCGTGTTTGAAGGCGGTGGGGTGTTTAATGTCGCAGACTACAATACAGCAAACAATCCAGTGACCATCAACAACACCACGATTGAGAACAATACGGCAATGGTCGGATCAGATTTCTTTAATAGTTTTGTTGGTTAGAGCAGCACCTTTACCTATCTCTTTCAAGTCCAAAGCGGAATCAACCCAAAAGCGTGAAGAATAGCTGGCTTGGCCATTCTCTGCCTTTTCGTAAAGAGCGTCCTATCGGGATGTTACATATGATGTGGTGCGAAGGGGCGATCGCAGCCTGAGCCTTCAGAGCAATATCACCCTTACCCTTTTCAAGGGAGACTGACGGGGATCAGAACGCTACAATTGGCTATCACAATTTGCTGGATCTGCTTGATGCAAAGTACAAGCACCTGTGCTCCCATTGACCACTCGCAGAACTTTTATACTTTGTACTCTCTATTGCAGGCAGTGGGAGCACTGCTCACCTTTATGCTCAAAAGCTTGGAGTTGAACAGCCCTCCCACCGCCAGTTGAAACTACACTTCCCTCCTTGAATCTCTTTCCTCTGGAGACTAGGCGAGGTCAAAGCGATCGAGGTTCATCACCTTGTCCCACGCCGCCACAAAGTCATGCACAAATTTCCGCTGCGAGTCCACACTGCCGTAAACTTCCGCCAGGGCACGGAGCTGAGAGTTTGAACCGAAGATGAGATCAACGCGGGTCGCCGTCCACTTGAGATCCCCCGTTTTGCGATCGCGCCCCTCGAACTCATACTCATCTTCCGCGATTGCCTTCCAGGTTGTGCCCAGGTCGAGCAGGTTTACGAAGAAGTCATTGGTCAACGTCTCTGGCCGATGGGTGAAGACACCGTGTTTAGACTCTCCAACGTTTGCACCCAGGACGCGCAAGCCGCCCAAGAGAACCGTCATCTGGGGGGCTGACAGGCTGAGCAACTGCGACCGATCGACCAGCAATTCTTCGAGCGATTCGCTGTGTTTGCCGCTGGTGTAGTTACGGAATCCGTCAACTGTCGGCTCCAGCACGGCGAAGGACTCAACATCCGTTTTCTCCTGCAACGCATCCGTGCGTCCCGCTTGGAAGGGAACCGTCACGTCGTGACCCGCATTTTTCGCCGCTTGTTCAATGCCCACACAGCCGCCCAGAACGATCAAGTCGGCGATCGAAACCTGTTTCCCGCCAGTCTGCGAGCGGTTGAACTCCTGTTGGATTCCTTCCAGGGTTTGCAACACCGTTGCCAGTTGGGCCGGCTGGTTGACGGCCCAGTCCTTCTGTGGCGCAAGCCGGATGCGCGCCCCGTTTGCGCCACCGCGCATATCAGAGCAGCGGAAGGTAACTGCCGACGCCCAAGCGGTCGAAACCAGTTGGGAAACAGACAGTCCCGATGCGAGGATCTTGGCTTTGAGCGCGGCGGTATCTTGCTCATCAATCAATTGATAATCGACTGCGGGGACGGGATCTTGCCACAAAAACTCTTCTTCCGGAACTTCGGAACCGAGATAGCGCGATCGCGGTCCCATATCGCGATGGGTCAGCTTGAACCACGCGCGGGCGAACGCATCGGCAAACTCATCTGGATGTTCGTAGTAATGCCGCGAAATCGGCTCGTAGATGGGGTCTAGCCTCATAGCCATGTCTGCCGTAGTCATCATGGGCGCATGGCGTTTTGACGGATCGTGCGCGTCGGGCACCGTACCTGCGCCCGCACCATTTTTCGGTGCCCACTGATGTGCACCTGCAGGACTTTTCACCAGCTCCCAGTCATATTTGAATAGGGTTTCGAGATAACTGTTGTCCCACTGCGTCGGCGTGGGTGTCCATGCACCTTCAATCCCGCTGGTGATCGCATCGACACCAACCCCCGTATTGAAGGTGCTCTTCCAGCCGAGGCCCTGCTCTACAATACTGGCTCCCCCCGGCTCATGACCAACGTGCGTCGCTTCACTTGCCCCATGACATTTGCCAAAGGTATGTCCACCAGCAACGAGCGCGACCGTTTCTTCATCGTTCATTGCCATCCGACCAAAGGTTTCGCGAATATCGCGCCCTGAGCCAACCGGATCAGGCTGACCGTTCGGCCCCTCCGGGTTCACATAGATCAGACCCATTTGAACTGCAGCGAGGGGATTCATGAGTACGCGATCGCCACTATAACGCTCGTCACCGAGCCAGACTTTCTCAGAGCCCCAGTAGATGTCTTCCTCTGGTTCCCAGACGTCTACCCGCCCACCAGCAAAGCCGATCGTCTTGAAGCCCATCGATTCGAGCGCGCAGTTACCAGCAAAGACCATAAGGTCGGCCCAGGAGAGCTTCTGGCCATATTTCTGCTTGATGGGCCAGAGCAACATGCGTGCCTTGTCAAGGTTGGCGTTGTCGGGCCAACTGTTGAGTGGCTCAAACCGTTGGCTACCCGAACCTGCACCGCCACGACCGTCGCCAATTCGGTACGTGCCTGCGCTGTGCCACGCCATCCGAATGAAGAGTGGCCCATAGTGGCCGTAGTCAGCCGGCCACCAGTCCTGAGACGTGGTCATCAGGTCGAAGATATCTCGCCGCACGGCACCTAAGTCGAGACTCTTGAACGCCTCCGCGTAGTTGAATGCTTCACCCATGGGATTGACCTGGGGTGAGTGCTGGTGGAGGATGCTCAGATTCAAATAATTCGGCCACCAGTCTCGGTTCGATGGCACATGGCGAGCCTTAAGTTTTTGACCGCCACCCGTAAACGGGCAACCGATTTCGCTGCTCATAGTATTTTCCTGGCGAGGTGTGTGATGTCAATTTTTTCGAGGGACTGCGGGTATAGCAAACCAATAGCACAGGTGTAATTACTGGAATAATCGATGAGAAATATACTCGATGAGAAATATAATCAACGTTATGATTCGAAACGATAAATTGTGAGTCGAAACAATCGGTTATACTCACAGCTCAAGAGTATGCCTGGACAAGCATCGGTGGTGTCTCAGAAAAGCGTGGAATAAGCAACCAGATCACTCCACGAGCAAGACTAAGGGGCCAAACCTATTCGTTGAGCTACTGTCGTGCGGAACCTCGAATGACGCCAAATCTAGTTGAAATGATTGAAACTGATTGGATAGACACGACGGTCTGACCAAAACTCACCGGCCTCAATCTCGTCAGTCCAATGGCTTTTAGCTGCCAATCGGAATCAGTTGCCCTTGGGTAATGTATGGCAATAATTTTCCGATGGTGCTATACCCAACGCCTTGGTTCGACTCACACCTCGCAGACGGCTTACCTTCACTGTGAGCTTGCAGAAGAGTGCGCGCTGGTTCAAGGAGTAATTCGGCGACGATAATGACGGTAATACAGTGATCAAAGGTAATGGTGAACGTTTGCTGACAACAAATATACCGCTACCGTTGACTGCCTTGACTTGGGTTTCCATGTCGATTCAGTTGAGAACGGTTACAGATGCTGTTGGCGAATGTGCTACACGTAATCTGGCTCAGGTGCAAGTGCGGCGAAGCGAGAAACCCGTGTTTTGGCATGAGGGACACCTTGCAACCAAGCGACCATC
>JAJPKC010000471.1 GCA_021323955.1 Oscillatoriales cyanobacterium Centralia_MAG_596 | reverse complement strand
TGCCTCGATCCCACCGAATGGCTACCTCTTGGTGCTGCGATCCAACTCAACCGCAGCCTCCATGCTGACGGTCGGGACAGTTTTGCGACTCGAAACGGCGACTATACCTGCCGCATTCAGTCGCTTTCAGCAAATCATTGCGGCGGGGCCGCTCCTGTTGCAAAATCGCCAAATTGTGTTGAACCCTCAGATTGAAAAATTTAGCAGTGCGTTTGCGATCGAGCAGGCCAATCGCAGCGCTATTGGGCAGACTGTAGATGGGAGCCTCCTCATTGTCGCCGTTCACACTGACCTCAATGGCAACGGCGCTACCCTCACTGATATTGCCCAAATTCTGCAACAGCTCGGTGCTGTTGATGCGCTCAATCTCGATGGGGGGAGTTCAACGACGTTATACCTGGGTGGTCAACTACTTGATCGATCGCCCCGTACGGCTGCCAGGGTGCATGATGGCATCGGCGTGTTCATTCAACCGGATCGATGACTTGTCCTGACTCCCATGCGTTGCGGGTGAAGCTACATTAAAGACGAGTCTATCGGCATGAAAAGTGTGTATAAATTCCGTAAGGTTGGGCAGCAGGACTGATGAAGGCCTGTAGGAATTTGTTAAGGTGAGCTTCGGCTGTGGTGATCCGCCCTTTCACCACTTTGCTGTAGGTACTACCCGTCCAGACAAAGGTTCTGGCCTTGCCTGAGAATGTTTCGAACACCAGAAGTTCCCGGTAGAATAGTCCTTCAGGAGATAATAATTATGGCTCAATCTCAAGAACTTCAGACATCATCCCTTGCATTGCCGCTTTCTGTCGGTCAAAGTTCCCTTGCGTCAACGGAGTTAAGACCTTGGGGCGCTTTCACCATTCTAGAAGAAGGTCGAGGCTACAAGATCAAGCGAATTGAGGTCAAGCCCGGTCATCGCCTGAGTTTGCAGATGCATCACCACCGCAGCGAACATTGGATTGTGGTTTCAGGGACAGCAAAAGTCGTTTGTGGGGAACAGGAGCATGTTCTCAGCAGCAATCAATCAACCTACGTCCCCCAATGCACGCCCCATCGGTTGGAAAATCCTGGTGTCATCCCGCTGGTCTTAATCGAAGTGCAAAATGGCGAGTACCTTGGCGAGGACGACATTGTGCGCTTCCAGGATGACTACGCTCGCGCTCAGTAAATGACTGAGTCCTGTTGGGCGGCGATCGCAGGTGCCGCACCCTGGTCAACATCTTGAAACTCTAGCCTCAGAGCAATCCACTGCCACAGAGTTATCGCTTCACCTTGCTGTAGGATCAACTCAGGTTAGCCTTTCTAGTACTCCAGGATGATTCACCTTAGCCAAGCCGCCATCAGTGAAGTTTCACGGCTGAAAGCGAGACGAAACAACCCTCAACTTCTGTTTCGTCTCGATGTTCAGCCGAGTGCCTGTCTCACCATGGCTTATGCCATGTCGTTCGATACCGCCGTTCAACCTCATGATCAGGTCTACGATTGCAACGGTATTCAAGTTGTTGTTGATTCCAGCAGCGTGCCGATTCTGGAAGGGCTGGTACTGGATTATTCAGAAGATCTGATGGGCGGTGGATTTCGGTTTCACAACCCTAACGCGATCCAAACGTGTGGATGCGGCAATTCGTTTTCGGTGACTGATGACATCGTCAAGGAATGCAGGGGAAACTAACGGGACTGTTGATCGGTGTCAGAGTGATACAGTTTGAACGCCCGTCTGGATGCTGAAACGCTTGTTGACACAAGTCGGGTTATATTGGTATGGTTAGAGTTTGTAAAAAGTCAGCCTAAACGGAATCGCACACGTCTTGCATCATGCCCACTATTCAGCAACTCATTCGCACAGAACGTCAAAAGACGCAGAAGAAAACTAAGTCGCCCGCTCTAAAGAGTTGCCCTCAGCGTCGTGGCGTCTGCACCAGAGTCTATACGACGACGCCCAAAAAGCCAAACTCAGCGCTTCGTAAGGTGGCAAGGGTTCGATTGACATCCGGCTACGAGGTCACGGCTTACATTCCGGGTATCGGTCATAACCTGCAAGAACACTCTGTCGTGATGATCCGCGGCGGGCGTGTAAAAGATTTGCCGGGTGTGCGTTATCACATTATTCGCGGCACGTTGGACACTGCTGGTGTGAAAGATCGTAAGCAGGGTCGCTCCAAATACGGCGCAAAATTGCCGAAGAAATAAGGTTGCTGCTGATAGACGCAGTTTCGGTGGCGGGTGTTTGTTATCCTAGCGTCAGGGCTTCGCGATCGCTGGGTCAAACTTTATCGCTGCTCGATTGGGTTGAAACTGCCCAAAAGTTATTTTGTGCTGGACTAAGATTAGTCCAGCACCGCTTTGAAAGCTCGTTCACGCTTCTGATCCCCATTCTTCTCGTTTCTATCTAAGGATTACTATGTCCCGCCGTACTGCTATCCAAAAACGCTCTGTTCCGCCCGATCCCGTCCACAACTCGCGTCTGGTGAGTATGATGGTGCGGCGGATCATGCATCACGGGAAAAAGTCACTGGCTTCCCATATTGTTTATGATGCGTTTGAAACGATCGCGCAGCGCACAGGTGCAGATCCGATTGAAGTGTTCGAGCGAGCGGTGAAGAATGCGACCCCTCTGGTTGAGGTCAAGGCACGTCGAGTCGGTGGTGCTACTTATCAGGTGCCGATGGAAGTTCGCTCTGATCGCGGCACTGCGTTAGCGCTGCGGTGGCTGATTCAATATTCGCGTCAGCGTCCAGGACGTTCCATGGCGAGCAAACTGGCGAACGAGTTAATGGATGCTGCTAACGAAACAGGAAGTGCGATCCGTAAGCGTGAGGAAACGCATCGAATGGCTGAAGCGAACAAAGCGTTTGCTCACTACCGCTACTAGTCCTGAGCTGTACGGGAATCCGCCCGCAACTCAATCCGAAAAAGTATAAAATCTTAACAGAAGCAGTTCCTTGTAACGACTGCGACAGAGACTAAGGAGGTAGTTGTGCCACGTACCGTCCCGCTTGAACGAGTTCGCAATATTGGGATCGCCGCTCATATTGATGCTGGCAAAACCACAACGACTGAACGTATTTTGTTCTACTCCGGTGTGGTTCATAAGATTGGTGAGGTTCACGAAGGAACCGCTACAACTGACTGGATGGCACAGGA
>JAJPKC010000132.1 GCA_021323955.1 Oscillatoriales cyanobacterium Centralia_MAG_596 | reverse complement strand
GATTCTGGATCGGCAATCAGCTTATCCAAACCCAGCTGAGTCGCAGAGTTATCCAAAATCCGCAGCACTACTTTCTCACCATAGCGACTGGGCAGCGTGTTGACCCGAAAATCCACTTTACGACCGTCATAGATCCGACGAATCCGACCGTCCTGAGGCGCACGACGCTCAGCAATGTCCAACTGAGCGATGATCTTGAAGCGAGCGGTGACTGCCGGGATGATTTTCTTCGGAAACGGATCGGGAAATGGCTCCCGCAAGACCCCGTCTTTCCGGAAACGCACGCGGAGAAATTCCTCTTGTGGCTCGATATGGATGTCGGACACCCCTTCCTGAAGCGCCTTAATCATAATCTTGTTAACCAGGGCAATCACAGGAGCGGCCTCGGCATCAGAGACATCGAGATTGGCGTCATCCTCATCAGGCGCGTCCTGCAAATCCAGGTAGCCTAAACCTTCCAGGTCTTTGTTGACATCAACCTTTGACTGATCCTCAAGCTGCTTCTCGCGCTTCTCTTTCTCATCAAGGTACTGATTGATCAAGCGGCGGTAGTCTTCTACGGTAATCACCAACCGCTGCAAAGCCAACCCCTGTGGACGCAGCTGACGGTTTAAGTCGTCTTGTGCCTGGAGGTTGTCTGGGTCAACCATGGCAATCAGCACAAAGGGCGGTTGACCATCGCTCCGGGACAGGGGCACCAGATTGTAGCGGCGGCAAAGGTCGATCGGGATTAAGGTGTCGATCAACTCACTCACCTGCGTCGTCGCGATCTGACTAATCTCCGGATCCAGCGATTCTACCCCGTAAAGAATCTTAAGCTCAAACAGCTGCTGCTTCTTATACTGGCGCAGTAAATCGGGAGGCAACTGTTGGCCGGTAATGGACTCCAGCACATCGGTGAGCGCCCTGCCTGATTTGCGACTCTCAATGAGTGCTTGCTGCATCTGGTCATTGTTGACATAGCCAGACTGAACCAGCTTGTTGCCAAAGGGGGAGAAGTTATTCTGAACGACGAGCGCACGACGCTGGGAAGAGGAGTTAGTCATAGCTGAATGAGGAGATCTCCTGGTTTAACTAGAATATGCCCAAAAACTCTACAAAGAATCGCCAATCACGATCGTCAATTTTCTCTATTTGTATTTTAATTTAATTGCCTGACGCGATCGATACGAGATTTAGTTTCTGCTGTTTCTGAATCGAGCCATCGCTCGGTGGCAGCGAAGTCAGGTTGAAAATGCCGCCATAGCAAAACCATTTGTCAAAAGCCTAGCATTGAGGTTCCACTCGACGACGAAGCACCACATCCGTGACTGACCCGAAAAGGGTGCGACAGAGCGGCCTAGCCGGAGATAAAAGTTCTCCAGTATCGTCTCTAGTGACACAAGCCAGTCTTAAATTTTGAAGTCGATTTTGAACGCGCCAAAGGTCAAGTAGATTCCCGATGTAGTAGCTGTGGCCACCGTAGCTGTAAGATGCACCAGTCGATTTCAGCTTAACCAGCACGATCGCCCCATGATCGAGCCTGCTTTGAGAGCAATCCTCGCAAGCAAAAGCCCAGGGACCCTGGTGGTGGTCAAACTGGCAAGCCGTTGAAGTGTGTCAACACAACATCAACTCCTCAAGATAATAGCCCCTGTTACCCGATTCGTCAGACGATTGGGCTAACTTCGTTATGATTAGAGGATCGCGTCTAGCCGAGTTGCGATGCTCAATCCCTGCGATAAACGACTCCACGCATATTTACGGCAAGTTCTAACCCGCTTTGAGATGAGGTGGAGTACAAGCACCAAAGCGCTGCCGTTGCCATGAGTCAGCAACAATTCAAGTTGATTCTTACGGTCGCTTCATTCTCAAAGCGTATAGGATAAATTTGTTAGCCAACCAAGCATCTTGAGGATTGGGACGAAATAGCAATGATTGACGAAGAAAACCAGCATCAGCAAGAAACGGTTCACGGTTCAACGCCTGATGCAACGGACGTTTCTGTGAGCACAAACGATGTCGCCGAAGAGACACTGCCCGGGAACGCAGTGAGCGACCAGGCACCTGCTGCTGAATTGATTGACGGTGACAGTCCGGTTACTGCAGCCGAAGCGATCCCGGCTGAGGTAGCTAGCGAGGCCGTATCAGCGAGTGACGCCGCGGCACTGGCAGAAAAAGATAATGAAATTAAGCTTCTGAAATCCCAACTAGAAGAACGAACCAGTCAGTACGTACGCATTGCGGCTGATTTTGACAATTACCGGAAGCGCACCCAACGTGAGCGAGATGAACTTGAGCTGCAGGTGAAATGCTCAACCATTAATGAATTGCTGCCTGTTGTTGACAACTTTGAGCGCGCACGATCGCAAATTAAACCACAGACGGATCAAGAAACAACGATCCACAAGAGTTATCAAAGTGTGTACAAACAGCTAGTTGAGTGCCTCAAGCGCATCGGGGTTGCTCCAATGCGTTCTGAAGGTAAAGAATTTGACCCGAATCTCCACGAGGCCGTCATGCGCCAACCGACGGATGAATATCCAGAGGGCACTGTGATGGAGGAATTGGTGCGTGGATATGTTTTGGGCGAACGTGTTCTTCGCCATGCCCTTGTAAAAGTTGCTGCTGCCCCAGAGCCCGTGATAACCTCGGAGGAGACTGATCAAAGCGGTGCAGAAAACTAATTTTGTCTGATGCGTTCAATTCCAAATTCAATTTGGGAATATTTGGGATTAGGATGACTGAATTGCATGGTGTTTTTGAGACATTTTGATTGATGCATTTCACTAACTCCTAACATCAACATTCACTTCACGTATCTTTACCGCTATTTGCTATGGGAAAAGTCATTGGCATCGACCTGGGCACGACAAATAGCTGCGTTGCTGTTCTTGAGGGCGGTCAACCGATTGTCATCTCCAACTCAGAAGGAGGACGGACTACCCCAAGCATGGTCGGCTTTGGCAAGGTTGGCGATCGCCTCGTTGGTCAGCTGGCCAAGCGCCAAGCCGTAACAAACGCTGAAAATACAGTGTTTAGCATCAAACGGTTTATTGGTCGCCGCTGGGACGATACCGAAATGGAGCGTTCGCGTGTCCCATACACCTGTGTCAGAGGTAAAGACGACACCGTTGATGTTCAAATTCGCGGTCGCAACTTTACGCCGCAAGAAGTCTCTGCAATGGTGCTGCAAAAGCTGAAGCAGGATGCCGAGAATTATCTGGGTGAGCCTGTACAGCAAGCAGTCATTACAGTGCCCGCTTACTTTAGCGATGCTCAACGGCAAGCAACTAAAGATGCAGGCACCATTGCTGGGCTAGAAGTGTTGCGGATTATTAACGAGCCGACAGCCGCAGCACTCGCTTATGGGATGGACAAACAGGAGCAAGACCAGTGCATTCTGGTGTTCGACCTGGGTGGCGGCACCTTCGATGTGTCAATTCTCCAGATGGGTGATGGTGTATTTGAAGTGAAGGCGACTTCAGGCAACAACCACTTGGGGGGCGATGACTTTGACGACTGCATTGTGCGCTGGATGATTTCCAGCTTTAAAGAGCAGGAAGGCATTGATCTCTCGATCGACAAAATGGCCCTCCAGCGCTTGCGAGAGGCGGCTGAAAAAGCCAAAATCGAGCTCTCTGGCACTCTTGCTACGCCGATCAATTTACCCTTCATCACCGCTGATGAAACTGGGCCAAAGCATCTGGAGATGGAGCTAAACCGCTCCACGTTTGAAGAACTGGTCGCTCATTTGGTTGAAGGCACCATCAAACCAACCGAGCAGGCGCTCAAGGATGCTGATCTGACGGTTGAAGACATTGATCGTATTTTGTTGGTGGGAGGGTCTACCCGCATTCCATCCGTGCAGAATGCCATCCGTAAATACTTCAACAACAAAGCGCCCGATCGCTCAGTTAATCCTGACGAGGCAGTTGCGTTGGGTGCCGCCATCCAGGGTGGCGTCCTGGGTGGTGAAGTCAAAGACCTGCTTCTGCTAGACGTGACGCCCCTTTCGCTGGGAATTGAAACGCTCGGGGAAGTATTCACCAAGATCATTGAACGTAACACCACAATTCCCACCAGTAAAACGCAGGTCTTCTCAACCGCTACCGATGGGCAAACGTCGGTTGAGATCCACGCCCTCCAGGGTGAGCGGGCGATGGCGAAGGACAACAAGAGCCTGGGCAAGTTTCAGCTTAACGGCATCCCACCCGCACCTCGTGGTGTCCCTCAAATTGAAGTATCGTTTGACATCGATGCCAACGGCATTCTAAATGTCTCAGCCCGTGATAAGGGCACAGGGCGCGTGCAAAGCATCTCGATCACCAATACCGGTGGGTTGAGCGCCAGCGAAATTGAATCGATGCGGCAGGCTGCTGAAATCTTTGCGGAAGAAGACAGTCGGCGTAAGAAGCTTGTGGAGCTAAAGAATCAGGCCGATGGGCTGTTCTATAGCTATGAGACAACCTTGCGGGATCATGGTGAATTTATTGGCGATGATCTCAAAGCGCAGGCCCAAAACAAGGTGGCAGAGCTGAAAGCCGCGATCGCGGATTCTGCCATTACAGTAGAAGCATTTAGGCAGCGGCTGGATGCGTTGCAAGAAACACTGCTTGCGATCGGTACAGCAGTCTACCAGCGTGCCAGCGAAGTTCCTGATGATGCCGCCACAACCCAATTCAGTCCAGCAAATGGAGCATTTGATCCGGCTGAAGACTACAGCTTTGAGAATGACGCGACAGTGACAGCAGATTACGAGGCTGTAGATTAGTTAAGGTATAGGAGTGGTCGGTAGAGGGTATCGGTAATGGGTAGATTGTCCTAAGCCAAACCTCCAGACCCAGAACGCAGGCCCCCAGCTCTATAAACCCCTTTACCCCTCGAAACAGCATTCTATGGCTCGTGACTATTATGAAATCCTCGGTGTTGCTCGTGACGCCGACAAAGAGGAGATAAAGCGTGCATACCGCCGATTAGCCCGAAAGTACCATCCCGATGTCAACAAAGAAGAGGGAGCCGAAGAGCGCTTTAAAGAAATTAACCGCGCCTACGAAGTTCTCTCGGAACCAGAAACCCGCGCCCGTTATAACCAATTTGGTGAGGCTGGTGTCAATTCGGCCGCTGGGGCCGGTGGTTTTCAAGACTTTGGCGACATGGGTGGGTTTGCCGATATCTTTGAGAGCTTCTTTAGCGGGTTTGCGGGCGGTGGTGCGCCCGGTCAAGCGGGACGACGACGCAGTGGCCCTGTACGAGGCGATGACTTACGCCTGGACCTGAAGCTTGAGTTCCGTGAAGCCATTTTTGGTGGTGAGCGCGAAATTCGCATTAACCATCTGGAAACCTGCACGACGTGCAGTGGTTCAGGGGCAAAGCCAGGCACCCGTCCCCGGACATGTTCGACCTGCAATGGTGCAGGACAGGTACGCCGTGCCACACGGACTCCGTTTGGGAGTTTTACGCAAGTTTCAGTCTGTCCAACCTGTAGTGGGAGTGGACAGGTAATTGAGGATAAGTGTGATGTCTGTGGCGGCAACGGGCAGCGGCAGGAAACAAAGAAGCTGAAGATCAATATTCCAGCAGGGGTAGACAATGGCACGCGCCTGCGGGTTTCGGATGCAGGTGATGCGGGCCAGCGGGGGGGGCCAGCTGGCGACCTCTACGTTTACCTCTTCGTCAGTGAAGATCCAGAATTTCGGCGGGAAGGGATTAATGTTCTTTCAGAGCTTAAGATCAGCTACGTGCAGGCAATTCTCGGTTCTCGAGTAGAGGTCAACACGGTCGATAACGAGCCGCAGGAACTGCTGATTCCACCGGGTACACAATCAGGTCGCGTCCTGACGCTGGAAGGCAAAGGTGTGCCAAAGCTGGGGAATCCGGTCAGCCGTGGGGATCACCTGGTGACTATCTCGATCGACATTCCCACGAAGATTTCGCTTGAAGAGCGAGAGCTACTAGAGAAACTGGCAAAGCTGCGCGGCGATCGCATTGGCAAAAGCGGGATTGAGGGGTTCTTCGGTAAGGTGTTTGGCTCATGAGTCAATCGCAGGCACGTTCTGTCATCCCCGATGCCCAGCTTGATTTGCGAGGAACGCCTTGCCCCATCAACTTTGTCCGCACCAAGCTGCGTCTAGAACAGCTTCCACCAGGTTCCTTGCTGGAAGTCTGGCTTGATCCCGGCGAGCCACTGGAGCAGGTTCCCGATAGTCTGAAAATGGAAGGCTACGGCATTGAGCAGATTGAAGATCGCTCAGACTATTTTGCGATTCAAGTTCGGCGGCCAACAGACAAATGAAAAGAAGTTACCAGGAAAAGGGGCAATGGTGACTGCTGCCACCGAACAATCACGGCGATCGCCGTTCCGTCTGTCACCACAGGATGAGTACGGCGTAAGTTCTGAGCGAGATCGTGTCTCAAGACTCAAACTATGGCTCCGGTAGGGCAAGATTGGGAACCAGCGAAACCGCTTTTGGGTACTGTACTTGCAGCGCAGGCAAACTATTACCTGGTGCAACTAGACACGATCGCTCAATCGTCAACGTTGAATCCAGACATTGAAACACTGGAACACGGGGCTATCCCCCAAACGCCCTCTGACATTGAAGAGCTCCCGTTAACCGTTCCGCTGAAGCTGCTCTGTACTCGCCGATCGCGGCTGAAAAAGATTGGTCAGCGAGTGATGGTGGGCGATCGGGTTGAGATTGAGGAACCAGACTGGGCCGGCGGGCGAGGCGCAATTGCGCAGGTGTTGCCAAGGCAAGCAGAACTGGATCGTCCACCCGTCGCGAACGCAGATCAATTGCTGCTGGTGTTTGCGATCGTTGATCCCGCGTTGGATCCGCACCAACTCAGCCGATTTTTGGTCAAAGCCGAGTCTACAGGATTAAAGGTTTGTCTGTGCTTGAATAAAAGCGACCTTGCCACAGCCACTGAGTGTGCCCACTGGGGGGAACGACTGCAACAGTGGGGATATACACCGCTGCTAGTCAGTGTCCACAAATCGCTCGGCCTGGACAATTTAGAGTCCCAGTTGCGCGATCGAACG
The DNA here is from genome assembly GCA_021323955.1 of Oscillatoriales cyanobacterium Centralia_MAG_596. Taxonomy (GTDB): domain Bacteria; phylum Cyanobacteriota; class Cyanobacteriia; order Leptolyngbyales; family Leptolyngbyaceae; genus Stenomitos. The sequence goes on along the minus strand of JAJPKC010000132.1, from coordinate 10,773 downwards.
ACGATTGTGTCTGGGCCATCTGGAGTCGGCAAATCCAGCTTGATTAACTACCTCATCCCACACTCTGATCTGCGGGTAGCAGACGTTTCGGGCAAACTTGGCCGTGGCCGCCATACAACCCGTCACGTCGAGCTATTTAAGCTGCCTCAAGGCGGATTGCTGGCAGACACGCCTGGATTTAACCAACCCGACCTTGACTGTGCTCCAGAAGCACTGGCGAATTACTTTCCAGAAGCCCGATGCCGATTGGCGGTTGCTCACTGTCAGTTTAGTGATTGTTTGCACAAAGATGAACCCAATTGCGTCGTTCGTGGCGACTGGGAACGGTACGAGCACTATTTAAGTTTTCTGGAGGAGGCGATCGCGCGGCAGGAAGCCCTCAATAAACTTGGCGATCGCGAATCAACGCTCAAACGGAAGGGCGATCGCGATGGACAGGCACAGTACGAACCAAAGCTGGAACCCAAAAAGTATCGTCGTGTTTCACGCCGCGTCCAGCAGCAAACTCTCCAGGGGATGCGGCATGATCTACAGGACACCTCGTTGGATAGCGAATAGCATGGAGTAGAATCGGGGCACGTCATCAGCGCTTTCGCGCGTAGCATTGCACCACCTGTCATTGGGTAAGCGATGTTGACGGATCTAACTTATAGCGTTGGTCAGCAAACTCAGGACATAGCCAGTCTCTGGATAGTCGATTCTGGGTAAGCTTGCTGATTCGTCGCCATCCTGAATATGGCTACGGCTATCAGCGCAGAGTTCGCATTGTAGAGGTGAGAAACCAACAACGCCAATGAGAAAACCCCTCGATCGATTAAAGTTTTTGCCCTGGCGATCGCTGTTCTCAGCCGCAGCACTCGCCGTGCTGGTGCTGGCACTTCCCGTTGACCTGTTGCTGCAATCAGCACTCCACTACCGCGAACAGGTGCCAACTTTAGCGAAATTTTTGCCCATTTTGCTGTCACCGCTGTTTGCGCTCATAATTGGGCTTGGCATCCCCGTTGGTCTGGGAGCACTGGCCGTTTATGGATTTGAGCGCATTGATCGCGTTAGCATCAACACCAGCAGTCTGTGGGCACTGGTGCTGTGTTTGGTGCTGGTGCGGCTAGTAGAAAGAGGGATCGTTTTTAGCGCGATCGGGGCCAGCATGGTTGAACTCGTGCTGATCGCGGTTGGGGTATTTTGGAAGGGACGCCCCTACTGGCACTCGTACAGACAATGGTAACGAGTGGTCGATCGCTAGTCAGGCATGGGTGGATCATCTGTCGGCTCAACAGCCGTTACAAGACGTTCCAGAAGGCTGGTCAGGCGATCGAGCCGCTGTAGCGATTCACGCTGGGCCTCAGTAAGCGTTTGAACAGCATCACTCAACGCAAAGATTTGATACCCCTGTTGCTGCACCTGAGTTGCTAATGCATCCATTTGTTTTGACAGATGATCGACCGTTTCTGTTGTGACCAGAATCGCCTCGCCAATCTGCTGCACAATTAACTCCAACTCGGGGCGATGTTGAACGTCCACAGCTCGTAAACTCTCACATGAAAGCAACTGTACTCAAGTCAAAGGATTTGTCGAACCACAAACTGAGACGGCAACCGCTACAGCCAGCTTAATGGCGATCCCAATCGTTTTAGGCTGAAGTCTCAAGTCTACTGTCCAACACCCTTGTCCAGCAATCTACCTGACCTGAATCCTGGCCAGGGTTGTGTTCTTGTAGTAGTACTGCAAGATTTGCTGATAGTTGATGCCGCCCTGCGCCAAATTGTAAGCACCCCACTGGCTCATGCCCAATCCATGCCCAAATCCCCGTCCAACGACCTGAAACTCGGTCGGAGCCGACTGTGCTTTGGTCTTGCTCAAATCGGATGCTGGATTGCTGACCACGGTAAACAGAGTGCTCTTTAAATTCAACGCTGATCGCAACGCTTCCCCGCTGATCGTCCGCGATCCGCGATCGCCATCGACACGCATGGCCACGATCCGGCCACACTGAGTCACCTTCTCGGGCTGAAGCGACACAATGTTGCCTACCCCTGTAATCCGCTTACTCAGTTCACGGCGAGAAAACGTTTCGGCCCATTGGGCGACGGGTGAGACTTCGGCAAAACCTTCGCGTACCGATCGCAGGTACGGCAGCGGTTGCGTCCACACATCTTCCACATTTTCAGTGCAGCCACCGGCAGACGAGTGAAACACTGCTTCAATAATCTGATTGCCGTAGATCAGAACCTGGCCCGTCGTCGCATTCACAGCAGCCTGGGTTCCCGTAGACTCATCTCTGATCCCACGATAAACCTGCCAGGCTGGTGTATCACCGAGATCGTAAATTCCATTTCCAGCCCGCTGGCGCTCATACAGAGCATAGGAACGGGCCGCAACCGCCTGGGCTTTAAGCGCTTCCTGGGGCCAATTACCGTTCATTTCCCCACCCAGAACACTGTAGAGATACTGTTCCAAATCGACATAGTTAACCGCCGTCAGCCCCTTCTTGCTGGGGACGACGAGGGTACGCCCGCGATACCAGCGATCGCCGATATACACGTATCCTCCATCGGTTGGCTCCACCCAAATTTGTCCAGACTGCCAGTGATCCAGGTTGACCAACCCTTGCTTTGGCTGCGCCAAAAACGCATTCATCGGCGCGATCTCACCGAGCGTTCGACCACTGCTATCGCGCACCAGGGCCTTCGTCGAGCTACCAACCGCAACCTGGCTCACGCCATCTTCGATCGCCACCCGTAACTCCAGTGCGGCTTGAGCAGGGCGACTAGCCGCGCTTTCGACAACAGAGAATGCTGCAAGCCAAATTAACAGGCCAAACCACCAGTGACGTCCGTTTTGCCGTGTAAACAGCTTGAACTGAGACAGCAAAAAGGGAAAGCGTTCCAATGTCATTTTCAGAAATCTCCTCACAGGTTAGAGCACTCAAAGGCGTCGGTGCAATCGCTTAATAGGACTGAGACTATTGAACCCGGATTATTGTCAACGTCGCTTAATATAAGTCAATTTGCTTTAGATAGAGTCAGCCATTGCTCGGCAAATGTTCCCCAGTGACACCAGATGTGTGATCAAAATCCCGTCGTTGAACCACCAGGCATTGCATCTTGTGTTGCGGGATATTCGTAAAGTTTTCTAAATCATCTTCACCGATTGGCCGATATTGTCAAGCTCCTATTTCCTTCGCCTGTGCCAGTATAGTTTCAGGAAGGAAACTCGATTAGGCTGCCGTTTTGCAGATTACATTTCTTGGAACCAGTTCCGGTGTGCCCACGCGATCGCGTAACGTGTCTGGCGTAGCGTTGCGCTTACCGCAACGAGCTGAATTTTGGTTGTTTGACTGTGGCGAAGGAACCCAGCACCAGCTTTTACGCAGCGACATTAAGAGTAGTCAGTTAACCCGCATTTTTGTGACCCACATGCATGGGGATCACATCTTCGGCTTGATGGGACTGCTGGCAAGCTGCGGTCTGGCAGGCAACGTTCAGCGCATTGATATCTATGGGCCACCGGATTTGGACGAGTACCTCAAAGCCTGTCGGCGGTACTCACAGACCCATTTTTCATACCCGATCAAAGTCCATACGGTGCGACCCGGTGTGATCTACGAAGACGACGAATTTACCGTCAGTTGCGGGCTGCTCAAGCATCGCGTACCAGCTTTTGGCTACCGGGTTACGGAAAAGGATCGCCCGGGCCATTTTGATGTCAAACGCGCCACAGCGCTGGGAATACCCGCAGGGCCACTGTATGGCCGGTTAAAACGCGGTGAGGTCATCACCCTACCGGATGGACGACGCGTTAACGGCGCTGATCTATGCGGGCCAATTGAAATTGGTCGAAAGCTGGCCTACTGTACCGATACCGTATTTTGTGAGACCGCGATCGATCTGGCGCAGGATGCCGACGTGCTGATTCACGAAGCCACTTTTGCCCATCAGGATGCCGACATGGCCTATCAGCGGCTACACTCAACGTCAACAATGGCTGCCCAGGTAGCACTGGCCGCCCAGGTAAGACAGCTCATCATGACCCATTTCAGCCCGCGCTATGCGCCTGGAAACACGATCGAACTCAGAGATTTGCTGGCCGAAGCCCGTGCCATTTTCCCCAACACCGAGATGGCGTCTGACTTCTGGACGTATGAGATCCCACGTGGGCAACATCCAGAACGAGTGACGGTGAGTGCTTGAGTGCGATTGCAGACCGGAACGTTTCCCTCGCTACTGATTTCAGTCAACCTACAGCCGCAGTAGCACCGATCGACGGTCAGCAATTATTACTGCACACAATCGATCGCGTTAGTCAGATTGCCTGGGATGAGACTACAGCACCCCGCTACTTTGGCTGAATCAAATAGCCACAGCGATGCTCACCATTGACCAGCCAATGAGTGCGTTCCACATGGCAATCGAGCGCAACAGCAAACATTTCCAGTTCATGCCCACAAACGCTGGGAAATGATTCGGCAATGTGGGAGATGGCGCAGTTGTATTCGGTCAAAATGAAGCGATCGCTATGCTCAACCGCCACGCCATTCGCGTCAATTGGGTAGCACTCTGCCATATAACCCTCACGACGACGTAGCGCAACCAGTTGATCAACCCGCTCTTTCAGGGAACCGTGACCAATGCGATCGCGATATTCCATCGCCTTGCGTTCCCATTGTTTGCGCAAAATCGATCCCATCTGATCAGCACCCACCGTTTCAGCTAACGTGCCCAGCAGCGAAACCGCAAAATCATCGTAGCGATCGGGGAAGCGATCACGCCCCTCCTGGCTCAGCGCGTACTGATAGTTTGGGCGGCCCATCCCTGACTGCACAATTTCGTGCACAATCAGTCCCTCTGCTTCCAGGTCTTTTAAGTGCCGTCGAATGCCTTGCGGGCTGACCTGCAAACGCTCAGCCAACTCCTGTGCCGTTGACTGCCCCTGCTTCAGCAAATGGTGCAAAATATCCTGTTTTGTAGAAGGTTGTTGAGTGGTTGTCATTCTCTTTCCAGCGGTAAGGCTGACAGCTAAAGCTTGCCGGAGCAGTGGACGGCCATAACGTTAAACGGAGCAATGTGACAGCAACTTTTAACCTCGATCGCAATGAACCTGAGCCAGTAGACCTCTGAGCCAGTGAACCTTAAGTTGTAATCTTTCGACTTTGACAACAATATTGTTGCTAAAGTACTTTACAATTGTAGTTAAGCAACATCTGTGTTGTTTTAATTATAGAATCGATCTGTCCTCTTGTCGCGCGGCCTCATGACCTCACAGACCGAATCCAACCAACCCGCTCAATCAACTGACAAAAGCCTCGAAGCAATGAGGCAGTTTTCCGTTACCTACGCCAAGCGGACAGGCACTTACTTTTGTGTCGATCCGGGAGTAACTGCCGTCGTGATTGAAGGCTTAGCAAAGCACAAAGATGATTTGGGTTCACCGCTCTGTCCATGCCGACACTATGAGGACAAGCAGGCTGAAGTCGAAGCCGCCTATTGGAACTGCCCCTGCGTACCCATGCGCGAACGCAAAGAGTGTCACTGCATGTTGTTTTTAACGCCAGACAATGACTTTGCTGGCGAGCAACAAGACATTTCTTTCAACGAGATTCGATCCGTCACCAGCCAGCAGCACGGTTAATTCCCCCGACCAGATGTTGACGTTTTCCCAAGCCCTACCGTAGCCCTGAGAACACTACCGATGAGTTCAACCGTTCAGAATTTAGTCAATCAGCCTTACAAGTACGGATTTGTGACCAACATCGAATCCGACACCATTCCGCGTGGGCTGAGCGAAGATGTGATTCGACTGATTTCGGCTAAGAAGGAAGAACCCTCCTTCATGCTGGAGTTTCGGCTGAAGGCGTATCGTCAGTGGTTGAAGATGACGGAGCCGACCTGGCAAAATGCATCGTATCCAGCGATCGACTACCAAAATATCGTCTACTACTCCGCACCCAAGGTTACTCAGAAGAAAAAGAGCCTGGAAGAAGTCGATCCCGAACTTCTGGACACCTTTGAGAAACTTGGTATTCCCCTTTCGGAGCAAAAGCGTCTGACCAACGTTGCCGTTGACGCCATCTTTGACAGTGTCTCTGTCGCCACGACCTTTAAGGAGAAGCTGGCCGAAAAGGGCGTTATCTTCTGCTCGATTTCGGAAGCGGTGCAAGAGCATCCTGAACTGGTGCAGAAGTATCTTGGCAGCGTGGTTCCCGTTGGCGACAATTTTTTCGCCGCGCTCAATTCTGCGGTCTTTAGCGATGGCTCCTTCGTGTATATTCCCAAAGGCACCCAGTGCCCAATGGAGCTTTCAACCTACTTCCGCATTAACAATGGCGATTCCGGGCAGTTTGAGCGGACGCTAATTGTAGCTGAGGAAGGCAGTTCTGTGAGCTACCTCGAGGGCTGTACGGCACCTATGTACGACACAAACCAGCTTCATGCAGCGGTGGTCGAACTGGTGGCGTTGGACAATGCTGACATCAAATACTCCACCGTGCAGAACTGGTACGCTGGCGACGCCAACGGCAAGGGCGGCATCTACAATTTTGTGACCAAGCGTGGGCTGTGTCAGGGCGTCAACTCCAAGATCTCCTGGACGCAGGTTGAAACGGGTTCTGCAATCACCTGGAAGTATCCTAGCTGTGTCCTGGTCGGTGACAATTCGGTGGGTGAGTTTTACTCAGTTGCGCTGACCAATCACCATCAGCAGGCGGATACAGGAACCAAGATGGTTCACATCGGCAAGAATACTCGCAGCACGATTATTTCCAAGGGCATCTCGGCAGGCCAGTCGAAGAATAGCTATCGCGGTCTGGTCAAGATTGGCCCGAAAGCGAACGGAGCCCGCAATTACTCCCAGTGCGACTCCATGCTGATTGGCGACAACGCCCAGGCAAACACCTTCCCCTACATCCAGGTACAGAACAATACGGGCAAAGTGGAACATGAGGCGTCTACCTCCAAGATTGGGGAAGACCAACTGTTTTACTTCAGTCAACGCGGCATTTCTGCCGAAGACGCAATCTCCATGATGATTAGCGGCTTTTGCAAGGATGTGTTTAATCAGTTACCGATGGAGTTTGCGGTCGAAGCCGATCGCCTCCTCAGCCTGAAACTCGAAGGTAGCGTTGGCTGATCCACCTGTTGGTTGTTAGTCATTAGTGGTTGGTGGCGCTAATGATGCTTAGCAACTCCATCACTCAGTACTAGTGGCGAATTTTTTAGAGGACGAGAATGATTAACGAAGGCAGTAGCGTTATCCTTTCGGTGCACAACTTAACCGCTGAAGTGGATGGCGTTCAGATTCTGAAAGGGCTGAATCTGGAAGTCAAAGCAGGTGAGGTTCACGCCATTATGGGGCCGAACGGTTCTGGGAAAAGTACTTTTTCTAAAGTGCTGGCGGGACATCCTGATTACACCGTTACAGGTGGTGAAATCAGCTTTCAGGGCAAAAATCTGCTGGAATTAGAAGCAGAAGAACGGGCACGATCCGGTGTATTTCTGGCATTCCAATACCCGATCGAAATTCCTGGCGTGAGCAATCTCGACTTCCTGCGCGTTGCCTACAATTCCAAACGGAAGCATCAGGGGTTAGAAGAACTGGATGCGTTTGATTTTGATGATCTGGTGCGGCACAAGCTGGATATCGTCAAGATGGATCCCGCGTTCCTCAGCCGTAGCCTGAATGAAGGCTTTTCGGGTGGCGAGAAGAAGCGCAACGAAATCCTGCAAATGGCGATGCTGGAACCAAAGCTCGGCATTCTGGACGAAACCGACTCCGGTCTGGATATTGATGCGCTCAAAATTGTGGCCAATGGGGTGAATCAGTTAGCGAATGCAGAGAACGCGATCGTCCTGATTACCCACTATCAGCGCCTGCTCGACTACATCACCCCTGATTATGTCCACGTCATGGAAGGTGGACGCATTCTCACCACCGGCGGCAAGGAACTCGCGCTGGAACTGGAAGAGCGTGGCTACGACTGGGTGCGTGAAGAGGAGGCCGTAGCAGCAAAATGACGATTCAATCTACTGTTTCCGATGTGGCTCCTACCCGCGGGAAGTTGAAGGTCGATCGCGCCGCCTATCTTCAGCAATTGTTGAGTCTGCGTCCGACGTTAGACGCATCAGCGTCTTTCTTGCAAGTCATTCGCGATCGTGCCGCTGCCAGAGTCAAAGCACTGGCCATTCCGTCTACCCGCGATGAAGAATGGCGCTTCACAGATCTGTCAGACCTTTTGGCAGTCAGCTTTCAAGCCAGCCGCACCGAAGCTCCAACGCTGGGATTTGACAGCATTCAGCGGTTTATCCTGCCAGAGGCGTTAAGCAGTCGTCTAGTTTTTGTCGATGGACATTACGACCCAGCGCTCTCTGCGGTGGATGATCTACCAGATGGAGTGGTTGTGACCAGTCTCGCTGGTGGGGCAGAACTGCTGAGCGATTTGCCAAACTATCTCGCACAGCAGCAGGGCTGTGAGGAAACATTCACAGCGCTTAACACTGCCAGTTTGCAGGATGGCGCACTGGTCTGGGTTCAGAAGAATCAGGCGATCGCGCCTCCCATTCAAATCCTGTTCGTCACTACAGCAACACAGCCGGCGATCAACCATCCGAGAGTACTGGTTATCGCCGAATCGGGGAGTAAACTGACGGTTGTTGAGGAGTACGTCGCGCTTTACGAAGGTAACTATTTCACCAACTCCGTAGCAGAAATCTGGCTCGCCGATAATGCCGAAGTGAACCACACTCGCATTCAGCGCGATAGTGTTGAAGCGGTTCATATTGGCAAAACCGCCGTTTCTCAGGCGCGGGACTCTCGCTACACCTGCAACGCAATCAGCGATGGCGCAAAACTTTCGCGTCACACCCTAGAGGTTTACCAGACCGGAGAGCAAACAGAAACCACGCTCAACGGATTGACCATGATTGGTGGTGAGCAGGTAGCCGATACTCATAGCTTGATCGCCTATACCAAGCCCCACGGCACCAGTCGCCAGGTGCATAAATGCATTGTGGACGATCGCGCCCACGCTGTCTTTAACGGCAAGATCTTTGTGCCAAAACTGGCTCAACTCACCGACGCTGGACAGCTCAGTAGCACCCTACTCCTGTCTGCCAAAGCCAGAGTCGATACTAAGCCGCAACTAGAAATCACCGCAGACAACGTGAAATGTAGTCATGGCGCAACGGTGAGTCAGTTGGACAGTGATGAAGTCTTCTATCTCCAGAGTCGCGGCATTAATGCCGAAAGTGCCCGCAGGTTGTTAACCTATGCCTTTGCTTACGATGTGCTGCAGGAAATTCCAGTGCCGTCGCTTCGGGATACGCTTGCCAAGTTCGTTAGAGAACATTTCTAAACTGCAATGACTTTTACTCAGGAAAAAACGCTTGCTGCCAGGGTTCGCACCGATTTTCCGATTCTGAACGAGCAGATTCATGGGAAGCCACTGGCGTACCTCGATAACGCGGCCACCTCTCAGAAGCCGATCGCGGTTTTGGATGCCCTTCGCCATTACTACGAGCACGACAACGCCAACGTGCATCGGGGTGTCCATACACTGAGCTCACGGGCAACGGATGCCTATGAAGGGGCGCGGGACAAGGTCGCCGCGTTTGTGAACGCCGCATCACGGCAGGAGATTGTCTACACCCGTAACGCCAGTGAAGCGATCAATCTGGTTGCCTATGCGTGGGGCAACGCCAATGTGCAACAGGGGGATGAAATCATCCTCTCGGTGATGGAACATCACAGTAACCTGATCCCCTGGCAACTGCTGGCGCAACGGACGGGCGCAGTGTTGAAGTTTGTCGAGCTAACCGAAACCGAAGAGTTTGATCTAGACCACTTTAAGTCGCTGCTGTCAGACAAGACGAAGCTGGTTTCGGTGGTGCATGTGTCTAACACGTTGGGCTGCATCAACCCGGTGAAGGAGATCTGTGCGCTGGCGCACCATTATGGCGCGAAGGTACTGATCGATGCCTGCCAGAGTGTGCCTCACATGCCGATCGACGTTCAAGATATGGATTGCGATTGGCTGGTGGCTTCTGGTCATAAGATGTGTGCCCCAACAGGGATTGGCTTTCTCTACGGTAAGCTGACGCTGCTGCGATCGATGCCTCCCTTCCTGGGGGGGGGCGAAATGATTGCCGACGTGTTCCTGGATCATGCCACCTACGCTGATTTGCCGCATAAATTTGAAGCAGGCACACCCGCCATTGCCGAAGCGATCGCGCTGGGTGCGGCCGTCGATTATTTAAGCGCGATCGGCATGGATGCCATCCATGCGTACGAAGAAGAGCTCACCCGCTATCTGTTCCAGCAGCTTCAACAACTCCCTGAACTGCGGCTGTACGGCCCAAAACCCAAAGCCGATGGTAGTGGGCGCGCCGCCTTGGCCGCGTTTACCGCAGGCGATGTGCATCCCCACGACCTGTCCACCATTCTGGATCAGGCTGGCGTCGCTATTCGCGCGGGTCATCACTGCACGCAGCCCCTCCATCGACATGTGGGTGCCCAGTCCACAGCACGGGCAAGCCTCTATTTCTACAACACCCGTGAAGAGATTGACGTCTTCATCGCGTCGTTGAAAGAGGCCGTGGAGTTTTTTGGCAGCATTTTCAGCTAGGATTACCAGGCCTTCATCGGATCTTTCGCGGTTTTTACGGATTCTCGCTTGCTGGAAAGTATTGTGTTATGTAACACTTGGCTTGTATTCGCTTTCGCCCCCCGAGCAAATACGGCTTTTCGCATCCAGTTCGAGTCAACCTTCTGGAAGAACCTCAG
>JAJPKC010000186.1 GCA_021323955.1 Oscillatoriales cyanobacterium Centralia_MAG_596 | reverse complement strand
GGTGCGCTGTATGTAAGGCCAGGTGTTGCACTCTTGCCGCTGCTCGGTGGTGGCGGGCAGGAGGCGAAGCTGCGATCGGGCACGCAGGCTGTCCCGACGATCGCGGGTTTTGGCGCGGCTGCCGAATTAGCTGCACAAGACATGGCAACCGAAACGCCCCGCCTGATCCAACTGCGCGACTATCTCTTTGACCAGTTAGCGGCTGTACCTGGCCTGGTGCCAACAGGTGACCGCTGGAATCGTTTACCGCACCACACCAGCTTTTATCTCCAAACGGCTGATGGCGAAGTACTGAACGGTAAAACACTTGTCCGGCAAATGAATCTGGCCGGGATTGGCATCAGTGCGGGATCAGCGTGTCACAGCGGTAAACTGTCCCCCAGTCCGATCTTGAAGGCGATGGGCTATAGCGATCGCGCCGCCAAGTCCGGTATCCGCCTTACCCTTGGACGTGACACAACTGTGGCCGATATCGACTGGACCGTAATCGTGCTCAAACAGGTTCTCGATCGGCTCGCTCCCACCCCTTCACTAACCAGAATCTAGCAAAGCCTTTTCGTGCCTCAAGCTGAATCGATTAATCACAATGATTCAAACTGGGCAGTGAAGCCGTTTAGCGTCATGCATTCATCTTGAAACGCTTCGGCGTCGCTCACATCTTCGATCTGAAATTCCATAATCCGTCGCTCATCGTCTTTCATTTTCTTGGTTGAAAGCGGTTTGGCGGCGTATTTGGCGACGATCGCGTTAAACGTCGTCGCATCGCTACGCCAACTCTCAGCCGAACAATAAATCGTCACAAGCCACATTTGAGTCCGTTCTCCAGATGTAGTAGTGATGATACGCGATCGACTGACTCACATCCCAGCGCATTCCGCTCTAGCGAACCTCAATGTACTGACACACACTAGACGGCGCAGGAATTGGTTCACCGTTCAACTGCATCTCCTCAAGATGAAACGCGATCGTCGCCCGAATCATCTGTTCGATCTCTTCCAACGTATCCCCACTGAAATTGGGGCAACGCCCAACGATACAAACGGGTTCCAGTAAAGAATTTTGTCTCTAGCGTGCAAGATATTTCTGCCGCAATCGCCTGTGCTAGATTGAGCATAATCTATTGCAGTTTTCCCCTGGCTCAGTACTATGGCAGTCACGAAACGTGGGCTTGTTCTCGCTTCAACCGCAGTCGCGGTCAGTGCAATTACCATTACAGGAGCCGGAATTCACCTGTCAGAAGGGCAAGCGTTCTTTCAGGAGAGTCCCAAAGGGCTGATTGATCAAGTTTGGCAGATCATCGATCGCACGTACGTCGATGGCACCTTCAACAAAGTGGACTGGAAAGCCACACGGACAGAGTATTTGAACCGATCCTACGCCAATAAGGAAGAGGCATACAAAGCGGTACGAGAGATGCTCAAAAAGCTGGGCGACCCGTACACCCGCTTTATGGATCCGCAAGAATTCAAGAACATGCAGATTGACACGTCCGGCGAACTGTCGGGCGTTGGGATTCAGCTAGCAGCCGACGAAAAAACCAAGAAGCTGACGGTGATTGCGCCAATTGAAGATTCACCTGCATATGCAGCGGGGATTCTTGCCAAAGACATCATTGCCAAAATTGACGATCAAAGCACCGAAGGTATGGATGTTAACAAAGCTGTGACGCTGATTCGCGGTGCGGCTGGTACGACCGTCAAGCTCACTGTCCAGCGGGGCGATAAACAACTGGACTATCAGCTGAAGCGGGCAAAGATTGAGATCCATCCTGTGCGGTTCAGCTACAACAAAGATCCGAATGGTGGCGGCATTGGGTACATCCGGTTGGTGCAGTTCAGCGCCAATGCCCCTGCTGAGATGAAGAATGCCATCCAGAAATTGGAAAAGCAAAACGTCAGCGGCTATATTCTTGACTTGCGCTCTAATCCGGGTGGTCTACTGTTTACCAGCGTGGAAATTGCGCGGATGTGGCTGAAGCAAGGCGCGATCGTCTCCACGGTCGATCGCCAGGGTGAGCAGGAGCGCGAACAGGCAAACAATCGTGCTCTGACAGACAAACCGCTTGTCGTGCTGGTAGACGGTGGATCAGCCAGCGCCAGTGAAATTTTGTCGGGTGCATTGCAGGACAACAAACGGGCTGCGCTAGTGGGTACCAAAACGTTTGGAAAAGGTCTGGTGCAGTCTGTCCGTGGCCTTGGCGATGGGTCGGGCTTGGCGGTGACGATCGCGAAGTACCTCACTCCGAGCGGTCGTGACATCAACAAGCACGGGATTGATCCTGACGTTGAGATTAAACTTTCCGATGAGCAGCGTCAGGCGTTGAGTGGCGATCGCACGAAGATTGGCACCGCAGCTGACCCCCAGTATGCTAAAGCGCTAGAAATCTTGACTCAGCGCATTAGGGCGCAACAGCCAGCGGCACCCAAATCTTGACGCGGTTTGGGTGGCAGGCTCGCATGTCGGATTGCCAACTTCAATTCGATATGCTTAACTCACAGCGCTTAACGGGATTAAGCCGGGTTGCACTTACCAGCACGGATCAAACCGACACGACGGGCGATCGCAGTTTGTTGCGATTCGAACGGTCCCCAGCGTTCTTGATCGGACTGCTCGTTTGGCTGGGCTTCAACTTCACTGGCCGAGGCAATGGTGCATTGACCATTCGCTTGTTTCACGATGTACCAGGTTTCTGAAAGGCTCATGAATTTGTTTTCACTCCTTCGTAAAGTGGATCTGATAGCACGACTGAAGTTGTGGGAAGACTTTTCTAAAGATGGGTGTCTGTTATTTTAGTAAAGACGCACAGCGTAGAAAACGATCACAGTTGCATTAGCAATATGGGTGCACCGCGACGACTTGGCTAACGCTGCATACTCGTTACTTTACTGATTAGTCACCATCGCTGCCCATACGATGACTGTCCGGGTCTTTGCCAGAATCCGCGATCGCTTTTACTGCCCAGGCTTTGTAGAGAAGTAGCATATGACAGAACCACAGCGTCCACTGAGTTCGCCCCCACCGCCACCGCGTGTGCCACCCGCACCACCCCCACCCGTGCGAACCCCGGCGAATCCCGGCAATACTGTCGCTGCCACACAACAGATGACTTCCCCGATGCCATTGGCATCGGCGACACCGACGGTGATTTCAACTCAGGCTCCTAGTGCAGCACCACCAACCGTCATATCAACGCCTGCACCACCGCCAGCCCAATCGGCAACGGTTGTATCAGCACCCCCAAGTGCACCCCCTCCACCCGCTGGACACCGCCCGACCGCGCCACCCGCCATCCCCGCCAACGCCCGCCGACCGGCCAATGGCTCACCCACACTGGCAGAGATTGTGCGTCACGCCTACGACAAGGGCTTTTCAGATGTGCATGTTGGCGTAGGCGAAGTCCCTCGGTTTCGGAATCGCGGTGAGATTGACCCGACGGATTGGCCGGTCACCGATCGCGAAACATTTTATAGCTGGTTGCGTGAGATTCTGAGCGAGGACGACATTCGCAAATTTGAGGAAACGTTAGATTTTGATGGTGCGACGCAGTATGAGTTTGCGCGTGTGCGGATCAATATTTTTGACTCGCTGCATGGCCCGGCGATGGTGCTGCGCTTAATTCCACTCAAAATTTTGACCATGGAGCAGCTCAATCTCCCGCCTGTCTTCAAGGATATTTGTCATTACCACAAAGGTCTGATCCTGGTCACAGGGCCGACTGGTTCGGGTAAATCGACCACCATGGCAGCCATGATTGATTACATCAACAAGGAAATGCCAAAGCATATCATCACGATCGAGGACCCGATTGAATTTATCCACAAGAGTCAAAAAGCGCTGATCAAGCACCGGGAAGTTGGGATGCATACCCGAAAGTTTGATAACGCGCTCAAAGCGGCGCTGCGGGAAGACCCAGATTTAATCCTGGTGGGGGAAATGCGGGACAAGGAAACCGTCAACACGGCCCTGAAAGCTGCTCAAACGGGACACCTTGTCATGGGTACCCTGCACACGAACAGCGCCGTTAAAACCATTGAGCGGATTTTGCAGCTGTATGAGCCGGAGCAACAGGCCCCAATGCGGATCTCGATCGCTGAATCATTGGTCGCTGTGATCGCGCAGGGTCTGTGCCGAACCACGGATGGTAAACGTGCTGCGTTCCACGATATTCTGATCAATACGGATGCAATCAAGGACTTTATCCGGCGTGGGGAAATCGAAGAGATTGAGCAAATTATTCCCCGATGCACCTTTGATGGTATGTGCACGATGAACCAGTCTCTGTATAAACTGTACGAAGCTGGACGAATTACGGAAGAAGTCGCTCTAGAGATGTCGCCGAAACCAAACGAAATGGCCCAGGCACTGAGAGGGCGCGTATAACTACCGCGGGAAAACACATTGAACGCAGATTTTGACCCTGCTGCCAGCGCGTTTAAGGGAATAGCGCTCTTTACGCCTGGAGGTGGCCTGATCTATTGCATTGATCGCAAGAAGCAGGAACGTTGGCATCTGCACCTTTGTGCTGCGCTCCGCGATATGTTGAATTTGTCGGAACCACCCCATTTTTTAGTGCCGTGTTATTCTGCGACGATCGATCGTTGGCTGAGTCCCCAGACCCAGCAGCTCCAAACGATCGCAGAGGCATCGCCGCTGGTGCTCAGATATCAAGCACTACTTAATGTTGTATTTTCCACTGAGGATCTGGTCTGGCAACCATTAGCCTTGCAGGATGGTGTCTGTGATGCGCTGGTGCTGTCTACTTACCGAGAGCAGTTTCCCAAACTCTGGGAGCCGCACGATTTGGTGGTGCAGTACGAAAAGGCCGAACCCTACGATCCGGTGGAGGAACGATTGGTTTCCACTGTGGTAGAGCCTTCCTCAGTTCTAGACACGCAGGGGTACGTCTTGCGTCTATTTGTGTCTGGTAACAGTACGGCCACAGAACGAACCCTTCAAACCCTGCATCGAATCTTGGAGGAGACGCTCAGTCATCCCTACACGCTCAAGGTTATTGACGTATCGCAGCACCCAGAGCAAGCCGAGCTTGATCAGGTTTCGGCTACACCTACCCTGGTGAAGGTTTATCCTCGACCCGTACGCCGGATTGTTGGCGATCTGGATAACGTTGACCAGCTATTGCGCATTTTTGGATCCTGAGGATGAGGATCTGCCTAAATCGCGCATCCCTTGTCACAATGAAAGTTGTAGTCGTTGATGCTGTTGCCCTGTGGTTACTGTAACGATTGAAGCGATTCTCGATCGCGCCCTGGCAGGACACGATTTGTCGTGGGAAGAGGGAGTGATGTTACTCAAGGCGCGGTCACCCGACGCGATCGCACAAATTCGCACTACTGCGGATCGACTGCGCCAGCAGCAGTCCGGTGAAACGGTGACGTATGTGATCAACCGCAACATCAATTTCACCAATATCTGTGAACAGCACTGTAGCTTTTGCGCCTTCCGGCGGGATGAGGGTGATGAGGGAGCCTACTGGCTTGACTTGGGCCAGATGCTCGAAAAGGCAAGCGATGCTGTGCAGCGGGGCGCAACCGAACTCTGTATGCAGGGTGGGCTGAACCCGCAGGCAAAGCTGAATGGGTCACTGTTGTCCTACTATTTGAAAGTCGTATCCACGCTGAAGGACACATTTTTGCACCTGCATCTGCACGCGTTTTCACCGCAGGAAGTACAGTTTATTGCGAGGGAGGACGGGCTGAGCTACGCCGGGGTGATTGCTGCACTCCGAGATGCTGGTGTTGACTCCCTGCCGGGAACGGCGGCTGAGGTACTGGATGATGATGTGCGGCGCGTACTCTGTCCAGAAAAAATAGACACGGCAACCTGGCTTGAAATTGTTGGGACGGCTCACCAGCAAGGACTACACACGACCAGTACGATGCTGTCGGGCCACATTGAGACACCAGAGCAGCAGGTACGGCATTTAGAGCGGTTGCGATCGCTCCAGAAAGCATCCCTCGATCAGGGGTATCCCGGCATCACGGAGTTCATTTTACTCCCGTTTGTGGGGCAGGAAGCGCCAAAACCGCTCCGCCGTCGCGTTGGACGGGATCAACCAGTGCTGGCTGATGCGCTACTGCTGACGGCTGTAGCCCGAATTTTTCTGGGACGCTGGATTCCTAACCATCAACCAAGCTGGGTCAAACTGGGCTTGGCTGGTGCCATAGATGCGCTTACCTGGGGCTGCAATGACATCGGTGGCACATTGATGGAGGAACACATTACGACCATGGCCGGTGCCCAGGGAGGAACCTGTATGGCGGTGGAAACCCTACAGGCCGCGATCGCCTCTCTCGATCGTCCCTACCAGCAACGCGATACTTTGTATAGAGCGATCAGTGCTGAATCAGCGGTGGCGGTCGGACACCCCCAAGCAACGGCTGAGGACGCACTGCAAGCCGCGTCACCTTTCACATCTTCCTGAGTCAATTTCTCTCCTTTCCCGTCCCTGTATTCTGATTTGAGCCCTCCCTGTCTTCCTCCGTCTCTGCAACGTTCACGTAATCTTCCGCATCCGTTCGGCGTTAAGTTTGCTAAAGTGGCAGGGGCATTGTTCGCGCTGTCTAGTTAGGAAAGCCCTGTCCTCATGGTCAAAAAAAAGAAACCGTCCCTGTTGCTGCCCGTAGGAGCCGCTGTGTTACTGGTTGGTGGGGGCGGTGCTGCCTATTGGGTACTGACGCACCGAGGCGCGGGATCCGGTGAGTTACCAGTTGGTGCAGATGTCATCCCGCAGGATGCCTTGATGACGATTTCGGTGTCTACCGATCCTGGGCAATGGCAGAAATTGCGAGCGTTTGGTACGCCTCAAAGTCAGGCTGCGTTAGACAAAAATCTGGCCCAACTGCGCGATCGACTGCTGACTGCGAATGGCTATGACTACGAGAAAGATATCCAGCCCTGGATTGGTAAGGAAGTAACGGTTGCCTTTTTGCCCCCTCCGACGACACCACCTAACGCTACGCCAAATACGCCGCTGGTGCCTCAACAGCAGGCCACCGTCATGGTGTTACCCATTCAAAATGGATTGCAGGCAAAGCAGATTTTGGAGCAACCCAGACCGCAAGCCGCTGGAAAACTGGTCGATCGCACCTACAAAGGGTTTCAGATTAAAGAGTCGCAGGGCGCGGTTCCACAAAACTATTCTGCGACCGTTCTGGATGGCAAGTTTTTAGTGGTCACAACCGACCCGAAGGCAACGGATCGGGCGATCGACACTTACAAAAAAGACAGTGCTGCATTATCTGCCACCCCTGGCTATGCGCAAGCGCTCGGCAAGATCCAGGCAGACCAGCCCTTTGGCAAGCTCTTCGTTAACTTGCCAGCGGCAGCGGCGGCCGCAACAGCAAACTCTGGGCAGTCGGTGCCCCCACAGAATTTGGCACAGGTTCAGCAGATGCAGGGGCTGGCCGCGACAGCAACTCTACAGTCCGAAGGTATTCAGTTCAAAAGTATCTCGTGGTTGAAGCCCGATAGTCAGCGCAAGTACGAGGTGAGAAACACCGCCAAAATTATGCCCGATCGCCTGCCAGCTGATACCCTCATCATGGCATCGGGCGGCAATCTGAAGCAGTTCTGGCAGGATTACAATCAAGGTGCTGCTGCGAACCCAATTTCGCCCGTTAATCCCGAATGGCTGCGGAACGGGGTGAAGTCTACCGTTGGGATGGATCTGGATCAAGATTTTCTGCCCTGGATGGATGGCGAATTCTCTCTCGCTCTGGTTGCCGCTCCAGAGGGTAGCCCACCCAGTATGCCCTTCAGCTTTGTGTTTTTGGTGCAGTCGAATGATCGCCGTGCGGCTGAAAAGGCTCTAAAACAGCTTGACGATGCGATGGCCAACAAGTACCGCTTTAAGATTGAAGAATCTAAAATTGGCGATCAAAACGTGGTCAACTGGTCGCTACCAACGGGCGGAACGAGCATTGTCACCCACGGCTGGCTGGATGATAACGTAGCGTTCTTAACGTTGCTTGCACCGATTGCCAATACGATGTTGCCTAAACCAACGGCATCCTTGGCCGATAGTGATGCCTTTAAGGCTGGTGTCCCAGCAGAACCAAGCCCCAACAACGGGCATTTCTTTGCCAATATCAGTCTAGCGACGGCCAAAAAATTACCGCTCCTTCAGCTTCCTCCTGGTAATCGAGAGCTGGTAGCGGCTGTACGCTCGATCGGCGTCACGGCTGCGATCAGTGACGAACGCAGTACTCGCTACGATGTCTTCGTGCTGCTGCAGAAGGCCGGTCAACCCGCGCCTTTGCCCAGCCCAACGCTACCACCGGCCACGTCTTCAGGCGACAATCCAGCGTTATCGATCCCATCGGTGCCCAGTCCGTCGCCTTAAACGGTGAAACGATTGGTGGGGGAGTGGGGCGCTTAGAAAGGCTTAGAATGTGGGATGCATTGTACCGCGGGTCGCGGCTGAGGCTGTCTGTTCGCCTGGAATTGTGGGTGTTGTCCGGGTTGGCCTGATTGGTCACCGATGCTGTTGGCAAATGTGCTACACGCACTACAAAAGATGACATATTCTAGATTTTATTCCTGTCCGTCAGGGGCATCTAACCTATGTCAGTCCATACCCAGCC
>JAJPKC010000450.1 GCA_021323955.1 Oscillatoriales cyanobacterium Centralia_MAG_596 | reverse complement strand
TGGGGTCTTCGATCGCGCCTTGATTCTTAGGGTTATAGAACAGATCCAGTACTTTATCGGTGTAGTCCCACATGGCAGTTACCAGTTTTGAGTTAGGAGTGATGAGAAATGAGTTTTGAGTTAAGAGTGATGAGTTAAGAGTTAAGAGTGATAAGTGATGAGTTAATTTCCAAACTCAAAACTCAAAACTCAACCCTCAGGCTTTGCCTACCAACGCTTCTTCACGGTCTTGCAGCCATTCAGCCTGGTCGTTATTAAAGGGCGACATTGCACGAAGGCGTTCGACAATACCGGGCATGACTTCCAGAACGCGATCGACATCCGCATCGGTGGTGTAACGAGAAAGGCTGAACCGGATGGAGCCGTGCAGCGTGGTGTGAGGCAAACCCATCGCTCGTAGAACATGGGACGGTTCTAAAGAGCCAGAGGTGCAGGCAGAACCGGAGGACGCACAAATACCGAAGTGATTTAAAGAAAGGAGGATGGCTTCACCTTCGATGTATTTGAAGCCAATGTTGGTGGTGTTGGGAAGGCGGTTTTTGCGATCGCCATTGATTTCAGTCTCGGCAATTGTCAGCAGTCCTTTTTCGAGACGGTCCCGCAGTTTCTTTTCGGTTGCAATATCAGCAAGATGGAGTTGCGCCAGTTCTGCGGCTTTACCCAGACCAATAATGCCAGCCACATTCTCCGTTCCGGCTCTCCGTCCCCGTTCCTGGTGTCCGCCGATGAGCAACGGACGGAAGCGGAAACCGCGTCGAACAAACAGGGCACCGACACCTTTGGGCGCATGCAGCTTGTGACCGGAGAGGGTCATCAAATCGATGGTGCTGGTTTTCATGTTCAGGGGCAGTTTGCCAACCACCTGCACGGCGTCTACATGGAAGGTCGCTCCATACTCTTTGACGATCGCGCCTGCTTGCTCCACTGGAAACACGGTGCCCGTCTCGTTGTTGGCATACATCATGGAAACCAGCGCTGTATTGCCCGTAATCGCCGCTTCTAGCTCCATCAGGTCAATTTGACCCTTACGGTCTACCGAGAGGTATGTGACGGTGTAGCCCTGTTTTTCGAGCTGTTTGAAGAGATTCAGGACACAGGCATGTTCGACCTGGGTTGTAATCAGATGTTTGCGATCGGGTTGAGCGGCGATCGCGGCACGAATTGCGGTGTTGTTGCCCTCAGTGCCGCAACTGGTGAAGATGATTTCAGACTCCTCAGCCCCCAACAAGGAAGCAACCTGACCACGTGCTTGCTTGAGAGCTTTGCCGACCTGTCCACCAAAGCTGTGCATGGAGGAAGGATTGCCGTAATACTGGGTGAGGTAAGGCAGAATTGCTTCCACTACTGCCGGATCAACCTGCGTCGTAGCGTTGTTGTCGAGATAAATGACTGAGTTCATGCGTTGACTCCCACAGATGTAGGGGGGCGTAGTTGTTTCGATAAAGCTTGGGAATAGGTGTCAAACCAGCGTTGCCAGTAGTCAGACTGTGGCTTAGCGCTTAATCGCGATACCAGATGGTGATAGGTGTGGAACCAGGTGTCCCAGTAGTCGTTGGAAGAGGCAGCAGGCGATCGAGAGACGTTTGCCAGGTCTGGAAGACATCCGCCATTCGTGGGGCAGACTGCCCAGCATTGAGGTACAGCGTAATGGCCCAGACAATCGTTACAGCGTTCAGAATTGATTTGATAGTGATGTTCATTTCGGGTGATTGCCCTAGTCGGGCAAAGCGATTCACAACGATGACACTCAATGCACTGACTCGTAATGACGTAGGCCATAGCAACCTCCTTGAGTAGGGGCGAAGCGTTTGGGTGAAGATCTTGGTAGATACAAAAAGGGGTTTACCAAATGCTTCGCCTCTACAGACTCAAAACTCCTTCACGTGCTGGTCGTAGAACTCGCGTGCCACTTTTTCAATCACGTCGTAGGCTTCTACCACTTGCAGACCAGATTCTCGTAGTTCCGCTTTCGGGCATTCACCCACTTTGGAAACGAGAACGGCTTTGCAATCTGCGATCGCCTTAATCACATGCTCCAGCGTGGCGTCTTCGCCGTAACCGCCCTGGCAGTATTGGTCAATCTTGCGGTGTCCGACAAACTTTGCTTCGTTGGCATCCACTTCAAAGATTTGGAACTCTTTTGCATGACCAAAGTGCTGGTTCACAATGCCGCCACCCTTGGTTGCTACTGCTACCAGGATCTTGGGACTGTTCTTAATCCGCTCACTGGGCTTGACTCTAGCTTTGGCTAGCTTGATTTCTTCTTTGAAGTGTTCAATGCCTGCATGGACTTCTTGCCGCAGTTCCAGGTCATACTGCTCCGGCATTTCCATAAACTTGTCTTTGGTGAATTCCTGGCTGCGGTCTTCACCCAGCAAACCGACTGCATCGGCACGGCATTGGCGGCAGTGACGCATCATCTTCATGTTGCTGTCAGCGCACTCGTCTTGCAGCTTTTTCAGTTCCTTCGGCGTGGGGCCACGTTGTCCCGTTAGACCAAAGTGGGTGCCGTGTTCAGGAGCCGAAATCAGGGGCATGATGTTATGCAAGAAGGCACCTTTTTCGCGGATGACCTGATCCACTTCTACCAGGTGGTTATCGTTAATGCCAGGAATCATCACCGAATTCACTTTGCACAAAATATCGGCTTCACGTAGTGCCTGTAAACCTTCCATCTGACGTTCATGAAGGATACGAGCGGCTTCTAAGCCCTTATAGCGTTTGCGACGATAGTGGACCCAGGGATAAATCTTGGTGCCGATTTCGGGATCCACCATATTAATCGTGATGGTGACATGATCCACATTGAGCGCTTTGATTTTATCCACATGATCCGGCAGCATTAAGCCATTGGTTGAGAGGCACAATTTAATATCAGGTGCCTTGTCAGCAATTAACTCAAAGGTGCGGAAGGTCTTTTCAGGGTTCGCCAATGGATCGCCAGGACCCGCAATCCCTAACACCGTCATTTGGGGAATCTTGCCTGCAATCACCAGTGCCTTGTGGGCAGCTTCTTCAGGCGTTAACAACTCACTCACCACACCAGGGCGGCTTTCGTTCGCACAGTCATACTTCCGATTACAGTAGTTGCATTGAATGTTGCAGGCGGGTGCCACTGCAACGTGCATCCGGGCATAGTGATGATGCGCTTCTTCGCTGTAGCAAGGGTGCTTAGAAATGCGATCGAGCATCTTTTGGTCAAGGCTGGGTGCAGCGCTGGTATTGCTGCTACAACCACAGCTATCGTCACTCTTTTTCTGCGTCACCGTATTTTTGGTGATCACGATATCCGTAGCAGGCTGCGTTTCTGGAGGAGACAGAAGTCCTGAAGCTGGTGGTGGTGTCATTGAATTTCGGCAGGGCTAAGTGGACAGCGCCACCGAGAAAGACGGTTGCTCCATACTTCTAGAAAACGATTGAAGTCACCGGTTACAGACAACCTACCAATGCAGGCTAGAAGGTCTGTTTCGTCCACTTAGGAGCGATGTGTTAAAGCTGTAGCACAGCGGCTTCATCTCGGTTTATAGACAAAGTGTGGCGCAGTTTCGTCGTCCTCTCATTGTCTCATTGACCATGAAACCCGAATGCTTTGCGTCTGCTTGGAAGAGCGCTTGGTTGGAAGAACCTGTGCTTCTGGTTTAGAGAGTTGAATGATTGGCGTTGTGAGAGTTATACCAACCACTCAAAATCAACCTGATGCAGTCTGCCCCGGTAAGAGTTATTGAAATTCATTAGCCTGTACTCAAGCACCCCAAACCCAAGCAAATCAACCCTTGAAAAATTTTGTAGGGCTGAGGCGCGAGTATTTTTTGACGCAGGCACAGGTATTATCTGAGTAGGGAAATAGTATTTTTTGTACTCAGCTCAGATCACTGATCAGTCAACGGTTAGGACTATTTTGTAGTTGTTTCTTAAGTGAAGCGATGTGTACTCACACCGATGTAAAAACCACTCAAATGCAAGTGAAGAAGAAGCATTCGGTCGATTTCTAATTGATTTTTGGATAAAAAGCCGGGAGCAAACAGTTTAGGATTACTCCCAGCAAGATCCGAAATTCAATTCTGTATCTAAATTAGCACTTTTCCTGCGAAATTCAATTCTGTATCTAAATTAGCACTTTACCCTGAATAGCCAGAATGGCTGTAAGTATTTCTTCAACTTTGTTCAGAGTGAACATAACTATATTATAAATAGATAGCTTTGATACAGAAACACGATTTTGAGTACAAAAACAAGTGCGCCTTATTTCGATTGATAGTTTTCTGTAAGGTTCAACAGTACTGGATTTTATAGTGAGTACTCAAATACTTGCGCCTGCTTTACTTAATACCAGTTCCCTTATTGAAAAATACTAGTCCCTCATCCCGTTAAAAAAATGGAGTCCTTTTTTACGTAGGGGATTGGGATTGAGTACATCACTAATTAATTCAATAACTCTGATTTGGGCTGCTAGTGCTGCTCTGCTTTCTCCTGCCTGATATAAGCAGGGGAACAGAACACCGTTGGCCATCTAAAAGCGATGCAGCACCCTTTTACCGCTCTCTTATCCCCCCTGCCGTTAGCTCTCGCCAAGAGCCCTTCGCAGAAGTCGGAACTCCCGACAAAAGGATCTGACGGTCACCACGATCGCGTCTACCCAGGCTTCTATGCTTTAAGGTCAGGATGGCAAGCCTTGAAAGAGGATTTTCGCATCATCTTTGATCGCGATCCGGCTGCCCATCACTGGTTAGAAGTAGTGTGCTGTTATCCTGGTTTCCACGCGATCGCCCTCTATCGCCTTGCCCACTGGCTCCATCAGCATCAAATTGTATTTATACCCCGGTTCCTTTCCCATCTGACCCGATTCCTGACTGGGATTGAAATTCATCCGGGTGCTGTAATTGGCAAAGGCGTCTTCATTGACCACGGTATGGGTGTGGTGATTGGTGAGACGGCGATTGTGGGTGATTATTGCTTGGTCTATCAGGGCGTGACGCTGGGTGGCACGGGCAAGGAAACCGGAAAACGTCATCCGACGCTCGGGAAACACGTTGTCATCGGGGCTGGAGCCAAAGTTCTGGGCAATATTCACATTGGCGATTACGCCCGGATTGGCGCTGGCTCGATCGTGCTGCGAGCCGTCCCGTCCCACTGCACTGCCGTTGGCGTCCCCGGGCGCAACATTGCGCGCACGAATGCTCAAGTTTGTCCTTTAGAGCATGGCCAAATGCCGGATGCCGAAGCGATCGCAATCAAGGCATTACTCGATCGCATTGAAACGCTAGAACAACAAGTGCAACAGCTAACCCAGAACTAGAAAACCGAAAAACACCAAACTAGTTAACCCTATCGAGGTTCTTCTCATGTCCCTTCCTCCTCCTGCCAGACCTGGCCCCAACCAATTAACTGATCAACCGATCAATGCCTCTGTGGCTCATGTTGTTGCAGTCCCCCGCATCGATCGTTGGCGAATTTACCATCGGCTCCAGGAACTCATGATTCCCTGCTGGTGCCTGCCAGATGGCTCGTTGCGCGTCGAAATACAAAATAGTATAGGTGCTCTGCTATTGCGGAGTGTGGTGCAACAATTTGTGGCCTCGCGACAGGAGATGGTGAATTGGCTAGAGCGCTGTTGGGAACACGAGTTAATAAGATGACGGCATGATGGCAGCACACATCCTCTTTCCCTTTTCCCTAAATTTCACCCCACTCAAGGAGTCTTCCAGATGGCACCAACACTTGTACAAGCATTTGATCACATTCAAACAAACCCAATCGGGTTAGGACAGGAAGTTACTGTTCCCGTTTGTGAAGGACTAAATATTGCGTTGGCGAGTTTTCAGGCACTTTATCTGCAATACCAAAAGCATCATTTTGTTGTGGAAGGTGCAGAGTTCTATGCGTTACATGAGTTTTTTGTCGAGAGCTATGGACAAGTTCAAGCCTATGTTCACCAACTGGGTGAGCGACTGAATGGTTTGGGCGGTGTCCCAGCTGCCAGCTTCAGTAAATTAGCAGAACTCTGCTGCTTTTCACCAGAAAGCGATGGTGTTTTTACAGCCCGACAAATGGTGGAAAACGATTTGCAAGCAGAGCAGGCTTTGATTGATCTACTGCGACGACAGGCATCACAGGTAGAAAGCATTGGCGATCGTGCGACTCGCTATCTGTATGAGCAATTTCTCCTGCAAACTGAGGATCGGGCTTTCCATCTCGCTCATTTCCTGGCCGAAGATAGCCTGACGTTCGCCTTCATAAATGGACATCAGTGATTGAAGAGTTTTGGGTTTTGACATCAAACAATTTTTATCCAAAACTCAAAACTCAAAACTTAAACCTTAAGACTCATCAACATCAGAAGGCAATGATGAACAGCAACACGCTATTGATTCAGTTTCTACAGCAGGAACTGGCTATTTCGCCCGCAGAAATTGACGTGTTGCTGCATCATCCTGAGCAAGCTCACGCTCCGCTACCAATGCTCCTTTGGCAATATGGTTTGATCACGCTACAGCAATTGACTCAAATTTTTGATTGGCTAGAAGCTCAGCTCTAGCGCTTGGTGGTCACCCCAATCGGGTCATAAAATGTAACCGATAAAGCCATGTAAGGAGAGAGTTATGCTGACCACTTTGATCACGATCGCGGCAATGTTCTCCATCATCTTAGTCACCCACAACTACGTGTTAGAGGCAATGCATAAAGATGCCTTGGGTGAGCCAAAATCACGCACAGATAGTACTGATTAGCTATTCGCCATGATGAAAAACCATTCCATTCAGATTAACGACACCACTTTACGAGACGGCGAACAGGCAGCCGGGATTGCGTTCAATCTTGAGGAAAAAATTGCGATCGCCACCTTCCTTGATTCCATTGGTGTACAGGAATTGGAAGTCGGTATTCCCGCAATGGGGCAGGAGGAAGCCGAATCCATTCGCGCGATCGCAAACCTGGGTTTGAAGGCTCAATTACTCGGTTGGAACCGAGCGAACGTGTCTGATATTCAAGCGTCACTTGCCTGCGGTTTACAGCGAGTCCACATTTCGGTTCCTGTTTCAGATATTCAGATTGCCGCAAAATTTCATGGGCAATGGCGGGTGATGCTCGATCGCCTGCGCGATGTCATCAGTTTTGCTCGCGATCACGGGTTGGCAGTATCCGTTGGAGGTGAAGATGCCTCTAGAGCCAATGACTCCTTTCTACTCGATGTTGCATCGCTAGCGCAAGCGTGGGGTGCATTCCGGTTTCGCTTTTGTGACACGGTTGGCGTACTCGACCCCTTAACGACTTACAGCAAAGTGCGTCAACTTGTTTATAACCTTGCGATTCCCGTTGAAATGCACACCCACAATGACCTGGGACTGGCAACAGCGAATGCGTTAGCGGGACTGCAAGCTGGAGCCTTATCGGTCAATACAACCGTGAATGGTTTGGGCGAACGAGCGGGTAATGCCGCTTTAGAGGAAGTCGTGATGGCATTAAAGCGCATTTACGATGTCCAAACGGGGGTTGATACCAGGCGACTGCTGGAACTCTCGCGATTGGTTGCCAGAGCGTCTAATTGCCCTGTCCCACCCTGGAAAGCGATCGTGGGTGATAACGCCTTTGCCCATGAATCGGGTATCCACGCCCATGGCATCTTACAAAATCCCATTACCTATGAGCCGTTTGCCCCTGAGGATGTGGGTTGGGAACGGCGCTTTGTCGTCGGTAAACATTCGGGTCGGCATTTGGTGC
>JAJPKC010000249.1 GCA_021323955.1 Oscillatoriales cyanobacterium Centralia_MAG_596 | reverse complement strand
GCAACATCAATGATAAAAAAGCCGCCCAGTTGTTCTTTGGTATCAGCATAGGGACCGTCTTGAACGTTCCGTTGCCCGTTTCGCAGACGGAGCGTTGTCGCGGTATGACTGGGCTGGAGCGCTGCACCACCCGTTGCCACTCCTGCCTCCGCTAAGGCTTGAGAATAGGCATTATAGGCGGGCATATACTTGTCCCGATTGGAGAGGTCTTCCTCGGTTTCGTAAACCAGAATGGCGTATTTCATAAGGATGTACTCGCTTTGTGATGAAGTGAAAGCATAAGGTTCTTTATGCTTCTACTTATAGGACGAGCCAGCGATCGCCATTTCGACAAAACCTAAGAATTTATTTTGAGCGAGGCTGAGGCAACTAATTTACGGGCTGCCTCTTACCCAGATCTGCTGATTCACCACCATAGAGGCTTGAGCAGGCTAACGACCCCGTTCACCCGCCGCTAGTAGCTTCTCAGACTCAATGAAAAGACTCAATACGGTCGGTGTGCAAGGGATGGTTAGACCCCAACGGACGCATTCCTTATTCTCTATTCCTTTCTTCAACCGAAGAAACGCAGTTGTTCTAACTTGTAAGCGTAGTCAGAATTTGTTCCATCATTGATCGCAATAGAAAATGACCCTGATTTGGAACAACGATGAGCTGTGCAAAGCTTAAATGATCTGCTAAATATTTTGCGTGTGCCATTGGCAGCAAACGGTCTTCTTCACCCTGCCACAGAAGGATTTCCGCCTCAATCTCCTTTAATTCAAAGCCCCAATCACCCCCCAATATCCGATAATCTTCCACAGTCCCTTGAGCGCCAGAGCGGAAAGCTTCATAAAAAAAGTCTGTCGCTTGTTCAGGCGGTAAGGATGCGACCAATTTGCGATCAGATGAAGATGATAGCTCTTGTTCAAGCACCCATTTCAGTGCCGGTGCAGGTAGCTGTCTGGCGGCATTAAGCAACAGTGCTGCTAACTCAGGGAATTGCTCGGCAAGCGGGAAAAGGACGCGATCAATGAAAAGCCCAAGTTCTTGGACTGCTCCTGCACGATTAATCGGGCACATTCCACCTGAGATTCCCACGCGAGTCAATCGGTGTGGCATCTTGAATGCACAGGCGAGAACGTAGGGACCGCCAGCCGACCATCCCAATACAGCAAATCTTTCAAGCCGCAGCGCTTGCGCGAGTTCATCAATATTGTCTGCCCAATCGAGGAGCGTTCGCTTCGGTTGAAAGTCAGATAAGCCAATCCCAGGACGATCAATCGACAATAAACGGATGCCTCTCGCTCGACAGAATGGGTCAGCAAAGGCAACATCTAATCGTGAACTGAGACCACCATGAAAATACAGAATGGGTTTCCCATCCGGATCTCCATAGTCTGCATATCCAAACCAGCGTCCATCCGCGAGACGAATACGCCTGTCGAAATTTGCGCGATCGGTAATTGACTCAAGGAAAAGTTTCATTTACCAGGATTTTATCATCTACTATTCTTTAGTCACGCTCGGGCTAACAGCTAAAGTTATCGGCAACGCAAAGACTGGCACGATAGACGAACAAGCCCACCTGTCCGCTCCACTGCGTTGTTAGCCCGTTTCATCGGTAGAGATTTGCAAGTTCCCTCAACCCAGAATCACGAGTCACAATTGGAACATAGCCAAGTTCTTGTTGTGCTTTACGATCAGTGAAGGTCAATTCCTGCCCAATCAGCCGCACCATTGTGCGCGTAATCGGCGGCGTGCCTTTACGCTGTGTCATTCTCCAAAGCGTTTCCAATAACCCAGCGACACGCCAAGCGACCCATCTCGGAATGCTTAACCGACCCGGTTTGACTCCAGCAATTTGTAGCAATGTCGTTACCCACAGGCGAAACTGTACAACATCGCCATCACTCAGAAAGTAGGCTTGTCCGCCCGGACTCCGTTCTGCTGCCAGAATGGCTCCATGGCAGACATTTGCAACATGAGTTGTCATATAGAGATAATCGCCTTGAGCAATCCAGAGGAATCGTCCAGTTTTCACGGCTGTTACTAGCTGAGGCAAGACATGATCGCCACGACCCCAAATCCAAGAGGGACGAACGACAGAGGTTCGAAAGCCCGGTCGATTCGCCGCGATGACTCGTTGTTCTGCAAGGCTTTTCGTGGCAATGTAAGGAGAAAATTTTGGTTGCTGGAGCGGATGAGATTCATCAATCTGAGCTAGAGGCTGATGATCAAAGACAGAAGCGGCTGCACCAATCTGAACAAAGCAGGGAACACTTGCCGCTTGGGCAGCAGCCAAGGTACATTCGGTTCCAATGACATTGGTTTCGTAGAAGGCGTTGTATTGACCCCAAAGGCTTAAAAAACCTGCAATATGGAACACTACATCACAAGCTTGCATGCCTCGGATCATGGCTTGTTCATTTAGCAGATCACCTCGAACCGCCTTGGCACCCAACTGGGTCACTTGCTTCGCCGCTTGCTCGGATCTTGCTAAAGCGACCACTTCATCGCCGCGATCGCGCAACATCTGAATCATGTGGCGACCGACAAAACCAGAACCACCTGTAACAAAGGTTTTCATACGAATTTCTAGAGCGTTCTATTGGTTTCGGCTCCAGCGTAAGCTATGGAGTATACTCCACAGTCAAGCGTCAATTTCAGAATTGAGGTGACAGCGATGTTGATCGGCAAATTAGCACAACAAACAGGCTTGTCAAAGGACACCATCCGCTTCTACGAAAAAATGGGACTGATTGAAGCAAAGGCGCGACAAGCGGGGACAAGAACTTATATGGAATTTAGTCCAGAGATGCTAGAACGAGTTGTCATCATTACACAAGGCAAAGCTTTAGGATTCACGCTCAATGAGATTAAGCATCTGATTGATACTTGGGGAAACGGAGCAGTACCGATCGCTGAAAAGTTGAACGTCATTGATCGCAAACTTGAGGAGATTGATGAAAAAATGCGGCAGCTTGAGGAAATCAAGCTTTACTTGACTGTCAAACGCGGTAGAGTGACTCAAGAATCGAAAGACTTGGCAGCGTTTGCCATTTCACGATCGCGGCAGGACATCTGAGAAGCTGAGAAATTTGCGATCGCCTGATGACACGCGATGATTTTAACCAGTTCTGTGGCAGCCTACCAATGACCAGCCATGTCGAGCAATGGGGTGGCTCCGACGTTTGGAAGGTGGGTGGCAAGGTCTTCGCGATTTGCGGTTGGCATGACAACACGGTGCCTGGTATTACCTTCAAGACCGCTGAGAGCATTTATGAAATGTTACGAGCGATGCCCGGACTTCGCCCCGCCCCTTACTTTGCCTCACGGGGCATGAAATGGATTCAGCGGCATGACAATCCCGGTCTAAGCGATGACGATCTTCGGTATTACATTGCTGAATCACACCGGCTTGTGGCATCAGGCTTCTCGCGCAAAAAGCGTTCTGAACTGGGGTTGTTGTAGCCCCAAGCAAAACGGAGGACGTGGTGTTTGAGCTGCAATTGCCCGTGAGCAAAAATGGCGAGAAATTAGGGGGCT
>JAJPKC010000185.1 GCA_021323955.1 Oscillatoriales cyanobacterium Centralia_MAG_596 | reverse complement strand
TTTTCCTCGCGTCAGGGAAAGGCGATTGTGGCGATTGCTGGCGTATTGGCCATTCTACTGGCCTGGTGGCAAGGCCCCATATTGCTGGCAACCGTTGGCATTAGCATGTTGATCGGTACGGCCTATTCACTGCCACCCGTTCGGCTCAAACGTTTTCCAGTTTGGGCCTCGTTGTGCATCTTTACAGTACGGGGCGTAATTGTAAATCTAGGGCTATTTCTGCACTTTCAGGGCAAATGGTTGATTCCACCGTCGGTTTGGGCTTTGACCCTGTTTGTGCTGGTGTTTACGTTTGCGATCGCTATCTTCAAAGATGTGCCTGACATGGATGGCGATCGCCAATACAACATCACAACCTTTACGTTGCAATTAGGACAAGAAGCGGTTTTTAAGCTGGCGCTATGGGTTATTACAAGCTGTTACCTTGGCCTGATACTGGCAGGCGTGTTCGGGCTTCCCGGTATTAACCATCTGTTTTTAATTGTCACGCACCTGATTGCAATAGGTTTGTTGTGGCAACGGAGTAGGTCTGTAGACTTAACAGTACAATCATCAATCAGTCGGTTTTATCAATTTATTTGGAAACTATTTTTTTTAGAATATTTAGTGTTTCCCATTGCCTGTTTGTTGCACTAAATACACGTCTCCATAAGAAGGGTTTGGAATTGGACATCCATACCTCAGCTTATGCTTAAAGTTTTCCCCATGAATGACTAATGACTAATGACCAATGACCAATGACCAACGACGTTCAATTTTCGCCTCCTATTAATGACAATCTGCACTAAGGATCGTGAATTAAATAGCATCGGTAAATCCAATCGTAAGGGCTTAGCATGCGGCAGGTATGCTTTCGGTGATGGTAGCGGTTTTTGCCCGCATGCTAAGCCCCAACAGAATTACCGGTTTTATTTTGTTCTCGTTCCTAAGAAGCATCTAAACATCTGAATCGATCGTGTTTTTTAAGCATAACCATGACGGCTCTGCGGCTGATTCCAGCACTGATTTTAAAAGAGAGAATGACTAGCTGAAACATCTGCCAGACAAAGATCTCAGGCGATCCAAGCTTGAATCCCTGGAATGGCTGCCCATAGAAGTCTTACTGGTCTCATCACCCAGTAGCAGTTTAATACCATGAGCTGCAAGTCAGTTTACCTACTTAAAGTCTTTGCCGACAGCCATCATGATTTTCATGTCAGTTTGTTTCGCCGCTTCGGCGTAGGTGAACTGATTGAGATAGGTCTTATACCCCGGATACCAAACCATCAATCCAACCTGTTTATCTCCCGGCAACCCGCTCGGGATTGCTACCGAGAACGAACCATCCGCTGCCGTCTCGGTTTCAGCGTACCGATCGCTCTCGCTCACAGTTTTGACAACGGCGCTGGCTAACGGTTTTGTGTCAGCACCGTAAACATGACCGGAAATTTTACCTTGATTAACACAGCCGGTCAGTCCTAACGTCCCAGCAGAAAGCAGCGTTAGTGCGATGCGTTGATGGTTCATAAATGTTTCACGTTCATGCGAATAACTTACTGATCAAACTGGTTGATCGCACGAGTACCAGTAATATGGATTGTTCCCAGAAATTCAGCAATATCTTGATGGGTAAAACGAAACGAGATCAAGTGACCTGCTCCAACCTCACGTCCAAGCTGGCTTGCCAACCAGTCCAGCAACTGTAGCCGCATGGCATCAACTTTTTGTCGCTGCAAATAACAGCTAACGCGCTCAGTTGACGAAGGGCAGCAAGGTTGCCTCAACCTTCATCAAACACTCAATTTGCCCTGGCTCAGGGGCTGGAGTCCGATCAAGGATGCACCATCGCCCAAACGGCCAAGAGCCACGACTGTCCCAGCTTCTCATCATGTCACTGATCGCGTTTCTCCTGTTTCAATGTGCCAGACACAGTGTAGTTCAGGGAACAACCGATCGCGGTGGAAACGGGGAGAAGTCGGCTGAACAAGCTGTTTCGGGTAAAGCGAGGAAACCAGGCTTGCGTAAAGTACTTTATCCCGATAGACTATTCGTGATTTAATGCGCTGTCAATCGTCATGTGAACGGATCAGCATTGACACCCTGCATCAACTTGGCGGATCGGAGCACGCCGCTCAAACCGTTGATAGATCTAACCTCTAGCCTTTCGAGAATGCCTTGAGTAGCGCAC
The DNA here is from genome assembly GCA_021323955.1 of Oscillatoriales cyanobacterium Centralia_MAG_596. Lineage (GTDB taxonomy): Bacteria > Cyanobacteriota > Cyanobacteriia > Leptolyngbyales > Leptolyngbyaceae > Stenomitos. Next base: position 3,776 of record JAJPKC010000185.1, on the reverse strand, counting down.
CCACTAACCTAAATTACGAGCCTCTCGATCTATCGTCTAAGGTGGAATATGCCTTACTGGCGCTCCTGGCACTAGCTAACCATCCTGATCAGCAATCCCCTTTGACAATCAGTGGGATCCATGCGAGACACGGAATCCCAGAGCGCTACCTGGAACAAATTTTGACCATTCTACGGCGTGGCGGCATTGTTCACAGTCAGCGAGGCGCACGGGGCGGCTATGCCTTGACCCGTGAACCGCAACAAATTAGTTTGCTGGAGGTGATTGCCCTGATGGATGGCACCCGCAAACCCCGCGAACACACACTCATGGCAACGCCAGAACGTGAGGTGTTGCATCAAATTTGGCAGCAAGCGAATGTCATTTCACAAGCCTTTCTACAGAACTGTACATTGCAGGATTTATGTCAACAACTAGAAGCGCGTCAGCAGAAAGCGCCGATGTACTATATCTAGCTAGGGCAGAGCAGTACTGATGCTCTAGAGTTCTGTCTTTAGAGTGGTTTTGTGAAAATGCAGCATGGATTCAAGTTTAAGTGATCGAGTCATGCCATAATAAACCACGGTAAGCCTATTGAAATACCGTATTTAGCATGAACAAGCTTGTAAACGGGAACGAGGAGACACTCCCAACAGCCGCAGTAGAAGGCGATCGCGGTTTGACTGACCGATTTCGCAACATCAGTCGTCTTTCCTGGAGCCATCTCTCCTGGAGCAACCTTTCCTGGAAAAAGGTCTGGGGGGGCTTATTGTTTGCGGTTGGCTGGCTGCTCTCGCCGTTGTGCTGGTGGAATGACCTGATTATTAACTTGCCCGTTGCCTATGGCTTTGGTTATCTTTGCCACTGGATCGCGGCAGACTGGGCGCTACCTGGAAGCATCGTTGGTTACTGGCTCTCCAATTTACTGGGCATCCTGTTGATGCAGGTGGGTGCGATCGCTGTCTTTCAAGCGCCAACGCAGGAACGCAACTTGAAGCAAGAGCTGTGGCTGGGCGTGGTGTCTTCTTCCCTCTTCACGGCAGTTGTCTTGCTGCTTATTCACTTTCAAATTTTGGCATTGCCCGACTTGTTCGCGAGTGCAGGATCTGCGCCTTTGAGTGTGCTGGGGAATCTTTTGGCGCTTGAGGTGGCGATCGCACCCTAGCGATGGATACACTACTCCTTTCCGGTCTGAGTTTTGGCGTGGGTATTGTCGTGGGGCTTACTGGCATTGGGGGCGCGTCCCTGATCACGCCGATGCTGATTTTTGTGTTTCAGGTGCCTGCTTCGGTTGCCATCAGTTCGGATGTGGTGGCGGCAACATTGATGAAAGTGGTCGGTGGGGTGCAGCACTGGCGACAGCAAACGGTCGATCGTACTGTCGTGCAATGGTTAGCCTTGGGCAGCGTACCTGGGTCACTCATCGGGGTGGGCATTTTGCACCAACTGCAGCAGGTAGCAACGTTAAATTTAGACGATTTGCTGCTGCGGCTGATCGGCGTTGCCATTCTCACCGTGACGCTGGTGGCGCTCGTGCAACTGATCCTGTTGACCGTTGCACCGGGCTGGCAGTTGCCTATATTGCCGAAGTTTGATCTAGAAACTTGGCGCGGGCGTAGTTTGACGATCGCGATCGGTGCGATTTTAGGCTGCATTGTCGGCTTAACCAGTGTGTCGTCTGGCTCCATGTTTGCATTAGTACTCATTGCGTTCTTTCAACTGGATGCGCGCAAACTGGTTGGCACTGATTTAGCGCAAGCTGGAATTTTGCTGGTGTTTACAGCGATCGGGCATTTAACCCTGGGAACGGTGGATTGGAGTTTAGTGATACCCATCTGGTTAGGCTCTGTCCCAGGGGTATTGGTAGGCACAAAGCTGTGTCAGTTAGCACCCCAACGACTGCTACGGTTTGTCATTTATCTACTTTTGGTGACGGTTAGCTGGAAATTGGCTCATCCGCCGTAACCAGTTGCTTACTTACAATCAAAGCGATCGTTCTACCCCTCATTCATTGGATGTCAGACTTAGATTTCTGGAAGTGGCCCCAGTCGTTTCTGCAATTTCTGCAGCAGATTCTAGTAGCGCGGTGGCAATTGTTGTTGCTGCTGGCGATCGGTGTGTGTTTACCGTTACTCGTCTTTGAGCAACTTGCTGTGGTTGTGTGGCGCAATTCAGGTGGCTTCTCGTGGGACGATTCCATCCTGCTGGCTGTTCACGCTATGGCACAACCAAGCCTCGATCGGGTAGCGACGACGTTGACGAAATTTGGTGTGTTTCGCGGTGTGTTTCCGGCGAGCATTGTCGTTTCGCTCGTGCTGCTCTACTCGCGACGCTGGCGATCGCTCGCCTATTGGCTCATTACCCTGAGCGGCAGCATTGTGATTAATCGCACGACAAAGGTGTGGCTCCATCGCGTCCGTCCTAGCTTATGGGATACTCCACCAGAACTGGATTTTGCCTTTCCCAGTGGTCATGCGATGTCGAGTATGACCTTTGTAGCGGCTCTGCTGCTCTTGACGTGGGGTAGCCGTTGGTCGGTTTGGGTGGCCAGTCTCGGCAGTGCCTTCATTGTGGCGATCGGCTGGACACGCCTGTATCTCGGCGTACACTTTCCCAGCGATATTTTGGCTGGCTGGTTGATTTCCATTGCGTGGGCGATCGGCGTGAGTTTAATCATTCAGCCCTACCGAATGTCATCACCAGATCAGATAGCAGCGGTCGCTCCCGAAGAAACGTCACTGACCTCAGAAGAAGTGGAAGCAGTCGGTCAGGAGTAATCAGTTCACAGGCGATAGTTCCGACTCCATGAAAGTGCTATCGTGGCAGCTATCTGTAAGGGTGAATTGTGCCATGACGCAACAGCAAAGCCATCACATCTTACCCAAACTTGACCCTATAACTGGTTTACTCAATCAAGAACGCATTTAGAGACTCTAATGGAACTGTGAACACGTAATAAATCACGCCAAACCCCAGCAGCAAGATTGCCAGACTTGACAGAATAACCCAGCGATCGGGCGGCTCGTAAGTATCTTCTTCAATATGATCGCGAACGGCAAAGTAGTGCTGCACCGAGAACAGCACAGCCAATAGCCCCACAATGGCGAACACCAGCCCTAAGCGCCATCCTGCTCCAGGTGCTTGTGGCGCTAACGGTGGGCGCAGAATACGAAGACGGACAATCAGCACACCAAAACCCATCAGTGCTACTGCACTTCGCATCCAGGCTAAATACGTTCGTTCATTTGCCAGGTGATCACGCACCCGATTGGGATTCCGCTGCTTGGCAAGCGCTGCTTTCTCAGCATTCGTGTTCATGACTTTGAAAAATAAATGCATGACTACCCCTTTTTGTCAGGTGAATCAGGTAAAGAGTTTGAATACAGTAATCATGAGTGAAGCATTGATTGAGGACGCGGATCTACTGATCGAACTAATTTTGCAGCGCAATATCGGTAAACCCGATCCTCCCACCACACTCCACCCGCGCTGAGAGTGGTTAATCTTCGATCGCCGCGTTGGGCTTAGTGCTTTCGATCGCGGCTGGCGTTAAATCCGGGATGTATAAATTGCCTTCTCCTGCTTTGAAGATTTTTGCTGGATTCAAGTTAAATTCCAGATCGCCCGCAGGATTCGCTCTGGCAACAAATTGTGCGCCACTGGTGACTTTCAACGCGACAGGTTCAGTCAACTCGGAAGCGATGGGGAGTCCGGCCACTTTTGTTCCGGTGGGTAAATAGATGCCATCACAGTTCCAATCATCGTCTGTCGTTTGACCATCGCCGAGGTAGTAGAGC
>JAJPKC010000273.1 GCA_021323955.1 Oscillatoriales cyanobacterium Centralia_MAG_596 | reverse complement strand
TGCTATGGCATTGATTTAATACTATGGCTTAGTTCTCTATATGGCGTAATTCTCTATACAGCTTAATTATCTCCTATGGCCTAATTTTCTGCCAGTTAAAGCGGATCCGCGCTCACCAACGATTCAAACCCGGTGGCGCGACTATGCGATCGCGGGTGAGGCGTGGTGAAACACGGATCCATCGGTTGCGCCAGCGCTATGTAGCCGTGGCCATCGATCCTGTGGCCACGGTAAGCCAGACTGCCTGACCCAGGCTGTCCGGTGTCGCTGGTTGCGGTGTCTTCAAGGAGCTGGCCACCGCGATCGCAGGGGCGACTAACGGCGGCAAACGCCATGACGCTGATCAAAAACCAGGGGCGATCGCCGGTTCAGCCAGGGTAACGGACTCATGGGCGACTAACCGTGCGGCCCATCCAGCTGAGATAGAACGATAAACATCCCAGAATCGCGACGATGGCATAGAAACTGGCAGCGAGTGTCTCACCCAAAAATCCAAGCTCATTTCTGAGTATGAGTGCGATCGTCAACGTCAAAATGGATAACAGAAATGCAAATCGGTAGGCTTTGTGCCAGCGTAGCCCGACGACCTGTAAGACGGTGCAGCTGGCGAAGTAACCCACGATCAGCAGTAATATCCCCCACATCGCCCATCGATCATCTGGCGGCGCATCCAAGACAAACAGGGCACTGACAAGCGCCAGACCGGCACAGATCTGAAAACTTATACCGGCCAGGGCCAGGGTCATCAACTGCATCGGTGATTGTTTGATCGGCGAGTTGGTTATCATAGCTGTTGCTCTTCTTGCATCATGGTTTGCTCAACCGCTGGCTCCACCCGCTCAGGATCGCCAATGGATTCATGCAGCCTTTTTTAGCGTCGGATGCTCATTTACGTATCGCGCCAGACTTCGTTGAGCAGTTGTCCCGCTGCACCCACTAGCTGAATATGGAGTGGCATTTGTCCCGCGGCATGGGTCGAGCAGCTCAAACACGGGTCGAACGCGCGAATTCCGGCCTCAACGCGGTTTAGCATTCCCTCCGGAATGTCGGGGCCATGAATGAAATGACGGGCAATTTGCGCGATCGTGCGATTCATGGCTAGATTGTTGTGCCCCGTCGCAATGATGAGGTTCACGGTCTGGATCAGTCCAGTCTCGTCTACCTGATAATGATGGAATAGTGTCCCACGGGGTGCTTCACTGACCCCGACGCCTTGGCGCTGATTAATACCGGCATCGGCTCGCAGTCGAGTGGAACGCAAGTCTGGATCGTCAATCATTTGCTCAATCGTCTCGATCGCGCCCAAGATCTCAATCAACCGGGCGTAGTGGTAGAAGAAGGAGGACGTTACCGTACCATTGCCGCGATCGCGAAATTCGCGTAGCTCCTGGTCGGCCAGGGGCATGCCAATATGGGTACAAATGTTTAACCGCGCTAAGGGGCCAACGCGATAGATCCCGCTATCTAACCGGCAGTGGTCGCTCTGGTCGGGGTAGCCCAGCGGACGGTAATAGGGCGACTTCAGGTAGGAGTCGGGCTGAACCGCTTCACCAATAAATTCTGAATAGCGTGTGGGATCCAGGCGATCGGCAATGACATTGCCCGCACTATCAACCATCCGCAGATGCCCGTCGTAATGTTCCCACAACCCATCGGGCGTTACCAATCCCATAAACAGGGAGGGAAAATTGCCAAAGGTCTGTGCCTCGCGCTCATAGTCTTTCAGGAGTCGCTTGAAGTGACTCAGTGCATTCAGAGCGGTTGTGCGGGCTTCAGGGATGCGATCGCGGATCTGGGCACTGCCTGCCTCAGACAGGGGCTCACGGACGCCACCGGGAACAGCCCACGCCGGGTGCACTTTGCGTCCACCCAGTTGTGCAATAATTTCCTGCCCAAACTGACGCAACCGAATGCCACCACGGGCAAAATCGGGATTGGCGGCCATGAGTCCAAACAGGTTGCGCGTTTGGGGATTGCTGTCCATCCCCAGCAGCAGATCGGGCGCACTGAGATGGAAAAAGCTCAGCGCATGGGACTGGATGATCTGGGCCAGATTCATCAAGCGTCGCAGCTTGACAGCAGCCGGGGGAATGGTGACGGCCAGGATGCGATCGCCCGCCTTTGCCGACGCCAGTAAGTGACTGACCGGACAAATGCCGCAGATCCGGGCTGTAATACCTGGCATTTCCCAGAGGGGGCGGCCCTGACAAAACGCCTCAAAGCCGCGAAATTCGGTGACATGAAACCGCGCATCGTTGACCTGGCCTGTATCGTCCAGGTAGATCGTGATTTTGGCGTGTCCTTCAATGCGGGTGACCGGATCAATGACAATTCGCTGCGACATAGTTCTCAGGTGCTCTCAAAAAATAGTTCAGTTGCGCTCTGACCAACGCGCTCTGACCAACGCGATCGTGCGGGGTGGCAATGCGGGTCGGTTGACGGGTGACGCATCCAGGCTGAACGTCTGGCAATTGAGTTGGGACTCATCGGCCAACAGCGTCACGCCCGCCAAAACTCGTCTAGCGATGTCTTAGCAGTCGTGGTTTCAACAGCCAGACCAGGGCAATTCCAGTCACCGCACCGACCACAACACCCGTCGTTGCGCCGGTGGCGATATAGACCAGGGCTGTTTGGGCTGTAAATTCTCCCGGTTTTACCAGCGTGGCTCCCAGCAACGCGATGAGTAGCCCCAGTCCCCAGGCCAGCGCATTCGCGAATACCCACGTCACCCCTCTCCGGACATGGGCTCGCAGTACAAACCACTGGGCCAGCCCCAGCACGCCGCCGACCCAGAGTCCCAGTAAGAAGACAGCCCGCAGGAGCGTCAATCGAGTGGTGTCCGTCAGGACGGTGTTAAAGAAAATCAGCGTCAGCACGACGATGACCTTCGACCCCACCAACCAGGCGACGATCGCGCCAATGACCGTTGCCCCAATCCACCAGCCAATGTGCTTGATATAGCGCCGCAGCGCCAGCCATTGGGTAAACCCCAGCGCCATCCCTTCTAAGGCACCGACCAGGTGCAGAAACGCGACCGCACCAATGGTTTCAGGGGGGCTGGTCACAGTACTGGCCACCGCAACAATGGCCATGCCGATCAGTCCACCCGCCACCGTTGCCAATACCCACCATTCCCACAAAGTCCAGCTATCTTTGCTGAGCCATGGATGGGTGAATCGAGGTTGCTTTTGCATGGCATTCTCCTTAGCCGAACTTGATTTGTTGTCCTGTCAGGTGGGGTGGTTCACCGACCAGCAGGGCTTCGATCACCGCGCGAATGTAATTGGCAGGCGGTGGACAGCCCGGTAGATACACATCCACGGCAACCTGTGAGTGCAGCGGCGTTACCTGATCTAACAGCGGTGGGACAATTCCCGGTGCGGTTGGAATCTGACCATTCACGTGAGCGGCCTCTATGTAGCAGCGTTGCAGCACCGATTCCACCTGACCCAGCGGATTGCGGAGAGCCGTGACGTTGCCAGTCACAGCACAGTCCCCAAATGAGATCAAAATTCGCGATCGTGCTCTGACTATGTGGATCAGCTCCAGATGATCGGTATTGGCGATCGCGCCTTCCACCAGAACCACATCGACCTTCTCCGGATAGTCTTTACTGTCCATCAGGGGACTGTAGACCAGATCGACCTGCGCCGCCAGATCAAACAGCCACTCGTCCAGATCCAGAAAGGACATATGGCAACCGGAACAGCCACCCAACCAAACGGTTGCTAATCTGACACGCGCCATTGTTTCCTCCAGCTACAGCAGTTACCTGGCAGTTGACTTGGTGTAGAGCACGTTGGGCATTGCCACAACGCGTTGCCAGGTCAGAGTTTGGTGCGTTACGCTCTGACGAATACACCGATGGGGCACGACTCGATCGTTCATTGTGGATCTAAGCGTGCACGGACTGAACGACATGGACGAAAAATGCGCCCACGGCATTCTTAATCCCCTCCACAGCCGCGATCGCGGGCTGCGGCAGCAGACTTGCTTCGGCGATCAGCAGCAGCAATGCCAGCACAAACCACAGCAGAACCCATAGATAGGCTTCGGGAACATGATAATGTCGCAGCATAAGAGCCTCCTTTAAAATTGCCACTGTTGTTTTTGCCGCGCGGTGGCGATGAATTCGATGCGTGTGCGATCGTGAACCATTTCACCCACGCTTGACCCCTGATGGAAAATTGCCCCCGTCGGGCAGGCTTCGGCACACTTCCCACAGGATGTACAGGTTTGCGCGGTGCCCCACGGCTGGTTGAGGTCTGTAATGACGTGGGACTGTGCCCC
>JAJPKC010000626.1 GCA_021323955.1 Oscillatoriales cyanobacterium Centralia_MAG_596 | reverse complement strand
CTCCCGACTCCCTAACCCCGATGCCATCGCGTGATGCCGTCCTTCTGATCAATCAACGTAATCCCCTGGGCTTTAAGTTCATCGCGGATGCGATCGCTCTCGGCCCAATTTTTTGACTGTCGCGCCTCTTGCCGCTGCTGAATGAGTGCTTCGATCTGAGCATCGTTTAAGCGATCTGTTAAGTGACCAGTCAATACCGTTTCTTGAGAAATAGTACCAACCAGACTATCTAATCCCAAAACTTCTAGAAGTCGGGTAAAGGTTTGCCATTGTTGCTGCAACTGTTCAACAGGCAAATCGGGCTTGCCCTGATGCACCAGTTGGTTGCCTTCACGAATCAACGTTTTTGCCAGCTCAAACACCACCGAAAGGGCGATCGGGGTGTTGAAGTCATCGTCCATTGCCGCATTAAAGCGATCGACCGCCTCCTGATCCAAATCAGTAGGGGCCGTGCGCGACCATCCCGGTAGTGCGGCAAACTGTGATCCAAACTGAAGCGCTTCCTTCAGCGTTTTCCAGCCGTTTTCAGCCGCGTCCAGGGCATCAGCCGTAAAGTCGATCGGCTTACGGTACTGTGCCTGCAAGACAAACAGCCGAAACGCCATCGGGTCATAGTTTGCCAACAAATCGCGAGTGAGGCGAAAGTTGCCCAGGGATTTGGACATCTTCTCGCCGTCCATATTGATGAAACCATTGTGCAGCCAGTACCGCGCCAGGGGTTTGCCCGTCACTGCTTCACTTTGGGCAATCTCATTTTCGTGATGGGGAAAGGTCAGATCCATGCCGCCTGCATGAATGTCGATCGACTCACCCAGTTCATCCCTTACCATCGCCGAGCACTCAATGTGCCAGCCCGGTCTACCTTTGCCCCAGGGCGATTCCCAGGACGGTTCGCCCGGTTTTGCCGCTTTCCAGAGTGCAAAGTCCGCCGGGTCTTTCTTCTTATCGGCGTCGTCCTCCACGTCCACGCGACCGCTGGCCCCGGCCTGCATGTCTTCGAGCTTGCGTCCAGACAGCTTGCCGTACTCCGGAAACTGATGCACCGCATAATAAACATCACCATCCGCGGCATAGGCAACGTGGCGCTGCTCCAGTTCGTGGATTAAACGCTGAATGCCGTCGATCGTGTGCGTGGCGCGGGGATACGCATCGGCACGGAGAATATTCAGGCGATCGGCATCCTCAAAATAGGCAGCAATATACTTCTCCGTAATCTGCTGCATCGTGCTGCCTTCTGCGACCGCTCGTTTCAGAATTTTGTCATCAATATCGGTAAAGTTTTGCACATAACGCACGGCATAGCCACGCCACATCAGATAACGCCGCACGACATCAAAGACCACAAAGGCTCTGGCGTTTCCTACATGGAAGTAGTTGTAGGCCGTGATGCCGCACACATACATCCGCACCTTTTCCGGCTCGATCGGCTCAAACGGCTCCTTACGACGGGTGAGCGTGTTGTATAGCATCAGAGACATGGCGGTACAGTTCCAAAACGAGATTCGACGTTGACGAGAAGAGTCAGGCGGATTAACAGTCGTTAGTACGACATACAGCAACAACCAATCTGAGATCGGTGATAATAAGAGGAGCGAACATTTCTGTAACAGTGCAGTGCGTTCACCATCACAACAACCTGTTCGCCATCTCTATTTTCTGACGTCTCGGACATCTGCGCTATGCAATCAGCGGTCACTTCTGATTCTTCCTCTGCGATCGACGCTCCCAAGCATGGCTTGCCTGTCACCATCATTACAGGGTTTTTGGGCAGCGGCAAAACAACTCTACTCAACCACATACTGACTAACCAACAAGGCTTAAAGACAGCCGTTTTGGTCAATGAATTCGGCGAGATTGGGATCGACAACGAACTCATCATCACCACTGGCGAAGACATGGTGGAGTTGAGCAATGGTTGCATCTGCTGCACCATCAACAACGACCTGGTAGAAGCTGTCTATAAAGTCCTGGAACGGCAGGATGGGGTCGATTATCTGGTCGTTGAGACGACTGGATTGGCTGACCCGTTGCCCGTCGCGCTGACCTTTCTGGGCACGGAGCTTCGGGACTTGACGCGGTTAGACTCCATCATTACCCTGGTCGATGCCGAAAACTTTAGCCTGGATCTGTTTAACAGTGAAGCGGCCTACAGTCAGATTAGCTACGGCGATATCATCTTGCTCAACAAATCTGATCTGGTAGACGAAACCCAGCTAGACGCACTGGAAGTCCGCATTCGCGACATCAAAGAAGGCGCGCGAATCCTGCGCACCGTTAAAGGACAGGTGCCGTTAGCGATGCTTTTGAGCGTGGGGCTGTTTGAGTCGGACAAATACTTTGATGCCGATACAGACGCACATGATCACTCCGAGCATGACCACTCCGAGCACGATCACCACGATCATGCCGCCTGTGACCATGATCACGGGCACTGCACCCACGATCACGATCACCACCATCACTCGCATCACCTCGAAAACGATGGGTTTACGTCAGTGTCCTTTGCCAGCGATAAACCCTTTGACATCCGCAAATTTCAATTCTTCCTCGACAATCAACTGCCGGTGAATGTCTTTCGCGCCAAGGGTATTCTCTGGTTCAACGAAAGCCCCAAACGTCACATCTTTCACCTCAGCGGCAAACGGTTTTCGCTGGATGACGATGATTGGAAAGGCGCACCCAAAAACCAGCTCGTGTTGATCGGTCAAAACCTGGATCACGACGCGTTGCGATCGCAGGTTGAAAATTGCCTCACCGTACCGTCCACTAATCGCGGCAAAGGCTTCGGGAAATAATGGAGCGTTTTGAGTTTTGAGTTCTCAACTGCTGCTCAAGCAATTTCCATTTGAGTGTGGTGCGCACCAATCAATGGTGATTCATCAGTGGTCATTCGTCATCCGTCAGTAGCCGTGGAAGTACCAGTGACCAATGACCAGTGACCAGTGACCACTGACAAACCTCAAGGGACTATCCTTCACTTGAGTGAGAACTGCTACACCACAAAACTCATCGCTCTAAACTCATCACGTGTGTTTATGGATTCTGGTCGTCAAATTCTTGTCTGTCAGTACACCAACTGTCTTGCGAATGGTTCTGCGGCTGTGCTGTCAACCTTTCAATCGGCGGCTGTTCCGGGTGTAATGGTCATTGGCTGTGGTTGCCAGGGGCAGTGCAATCTGGGACCGACTGTCCGTGTGCTGCCGGACGATACCTGGTACTGTCGGGTCAAACCGGAAGACGTAAGGACGATCGTCGATCAACACCTCAAACAAGCAAAACCCGTCACCGCTCTCCTCCATCCACGCTTTCATCCCCAGTACTAAAAACGAGACTGCGACAGCGTAACGTGAGACGTGTCTCGTCAATCAATCATGTTGCCGATACTATCTACAGCAACGGCGATGATTCGCGATCGCTACGCGGTTTGTCCAGTTGCAAAAACCTGGGCAGCAGTCAGGTTGATTGCGCCCAGTTGAGAAGAACACAGCGGCGCATCACCCCTGAAGGTTGCGACTTCTCGATACGCTGTGTCCTGAAGTGCTAAAAGCAGAATGGTTTGCTGTTGTGGATCGACGATCCAATATTCAGGAATGCCACGATCCTGATATTGCATCCGTTTTGCGGTGTAGTCTCGTTCGTGCAACGTTGCCTCTGGCAAATCGCGCTGCAAATCTCCAGGGCTGACAATTTCAATCACGCGGTCGGGCGGAGCCATGCTCAATCGAACGGTATTGCGTCGCTGCAATTGCTCAATGTGCTCTGTACGAATAATGGTCAGATCTGGATAACGATTCCTGGGTTCACCTCTCACCTCCAGCTCTAAACCGTGTCCATGAACGCGATCAGTGCCCAACAGTAGTGCAAGTACAAGAAAGAGGCGATTGGCAATTTGAACATTTAGACCCGAATCGGGTGGCACTTCGATCAACTCTCCATTAAAAAGCTCGTACAGGTTCTCTGTGCCATCGTCATAGGACAAATATTCATCAAAGCTGAGAAAGCGGTGCTTGGTCTGAATCATGGTGTTGAGCAGAGCGGCACGATCGCCACCAGAATGCCTTCATTTTATGTCGATCGCCGAGAAACCGGGTTTCTGTTAATTTGGTTGCAGGAATTTTGCATCCAAGGAAATAAGCATGGCAGATAGCGCTGTCTTCATTTCTAGCTCCAGCCGCGACAGCGAGTTTGCGCGTCGGTTACTGGCTGACTTGCAGAACGAAAACCATAATGCGTGGGTCTATTGGCAAGCCGTTGAAGCCGCGGAAGACTTCTGGCAGGCGATCGAGATTGGCATCGAAGCCGCCAATACCTTGGTCTTCATCCTCAGCCCCGATTCGGTGACATCCAAATACTGCAATCAAGAAATTGACCATGCAGTGACGCACAACAAACGCTTAATTCCAGTCGTTTGCCGCAATGTAGATGCTGCTGTTGTTCATGAGGCGTTGCGTCCCTTGAACTGGATCTTCTTTCCTGAAGCGAACGACGACGCTGCCTCTGTTCAATTAATGCATGCCTCAAAGTTATTTGTTGGAACTGTCTTTAAAAGAATGATATGCCTCAAAACTTCTGAGTGATTCGGCCATGTAAAAGGGCTTTGAATTAGCTTCAGAAGCTTGCAGCTTACTACAATTCATTGCAGTTGGAGAACGGTAGCGAGATTAACTGAAAAGATGTTTATACTGACAGCTAACCGTTCTGAATCTCACGCAAAAGGGCTACAGCGAAAGGTTCAAGCGGAGGAAGGTGGTCGGGGAAATGCCTATTTCTGTAGAATATTATGCATCCAAATAAAATACGTGAACTTTTCTGCTTATATGCTATCAGAAGGTATGTTATATTCAGTTCTGAGAGTTAAATGTGCGGCAAACTGTTGAATTATCGTTAATCGTCTTAATTGTTGGTACAACTATTTGTTTGCAATTATGAAAATTGAAGGATTTACCACTAAAGCAATACGCCGATTTAATCAGTATCAAGAAGAACAGCACTGCAAGCTTTGTTCCAACCATATAGTGAAATCTTTGTCTAATGGTGTGCTACTACTCACTCTAGTAGGATTGGCTAATCTTTCAAATTCAGCCAATGCCCAACTTGCAACCAACGCTTCATCACGATCGCAGGCAACACTATCATCAGTTGCAGATGAATATCTGTTAGGAGCGGGCGATCGTATTCACGTTGATGTGTTTGGTGTGGCTGACTACACAGGTGATTATCAGGTTCTGTCAGATGGCTCTATCAGTATGCCACTGGTTGGCGTTGTCCCAGTTCAGGGGCTAACGCTGTTACAGGCGTCCAACGATATTAGTCGACGCTATGCTCGTTTTTTGAGGGTTCCCAGCATTACTGTAAGATTGGTGTCTGCTCGGCCCATTAAAGTTGCTATCTCTGGAGAAGTGTATCGTCCTGGCGTTTATAGCCCTGGAGATACGTCATCGAGCACTCTATCCGCTGGCCCCTCTGCCACGCCATCAGCATCAGCTAGTGGTAGCGGTAGTGTACCGACCTTGACTAGTTTGATTCAGATGGCGGGCGGCATTACTCAGTCAGCGGATATCCGCAAGATTCGGATCGAGCGAACCCAAAATCTTGCATTTGGCACCAGTAAGCGGATTGAAGTTAACCTCTGGCAACTTTTGCAATCTAGTGATCTCAGTCAAGATATTACCTTGCGCGATGGCGATCGCATTGTCATTCCAACTGCAACTGCGCTTGACCCTGCTGAAGCCAACAAAATGGCATCCGCTAGCTTTTCGCCTACAACGATCACGGTTAATGTGGTCGGTGAAGTCCAACACCCAGGTGCGGTGCAAGTGCAGCCCAATACACCGCTTAATCAAGCATTACTGGCAGCAGGTGGGTTTAATACAAGGGCCAAACGGGATGCAGTTGAGTTTGTGCGGCTAAACCCCAATGGCACGGTGTCTCGGCGTGAAGTGGCGATCGACTTCACGCAAGGAGTCAATGAAGCGAAGAATCCACCATTGCGCAACTATGACACGATCGTCGTTAGCCGCTCCGGCGTCAGTAAGCTCACAGATGCCATTAGTCCCATCCTGTCACCCCTAACAGGCATTCTCGGCGTTCTCAAAATCTTTGGATTTTAGGTAGTAATGCATAGTAATGGTAGGCTGATAAACTCAGGAGCTTCAACCATTGCAAACGATACAATGAACGGCCCCAAGTGCCAATCCGCTCAAATTATCAAATACGGACAGACCCATTACGGCAAACCGCGATTCCGGTGTCAAGCTTGCGGACGGCAGTTTGTCGAGCAGGCGAGTCGACAACCAGTGGATGGGGCCACTCGCCAATTAATTGATAAATTGTTGCTCGAACGCCTTACCTTGGCAGCGATTGCACGGGTGGCAGGTGTTTCGGAGCGCTGGCTGCAAATGTACGTCAATCAGAAGTTCTACGAAACGCCAAAAATGATCGAAGTCACCCAAAAAAACCGGGTCGGTTGACCATTCAGTTGGATGAGATGTGGTCATTTGTGGGCTCTAAAGCGAACAAGCAATGGATCTGGTTCGCCATTGACGCTGATAGCCGTGAAATTGTTGGGGTTTTCGTGGGTGATCGTTCCCGCCAAGGTGCGAAGGGGCTTTGGCAATCCTTACCAGCGGTTGATCGCCAGTGCGCCTTTTGCTACACCGATTTTTGGGAGGCTTATGCACAGGTGCTACCCAGCAAGCGGCATCAAGCCGTGGGCAAAGAAACGGGGAAAACCAGCTATATTGAGCGCTTCAACAACACCTTGCGGCAGCGAGTGGGGCGCTTGGTACGTAAAACCTTGTCCTTCTCGAAGAAATTGAGCAACCACATCGGTGCAATTTGGTACTTTGTGCATCATTACAATACCTCGCTTCGCGCTTGACCATTACTATTCAGCACTACCGGATTTTAAAGCGCTTTCTATGAAAAAACTACTTTATGGCGGATGGTTTGTTTCATAGCTCTAAGCAATCATCGTTTAGTTAAAAATAAGCGTGCTCACCATTTTGCAACACGTAAGCGTCTGAAAAGCAGCAAGAAGTAACTGTAAGGAGAAAAACTTTCCGGGGTATAGACTGAATTTATTGAAGTTTCAACAGCCTTCCAGGAAGTCATGACTCTAGCCTACAACAGTCAACTGAAGCTCAGGTCGATAGTCGCGCGAGTATCCGCGTCAGATCGCAATCGCTTGCAGTTCGTCTCCCCGACGCCCGCCTCTGCCATACATGACGATTCGTACTCCCCTTTTAAGGCAAATGAACTGGAATTGAGATGCTCCGGATGAGTCTTCACCACAAACCGGTTCCACTACCAGCATTGCTGCTTTGAGGAAGAACAGCAGTGTGCTATAGGTAAACAGTTCATTCAATACCTGTCCCAAATGATCGGCGTTGAGGTGTTTGGTTCGAATCCCAGGACACAGCAAATGCTCAACCGGGTTGCCTAGAAAGAATTCGCCAAATCGTTACGATAGGCAATGACAAACCCAACCCGTTCAAAACCATCGCGTCGAGTGTATGGCCAGGACTGGCTGAGGACAGTGAGTGCTCAACTCTGCTTGCATGCGCCACCAAGCCTCACTCGTCGATGATGGTGACAATTAATCTCAATTGGTCGGGATGCTTGTCGACAACACGCATCCCAAAACCTGTCACACAAGCGTATCGCTGATACCATCCAAAACTTTTGCAACTTGCAGAACGTTAGGTGGAAAAATCCTAGAGGAGGCAATTATTGTTATGGGTAACTTATTTTTCGGCACTGGTCTTTTAATGAATGAGGGATGTAAATCCGCGCTGAGTGAGGAGTTCATGGATTGCGATCGGGCGCTTACAGTAGCCCATTGCCATGGCTGGAGTCCTCTTT
>JAJPKC010000063.1 GCA_021323955.1 Oscillatoriales cyanobacterium Centralia_MAG_596 | reverse complement strand
CAGGACTATCTTGTGAAGTCCAAACTGACATCGGATTGTCTCTATCAGGCAGTACAAGCGGCGATCGCAGAACACCAGACTGCGGCAACGGGACAGCAACAGGCAGACGCCTGGTTGCGGCAGAGCGAAGCGGCAAATCACGCCATGATTCAGGCCATTCCAGACTTGCTCATCCGCATGACGCGAGACGGAGAATGCCTTGACATTCTTAATTCTCCATCGGTTAAAGGGGCGTATCCTGCCTGTGCGGTTCAGGATCGGGCCACCTTTGCAGCGCTTTTCCCTGATTTGAACCGGCAAAAGCTGCACTATGTGCAGAAAGCCCTGCAAACGGGAGAACTTCAGGTCTACGAACAGGAACTTCAGGTGGATGAAGTCACGTATTTTGAAGAGGTGCGCATTGCTCCCAGTGGGCGGGACGAAGTCCTGATCATTGTGCGAGACATAACCCAGCAGCAGGCGGCCCTGCGTGAACTCAAGCAAACAGAAGCCGCTTTGCGACAGAGTGAGGCAACCAATCGCGCGATTTTCAAGGTGATCCCAGACATCCTTGTGCGCATGGATCGCGACGGGTGCTGTTTAGATTTTGTCAGCGGCAGCGATCACCAGATCTTTTATCCCCAGGGTGCTGCACCAGGACGAAATATTACAGATTATCTGCCTGCGGTGCCAGCGGCCCAACGGCTGCATTACATTCAGTTGGCTCTAGAAACGGGTGAGTTGCAAGTCTATGACCAGGAAATCCAGCACGACGATGGCAACCGCGTTGAAGAAGTGCGAATTGTGCCCAATGGGGCTGATGAAGTTCTCGTCATCGTGCGCGATGTTACGGCTCGCCAACAGGCAGAGCAGTCGCTTCAGGCCAGTGAAGCACGGTTTCACGCGTTCATGAACAATAGCCCTGCCGCTTCCTGGATGACGGATGCCGATGGACGGTTGCTCTATGTCAGCCAGACCTACTACCAGATATTTAGCCTGCCCACTCAAAACGTAGTTGGCAAAACAGTATTTGAACTTTTCCCAACGGCGGTTGCCCAATCGTTTCTTGACACTGTGCGGTGGGTCATCGACACCAGACAGATCAGGGAAATCATCGAAGTTGCACCCAGACGGGATGGCACGATGGGGCAGTTTCTGGTCTACCGGTTTCCGCTCATGGAGCAAACTGAGACGTGTCTGGTGGGTGGAGTTGCGATCGACATTACATCGCAGTTAGAGACGGAACAGGCGCTGCGACAGCTCAACCAGGAGCTGGAAAGACGTGTCGAACAACGAACCGCGGCACTGCACCAAAGTGAAGCGGTCTTGCAGGCGATCTTTAACCAGGCGGCGGTTGGGATCAACCTGGCTGACGCCAACGGCCGCTATCTCAAGGTTAACCAGGCCTGCTGCGATATTTTGGGCTACACGGCGGCAGAATTTTTGCAAATTGATTTTGATCAGATCACCCACCCGGAGGATTGGGGCAAGGGATGGCAGGAGCGTCAGCGGCTGTTTGCTGGCGCGATCGATTCGTACTCGTTGGAAAAACGCTACATTCGCAAAGATGGCAGTCTGGTTTGGGTGAACACAACGGTGTCCGCCATGCGTAACGCCGCCGGTGATATCGAATGCACCATTTGTGTGATCCAGGATATTCACCAGCGCAAATACACCGAATTACAGCTTCGCCAAAGCGAGGCCCGCTATCGCGCAATTGTGGAGGATCAGACCGAACTGATTGCTCGGTTTGCACCTGATACAACGCTTTTGTTTGTGAATGAAGCCTACTGTCGCTACTTTGGCGTCCAGCGTGAAGCGGTGATTGGCACAAGCTATGCGCCTACAATTTTTGAGGCCGATCGCGAACTGGTTGCCCAACGGGTGCAGTCTATGAGCGCTGAAAATCCAACGGTGATGATTGAGAACCGCCTCGTTGTCAACGGGGAAATTCGCTGGACTCAGTGGATCAACCGGATGCTGTTCGATGATCACGGCCATTTTATTGAATATCAAGCGGTGGGACGCGATATCACGCCGCGTAAACAGGCAGAAGCTCGATTGCGTCAGCAACTCAAACGAGAAGTGCTGATGACCACCATCACGCAACGGATTCGCGAGTCGCTCGACTTATCGACCATCTTGAATACGACCGTAGCTGAAATTCAGCAAATTTTGCAGGCCGATCGCGTGCTGGTTTACGGTCTGGTTACGGATGGATCAGGCCGCACCATCGCCGAAAGCAAAACCTCAAGCTGCCGATCGCTGCTTGACGCGACCGATGCTCACGCCGTCTTGCCGCCGGAGTGCAAGGC
This sequence comes from Oscillatoriales cyanobacterium Centralia_MAG_596, assembly GCA_021323955.1. GTDB lineage: Bacteria > Cyanobacteriota > Cyanobacteriia > Leptolyngbyales > Leptolyngbyaceae > Stenomitos. The sequence continues at coordinate 2,352 of JAJPKC010000063.1, read as the reverse complement.
GCACTTTATTCAGGGCGATGTTTGCATATTGCCCAGTCAAACGTGCGGTTCGGCCATCTCCTGCACAGATAAACTCGTGACGGATTGGGATGTCCGGGCCGCGTTAGTCGCGCCCATTATTCATCAAAACGTGCTGTGGGGGCTGCTGATTGTGCATCAATGTAGCAGCCCGCGCCAGTGGCAGGACTGGGAAGTGCAACTGCTCCAGCAGTTGGCAAACCAACTGGCGATCGCGACGAAGCAATCCGAACTGTATCAGCAGCTTCAGTCCGAACTGCGTGAGCGCAAACTAACCCAGCAATTATTAGAGCAGACCAACAATTACCTGCGCGTCTCAAATCAGGAGTTGGCTCAGGCGACCCGCCACAAGGACGAGTTTCTGGCAAACATGAGCCACGAACTGCGTACGCCCCTCAATGCCATCTTGGGAATGTCGGAAGCCCTGTTAGAAAAACTTTGTGGGCCATTGACGGAACGGCAGCTCAAGGCCATCACCACGATCGAAAAAAGTGGTGCCCATCTGCTGTCGCTGATCAATGACATTCTGGATTTAGCCAAAATTGAAGCCGGTAAGCTGGAGCTACACATCACGTCCGTGGCGATCGATGCCCTGTGTGATACCAGTCTCACGGTTGTCAGGCCAATGGCAGATAAGAAGGGAATTCAGCTCACGGCTGACATTTCACCTCATATTGGGCACATCGAAGCGGACGATCGCTACTTACAGCAGGTGCTCATTAACCTGCTCAGTAATGCCGTGAAGTTTACTCCAGCCGGTGGTTCTGTAACGTTAAAGGTCTGGGGCGAGTTTGAAGGCATTGACAACCAGCCGCCAGATACCAGGAGTGTTTCATCAACCGCCCTGCATTCACCCACGACATCCCCTACTGCGTCCATTTATTGCTCCGTCATTGATACGGGCATTGGGATTGCACCGGAAGATTTTGACCAAATTTTTCAGCCTTTCCAGCAAGTTGATAGCTCCCTCAGCCGCCAATACACAGGAACAGGATTGGGACTAACGTTAGTACAGCGGATTGTGGCGATGCACCAGGGCCAGATTAGTGTGGAGAGTAAAATTGGAGAAGGGAGTCGATTTACGATCCGACTGCCCCAACGTCATTTTGCCTGGATCGGCACTGATGTCCTACGAGGCACTACCCCTTAAGCTTGTCAGTATAAGTTAGCTGCTACCAAGTATTTCTATATTTAACGAAAAGAGTAATGATAGAACGTCCAGCATCCATTCTGGTGGTCGATGATGAACCGAGCAATTTTGATGTCATCGAGATGCTGCTCTTTAATGATGGGCATTCCCTTCATTACGCGGCCAGTGGGGCTGAGGCGTTGCACTATTTAGAACAGGCCCAACCTGATGTCATTTTGCTCGATGCGATGATGCCGGGCTTGAACGGTATTGACGTGTGCCATCAGATTCGTGAGACGCTGCACTTGCAGCACATTCCCATCATTTTTGTCACGGCATTAAACAGCAAAGAGGATCTGGCGCGATGTCTACAGGCGGGCGGTGATGATTTTATTAGCAAGCCTTTAAATCGGGTCGAGCTGCAGGCCAGAGTGCGTTCCATGCTGCGGATTAAGCGGCAGTATGACGCCCTGGAAGCAACGCTGGAGCTACGTGAAGACATGTCTAACATGGTTGTACATGACCTGCGTAATCCACTCAGCAGTATTTTGCTGGCCTGTAATTTGCTGCAGCTTGCCGATTTGCAGGAAAGTCAGCGCAAGCGGGTTGAGCGGATCATGATCGCCGGACAGCAGTTGCAGTCAATGATTGACAGCTTGCTCATGATGGCCAAGCTCGAAGCGGGCAAGTTTGTCTTGAACCGTACAGAGGTCGATCTGAACAGTCTCGTGATGGCCGCGATCGCGGATTTTGAAGAGATCGCAGCCCAAAAAAGGATTACCCTGGTGAGCTGTTTGCCCGCCCTGGGGCAGCAGATCTGGGTTGATGCCATCGTGTTTCGCCGCGTGTTAGATAATTTGCTTTCGAACGCAATTAAGTTCTCGCTGGTGGGCACTGAGGTAAAACTTGAAGTGGACTATCCCCCTGACCGGCAGGCCAGAATTCGAGTGTTTGATCATGGCCCTGGCGTGAGCGTTGAACTCCATCAACGCATCTTTGAAAAATATGAAGTCGCCCAACTCATTAAGGGTGCGGCGCAAATGGGGCTGGGACTGGCGTTTGTGAAGCAGGCGATCGCGGCCCACCAGGGTAATATTCTGGTCGCTAAAAATACGCCTCGAGGCTCCATCTTTACCGTCGAAATCTAGGATTTGATCAATAAATCTAAACAATTCCTATGTACTTTTACTGAAAACCGCAGCGTG
>JAJPKC010000197.1 GCA_021323955.1 Oscillatoriales cyanobacterium Centralia_MAG_596 | reverse complement strand
TTACTGACGCTCGTTGCTGAATGGCCGACCATCGATGCCAAAGACGCGATCGCGGCCTTGAGCATCTACCGACAGGATGAAGTCTTGTGGCAGCGTGTCCGGCAGACTGTAGAACAACGGCCTGATAGCGCTACCTTGAGGCTGTAGGCGGTGCCGTGTAATGTTGACACTACACCTCTTGTCCGGCGGAATGGGGGATAAATTGCCGGGAGTACTTGCGCGATCGAATCGTCCGCAGTATAGTTTGTTTGTTCGGAAAAATCGAACTATAGATAAAGTGATCTAAGCTGATGCTGACTCACCGTTTGTCCGCTACCGGTTCCTGAAGGCTACGGATTGGGATTCTCTGGTTTCAGTATCGCCTCATGATTAAGGGATCTGCTGGCGATTGACAAGCTATAGAGCAGACACCGTTTGAGGGGGTATCACAACAAAGTCTTGTGGCTGTTTGAGCTAGTGTCAGGAGCTTGCATGCGCGATCGTCTGGTCTGAGTTTGTCGATCGTCGTGTTCACGCTATTACCAGAGCATCGATCCTGGGTTGATGTCATTTGTAAACGGTTCGCTATATCTGGAGCACACGTACTATGGGTTCTGACTACACTCTTTTCTCGCCAATTCAACTGGGCGCTTACACGTTGCCTAACCGGATTGTGATGGCACCCCTGACCCGTAATCGCGCTGGTGCGGGCAATGTCCCGTCATCGCTCAATGCGACCTACTACGCGCAACGAGCGTCTGCTGGTCTGTTAATTGCGGAAGCAACGCAGGTCACGCCTTACGGGCAGGGCTATCCGGCAACACCGGGCATTCATTCGCTAGAACAAATCGAGGGCTGGAAGCTCGTCACAGATGCGGTGCACACGCTGGGTGGACGGATCTTTTTGCAGCTCTGGCATGTGGGACGCATTTCGCACCCATCACTGCTGCCAGGAGGCGTGTTGCCGGTCGCACCCAGCGCGATCGCGCCTGAATCGGGGGAGGCAGCCACCTACGAAGGCCCAAAACCCTTTGTGACGCCACGGGCACTGGAAATCGATGAAATTCCAGGCATTATCGAGGCCTATCGTCAGGGTGCGAAAAATGCGCTTGCTGCCGGGTTTGATGGGGTTGAAGTCCACGGAGCCAATGGCTATTTGCTCGATCAGTTTTTGCGTGATGGCACCAATCACCGGACAGATGCCTACGGTGGGTCGATCGAGAACCGTGCCCGGTTATTGCTAGAAGTCACGGAAGCGGTGGTGGATGTTTGGGGAGCCGATCGCGTGGGTGTGCGGCTGTCGCCCAGCGGTACGTTCAACAGCATGATGGACTCTGACCCCAAAGCGACGTTTGGCTATGCGGTGGAGGCACTCAATCGATTTGGGCTGGCGTATCTGCATCTGCTCGAACCCAGCGAAGCCGATGCCCGTCACGGCGGTATTTTGATCCCAACGTCCTACTTCCGTCCCATCTATAAAGGCAATCTGATGGTGAACTGGGACTACGATCGCGACAAGGCCAACGCGGCGATCGCAAGCGGAAATGCCGATCTAGTATCCTTCGGCAAGCTGTTTATTGCGAATCCTGATTTGCCAGAGCGGTTTCGCTTAAACGCTGCACTCAATGAACCCGATCCATCGACCTTCTATGGCGGTGGCGAGAAGGGTTATACCGATTATCCGGCGCTGGCGCTTCAGGCGAGTTAGGTGAATCGGTCATTGGCGATCAACGGTCGGGAGTCGAGAGTCGGGAGTCGGGAGTCGGGATGGCACCCACTTCGGGCGGCCTACATACAGGAGACGATTAACTATGGACTTGAAACTGGCAGACAAATCAGCGCTGGTCAGTGGCTCGACGGGCGGGATTGGATTGGCGATCGCGCAATCGCTGGCGCAAGAAGGGGTTACGGTGATTGTCAATGGGCGCTCTGAGGCGCGGGTAAACCAGGCGATCACGACGATTAAAGCGGCGGTGCCCAATGCCAAATTGGTGGGTGTTGCGGCGGATCTTTCGACGCCAGCGGGGGCTGAACAGCTGTTTCAGCAGTTTGCGACGGTTGATATCCTGATCAACAACCTAGGTGTCTACGAACCCAAGGCGTTTGCCGATATTTCGGATGATGACTGGCGCAAAATTTTTGAGGCCAACGTCCTCAGCGGGGTGCGTCTGAGTCGTCAATATTTGCCTGGAATGCTGGAGCGGAACTGGGGGCGAATTATTTTTATCTCCAGTGAATCGGGGGTGCAGATTCCGGCAGAGATGATTCACTACGGTGTCACCAAAACTGCCCAACTCGCGATCGCTCGGGGGCTCGCCGAAACGACGGTGGGTTCGGGTGTAACGGTCAATTCGGTGCTGCCTGGGCCAACGCGATCGGAAGGGGTAGAGGCGTTTGTCGAAAAGATGGCCAGCGATCGCGGTGTCGATGCCGCGCAGATCGAAAAGGAATTTTTTGAATCGGTTCGACCCTCATCGCTGATCAAACGCTTTGCAACGACCGAAGAAGTCGCAGCTCTCGTAACGTACGTTGCTAGTCCGCTCTCATCGGCCACCAATGGTGCGGCTCTGAGAGTGGATGGCGGTGTCGTGCGATCGATTGTTTAGCGTCATGCCCTGCCCCGCCAATCTCAGGACGCGAGCAGTCTGCGCGTGTATAGGGCCGGGACGTATGAATGTAGCCGTAGCCATGTGTAATGGCAGAGGTAAGTCAGAACGCTTACCCAGCCCTAAATTGAGCCGATTGGCCTTGCCCTGCGCGTTTTGACTAAAGTGATAAATCTATCATCCTACGGAGTGCTAACTCATGATTGACCTCTACTACTGGACCACACCCAACGGTCACAAGATCACGATTTTTTTGGAAGAGGTGGGGCTACCCTACACCGTTATTCCCATCAACATTGGCGCGGGCGATCAGTTCAAGCCCGAATTTCTGAAGATTGCACCGAATAATCGAATTCCGGCGATCGTGGATCATGCCCCGGCAGAAGGAGATGCGCCGATTTCGGTCTTTGAGTCGGGTGCAATCCTGCTGTATCTGGCCGAGAAGACAGGAACGCTAATTCCCACCGATCTGGCGGGACGGGTAGAGGTGCTGCAATGGCTGTTCTGGCAGATGGGTGGACTGGGGCCAATGGCCGGACAAAACCATCACTTTAGCCAGTACGCACCCGAAAAAATTCCCTACGCTATCAATCGGTATGTCAATGAAACGGGACGGCTGTATGCGGTGATGGACAAGCGGCTTAGCGATCGCGAGTTTCTTGCGGGAACCTATTCGATCGCCGATATCGCCTCCTACCCGTGGATTGTGCCCCATGAACGCCAGGGTCAAACCCTCGATGACTTCCCCAACCTGAAGCGCTGGTTTACCGCGATTCAGTCCCGTCCGGCGACCATTCGTGCCTACGCCCAAGCCGAACAATTCAAAAACCAGGCAATTAGCCCCGACCAGTCGCGGGATGTGTTGTTTAACCAGTCGGTAAAAACGATTCAGCGCTAGACACACGATCGCGGCTCCGGCTCCATCACGCAAACGAAGTCCTCCATTCGTGGCCATGCTGTGAGAACGGCACCAGCGGGCATCAATCCATTAATGGGGTGGTGCTGGTATCGCTGATCGATCCATCATGGTTCATGATGGTGGCTGCCAGCCGTTATGAGGGGATTAGCGGGCATGAATGACGGGCATAAAACCGAAAAGCAGAAGATGCTGGCAGGAGAACTTTATCTGGCGGCTGATCCAGCGCTCAGTGCTGAAAATAAGCGAGCCAGTCATTTATTGCGGCTCTACGCCCAGACAACAGCAGCGACACCCGACCAACGGCTCCAACTGTTGCAATCGCTGTTTGGCCGCGTGGGTGAGCACCCGCAGATCGTACCGCCCTTTCACTGTGATTACGGCACCAACATCACGATCGGCGATCGCTTTTACATGAACTACGGCGGGGTCATTCTCGACTGCAACACCGTCCACATTGGCAATGACGTGCTTTGTGCTCCTTACGTGCAGATCTACACGGCCTATCACCCCACTGATCCCACTGTCCGATTGACTGGCCGTGAGTTGGCGGCACCAATCCGCATCGGTGACAATGTCTGGATTGGCGGCGGCGCGATCATTTGTCCCGGCGTGACGATCGGCGACAACACCACGATTGGCGCGGGTAGCGTGGTGGTGAGCGATATTCCCGCCAATGTTGTCGCCGTGGGAAACCCCTGTCGTGTCATCCGATCGGCGGTTACAGAAGCGCTTTGAAGCTTCACTGGGCGATCGGTGCTGGCCATCAGGCTTTGATGATTGGGCTTTGCTCCCCGGCAGGTTTGAGATAATCTCTAGTAGCGACTATCCTTACCTGACCTGTGATCGTGCAAATCCCTATGTCCCAGTTTGAGACTGCTGTTGATTTCAAGCAGACTGTCCGCCAGCGCTTTGAGCAAGACGGTTGGATCGCAACCCCTGCCCCACCGGATGCGATCGGCTATGACATTGAGCTGGTACGCGACAGTGAGTGTGTGGCGGTGCAGATCAAACATCAGCGCGCCAAAACCCACGCGGGGCAACTGGAGAAATTTATTGACTTTTTAGAGCGTCCAGAGGCCGCAAAATTTACGCGCGGCTTTCTCGTCTCTGGATCAGGCTTCACGCCATCCGTCTTTACCTACATGCGGACAGAAGAAGTCGTGGATGTGGCGCTGGCGAGTTTCAAAGACAACGAAATTGTCTGGGAAGATGGCGACGTACCTCCCCCCCCGGCGCGATCGCAGCTGACCTACATCGGCGTGTTTACCTGCAAAGGAGGCGTTGGCAAAACGACGATTAGCGCTCACCTGGCAGGGGCCTTCGCGCTCAATGGCTATGATGTGGTGCTCATTGACCTCGATCGCCAGAGCAACCTGCGAAAACTCCTCGGCGATGGCGTTTACATTCCCGGACGGCGCGGCGGGCTGGGAGCCACCATTACGGTTCTCAACCACACCGAGTGGGATGAAGCCGAATATCCCGAAACCCGCGTGGTTATTTGCGATTGCAGTCCAGAGTACGACGCCAATCCCGAAGCGTTCATCGAGAAGTTTAACTATTGCCTGATCCCAACCACGTTGAATCCGTTGGGCATCAACAAAAATGCGGATGTCATTCGGCGCACATTTGCTGCCGTTCGGCGCAGCAATACCAGTGCCGAGCTGTTTGTCATCGTCAACAACTACCACAGCGATGAAGCCAAACGGAACGAAGTGCTGAACCGGATTTTGAAGACCGAGTTTGAGACGTTGATGGCGCACGATCCCAAATGCCACTATATCGATCCCGAAACCGTGGCGATTCGGTTTAGCAAGCAATTGCTGTACTGGGGCTATCACATTGTTGAAAATGACAAACCCCAGTTAGCGTTTCGCGAAATTGGGGGTCGATCGCTCCCCCGGACAGACTTTCTCAAGCTGCTGGATTACCTGGAAGACCACACCCAGATTGAAGCCGCCAAAGCTCAGGAGACGCGATCGTCCGCCATCAACAACTAACGCTCTCCCTCAAGCGCCCATCCCCGAATACTGCTTCAGTCCTTTCCGCCACAGCCAGCGGTAGACGACGAAAAACACCCCGCCCCAGCCCAGCATGACTAACAGCCCCTGCCCAACGTTGACGGGCAAGCCGACGAGTAGGCTGGCTGGAAAATGGATGAGGTAAGGAAATGGCGTCCACAGGACGATCGCCCGCATCTGCGGTGGGTAGACCTCTAATGGTGCCACCATGCCCGACAGAAACAGGTAGAACAGAAACCAGAACTGTTCCAGCGCGGTCGCCCGTTCTGTCCAAAAGGCGAACATGGCCAGTGTGTACTGCATCAAAAACCGGAGCGCAAATGCAAGGGCAGCCGTTAGCAAAAACAGCAAAAACCCGGTCAAACTGGGAACCCAGAACGACTGCGGATATAGCCAGAAAAAGAGAACGACCAGGCCAAACGCGAAGGGCAGGCGTGCAAATCGCTCTGAAAAATGGGCGAAAAAGTGATGCCACACGGGATCAAGTGGTTGCAGCAGGCGAAATGAGAGCTTGCCTTCTACGACCTCCCGTTCAAATTCCCAGATCACCCAGACCACGGTAAACTGGCGGACGATGAACGCCGCCAAAAAGTAGCGCGCAAAATCGATCGGCCTTAAGCCGAAGTTGCCCGTTTGTGCGGCCTGGATCCAGATCCCCATGAGAATGATCGGCAGCGATCCTGACAGGACCCACAGCAGCAGTTCGGCCCGGTACTCCACCATGTAGGCGTAATAGACCGAAGTCATGGTGCGGGCAATTTTGATCAGGCGGTTCATAGGAATTGGGCGTTAGGAGGGTCAGGCGTCAGGCGTCGGGCGTCGGGATCGGACGGTGGGGATACGGGCGGCACAGTTCTCAATGGTTAACAGCCAGCGGCCAACAGCCCATTGTTTGGTCAACCGCGAATGGTCTTTCTAGGCTATTCCCGATCGCAGTACGCGCCCAATCACTTCTTCGATCGGCGGTTCGGTGACGGATAGATCAACAATTTCCAGTTCAGACAGCAGTTTGGCAACGGTGCGCGTCAGGCGTTCCTGGGGCACCAGAAAGTGCGCGATCGTCCCTTCAACGGTTTCCAAATCTCCATACAGCGATAACTGCTCCTGCGGATAGGCATGGGCTAATTCCACATTCACTTCGCGGCAGGGGGCAAAGCGATCGACCAGTCCTTCCAGACTGCCATCGTAGATCAACTGTCCCTGGTGGATGACCAGCACCCGCTGACACAGCGCTGTAATATCTGCCATGTAGTGACTGGTGAGCAAAACCGTTGCCTGATAGCGTTGGTTGTACTCACGCAAAAACTCGCGGACGCTGACCTGGGCATTCACATCCAGTCCCAGCGTTGGCTCATCCAGAAACAGGACATTTGGTTGGTGGATGAGCGCGGCCAGTAGCTCAGCTTTCATCCGCTCACCGAGGGACAGCTTCCGCACCGCTTGATTCAGCTTTCCTTCTAAAGACAGCATTTCGGTCAGTTCGCCCACGCGAGTCTTGAAGTCGCGATCGCTAATGCCATAGACGGCGGCATTAATTCGCAGCGAATCCAGCGCGGGCAGTTCCCAGATCAACTGCTGCTTTTGCCCCATCACCAGCGTAATTTTCTGGAGAAAAGCAAACTGACGCTTAAACGGCACATGTCCCGCGACATTCACCCGTCCCGATGAGGGGTGAATGAGTCCGGTTAACATTTTGAGCGTCGTTGTCTTGCCGGCTCCGTTTGCGCCTAGAAAGCCAACTACCTCACCCGGCTCGATGGCGAACGAGATGGCTTGAACGGCGTTGACTTCCCGATATGTCCGGCGAAAAAAGTGCCGTACCGTTCCTTTCAGTCCCGGCTCTTTCACGGCAACGGGATACACCTTGCTCAAGTTTTCCGCCAGGATGACAGGCATACTTCTGCTCTTAATTACAAAACGGTATCAGGTTGGCGTTCAGTTGTACGGACCGCGCCCCACGATCGCCATCTCTTCTTTATAGTCCCTCCCAGCGATGGCACGAAGCACCCGGTGGATGAAATTGGAGTTGGACATGGGGGATCGCCCCAAGTTGCGAAAACTGTAACCAAACATACCTTTCGCGGCGTTCAGTGGCAGAGTGGATACAGCCAAACAATTTCACTCAACTGCTCTCTGTGAGGAGGACTTATCGTGATGCATTCAACCCCTTCGATCGTCAACTCTACTTCCTGGAATCGCTTCAAGGCATTGGTCGTCAGTGCGGGACTGTTAAGCCTGGCGTTTGCCAACCCGGTACTGGCACAGGAAAAAATGCTGCGGACCCTGACCGTTACCGGGCGCGGTACCGAAATGGTCGCCACAACCATCACGCAAGTGCGCCTGGGTGTGGAAGCCCAGGGAAAAACCGCGAATGACGTGCAGCAAGAAGTGGCACGGCGATCGAACGCGGTGGTCAACTTGCTCAAATCGCGCCAGGTAGACAAACTAGAGACAACGGGCATCAGCCTCAGCCCCACCTATCAATACGACAACGGGAAACAAACCCTGACCGGCTACACAGCCAGCAACATTGTGAGTTTTCGGATTCCAACCCAGAAAGCAGGGACGCTGCTGGATGATGCGGTTCAAGCGGGCGCATCTCGGATTGATGGCGTGAGCTTTGTTGCTACCGATGAGGCGATCGCCGCGACTCAAAAAGCCGCCCTGCGTGAAGCCACCCAGGATGCCCAATCACAGGCGGATGCCGTCTTTAGTGCGCTCAATCTTACCAAAGGACAGATTGTGAGTATCCAGGTGAACGGCGCATCAACGCCGCCCCCTCGCCCAGTCCTGCGAGGTGAGTTCCTGGACGCCAAGGCAGCGGCTGCGCCAACGCCTGTCATTGGTGGTGAGCAGGAAGTCCAGGCATCCGTAACGCTGGAAATCAGCTATTAGGCGATCGGGACGTTATCGGCCACCCATGTAACGTCCCTCCCCGATGGGGCTAAAATTCGTCGTCGTAGCCACTGGCGGCACCGGCCTCATTATCCCGCTTCGAACCCAGCAGCTCCAGTCGCTCGACGCGAATAACCGGCTTTGAGCGATCGATGCCGGTACTGCGGTCTTTCCAGGTTTCAAACTTGAGCGCACCCGTAATGCCGATCAAGCTGCCCTTGCGCACATAGTTGGCTGCCACTTCAGCCGTTTTGCCCCAAAGCTCCAAATTAAACCAGTCTGGCTGGTCGTTGTTACGGGTTCTCCGGTTCACGGCCAGCGTTAGATTACACACCACGCTGCCGGATTCAAAGTATTTGACATCTGGGTCGCCACCAACGCGACCAACAAGGGTCACAGCATTTAAGCTCATATTGTTTCGAGGGGAAATGAGTTTTTAATTAGCGATGTCATCCCAATCATCGAGTTGAGATTTCTCTTTCTAATGGTACAAGTGTACTGCGCTGACTCACAACTGGTAGCCCATTCGCTGCGTAGCCGCGCTTGAGTCGTCTTGGCGATCGATGACTGGATGCTGGCGTAGGCACGATCGCGAGTGAAATATCCCCACAAATGGGGTTGCCAAAATTCTGATTCAGACTAACATAATACTGGCTGGTTACAGTTAATATGCCCGTATCAAAATAATATATCGGTATGAAAAAGCGGCCAGTGAATCACACCGCTTAAACCTGATTTTTGATTTTTTACTGCTAGAAATAATTGAATGAAGTAATGGAGCCGTGCTGATCGCGGCGATCATCCAGTGAATTCCTTTACTGTGTTTGTGCAAGTCGATCGCGGCGGTTACTGGACGCCGCGTTAAAAACGTAATAAGATCCAACCTTGACTACGCGTTATCTTAGTCTTGAGCATCAGGTCATCAGTCATCCGTCAATATTATTTTGAGAGGCATAGAGGATAGTGGGACTTTTTAGTCGCTTTTCCCTTTCGCGGGATATGGGTATCGATCTTGGCACAGCGAATACGCTGGTGTATGTATCGGGTAAGGGTATTGTCCTTCAAGAACCATCTGTCGTTGCCATTGATCAGGATGAAAAAGTGCCACTGGCAGTAGGAGAAGACGCGAAACGAATGCTGGGACGTACACCCGGTAACGTGGTAGCGCTCCGTCCCCTTCGCGATGGTGTAATTGCGGACTTTGACACAGCCGAACTTATGCTCAAGCACTTCATCGCGCGAGTGCATGAAGGTAAAACGCTGGTTTCACCCCGCATCGTTATTGGGATCCCCAGTGGGGTAACGGGTGTTGAACGCCGCGCGGTCATGGATGCTGCTTCCCAGGCGGGCGCGCGCGATGTCTATTTAATTGATGAGCCTGTTGCGGCGGCGATCGGGGCTGGTTTACCCGTTGCAGAGCCCACTGGCAACATGATCATTGATATTGGCGGGGGCACAACTGAGGTCGCCGTCCTGAGTTTACAGGGAACCGTGCTGAGTGAATCGGTGCGTGTGGCGGGTGATGAACTGAGTGAGTCGATCGCGCAGTATATGAAGAAAGTCCATAACCTCGTGATTGGGGAACGGACATCCGAAGAAATCAAGATTACAATTGGCTCTGCTTACCCGGTTGATGACGATACGACCATGGAAGTCCGGGGTCTGCACTTGCTGTCTGGTCTGCCGCGCACTGTTGCAGTCAAAGCACCCGAAATTCGTGAAAGTATGTCAGAACCCCTGGCTGTGATTGTGGATGCGGTCAAGCGGACGCTAGAACGGACGCCACCAGAGCTGGCAGCAGACATTATCGATCGCGGCATTATGCTGGCCGGTGGTGGGGCACTCCTGAAGGGGATTGACACGCTCATCAGCCACGAAACTGGGATTGTGGTGCACGTTGCGGCTGACCCACTTAGCTGCGTGGTGCTGGGTACAGGCCGCGTGTTGGAGAACTTCAAGCAACTGGAGCGCGTCTTCAGTGGGCGATCGCGCAACTTCTAAGTCGTCGTGTGCGTCGATTAACTTGGCTCTCGGTAAATTCAATTCTTCCTGAGGTCACTGGCCGCTTCCATCGATTAGTCTCAGCTCGCTTATCTTCTAAACCGTCTGCATGTATACCCTGCGTCGCTGGTGGGACAGACACCGCCTCCGTATTATTCTTGCGAGCATGGCTCTTGGTTCTGCGTTGCTGATCCGGCAAACTCAGGCAACTCCAATATTTGAAGCCTACCAGCTCGTTGCCCGCGTTTTTCAGTCCAATCCAACCCAGCAAAATCTACTTGAAAATGCTCAGTTTCAAGAACTCCAGCAGCGGTTGACTGAGTTGGAAAGTCAAAACCAGCGATTGCGGGAGCTATTGGGCTATGTCTCGGAGAGCAAGCAGTCGGGCATCACCGCGCCGGTTGTTGGTCGCAGCGCCGATCACTGGTGGCAACAGCTGCTCCTCGGTCGGGGGAGTAACGATGGCATTAAGGTGGGCTATGTGGTCATGGCTCCCGGTGGTGTCGTCGGTCGGATCACGAGTGTGACACCCAATACAAGCCATGTGTTACTGCTCAGTGACCCATCCAGTCGTATTGGCGTCACCATTAGCCGGAGCCGCTATATGGGTTATATGCGGGGGCAGTCTACGAGTCGGGCGGTGATGGAGTTTTTTGATAAGGTTCCAGACGTGCGGCGGGGGGATGTCGTATCGACCTCTACGCTGAGCCAGCTGTTTCCAGCCGGTATGCCTGTGGGCCGGATCGAGTCGGTCAATCTCAATAAAAGTCCTGCGCCTGAGGCCATTATTGAGCTGTCTGCACCCGTGAGCTTTCTGGAATGGGCGGTGGTCTATCCTCATGATCAGTCTGCTCCGCCGATGGCCCCTACCCCCTCGTCTGATCAGAAACCTCCCTTATGAAGAGCGATTCTCTGGTTAGTCATACCTGGCGGGATAACCCGATCCAGCGATTACTGGTAAACTGCGCGGTAACGATCGGCTCTCTGTTGGTATGCTTGCTAATCCTGCCAACGCGGTTCCCTGGAATGGAGCTAGCGAGCATTGGCCCAAACTGGTTGCTGATCTGGGTGGTTGCCTGGAGCGTGAATCGATCAACGCTGCAAGGGGCACTGGCAGGCATCACGCTGGGCTTGATTCAGGATGGGATGACGGCTCCATCGCCGACCCATATTCTCAGTCTGGTCGCTGTGGGCGTGTTAACGGCACGCTTACGGAAAGGACGCTACATTCAGGAAGACTTTATTTCGGTGGCGCTAATCGCGTTTGGCACAGCCGTTGTTGCCGAGACCGTCATGGCGATTCAGTACTGCTTTCAGGCCGATCGCTCGTTGATCGAAATCTGGCGGTATCACCAACTGATTGCGCTCAGTTCGGCAATTCTCAGCAGTCTGTGGGCACCTGTTGTTTATTTCCCGCTCAATCGCTGGTGGCAATGGATTGAGAGTTTGGAGCAAGTGTGAAAAGTCCGGCGTTGGAAGATGAAGGCTGAAGGCTAAAGGCTAATCGCTGCCTTCATCGCGTTGTGACACAAGGGGCTGCTTAATGGGCCACCAGATGTTTAATTTGGGGTCATTCCACAGGAGCGTAAATTGTCCTGCCCGGTTGTAGTAGGTCGATTGCTTGTAGTGAAAGATCGCTTGTTCGCTCAAGACCAAGTGCCCGTTGCCGAATCGGGGGGGAACTAAAATCTGCTGGCGATTTTGATCGGACAGCACAAACGATTCCCATTTACCGTACTGGGGGGATCGCTCGTCCCAGTTCACCACCACCAGATAAAATTTGCCGTACAGGCAGGAAATCAGCTTCCAGGTTTCCTGATCGCCATGAATACCGCGCAAAACGTGCTGAGACGATATGGAAATGTCGTCCTGCACAAATTTGGTGGTAATTCCGGCTTCAGTATAAAGCTGCTCATTGTACGTTTCCACGTACGTACCCCGAAAATCTTCGAAGATTGTCGGTGGTGTAATGCGCAGCACACCCTCCAGCTTGGTTTGATGGACTTCTAATCGCATCAAGAGACCCTTCGCAAATCAGCATTAAGAAACGAACACATCATACCGCTTTGTCGTTGTCTGGCGATTTTCGGCATACCAGGTCATGACTTCTTTGATGCCTTGTGCCAGGGAAATTTCAGGCTCAAACCCGATCGCCCGTGCTCTGGTGATGTCCATGACGCGCATCTGGTCGCCTTTGGGTTTGGTCGTATCCCAGATCACGTCCGGCTTTAAGTCCAGATAACTGACGATCGTCTCGACGAGTTGCTTGATGGATACACCCACCCCACTACCGAGATTAATCGGTTCGCCGTTGGCATGGGTGGCGGCCAGCAGCATTCCTCTGGCAACATCCCTGGCGTGAATAAAATCGCGTCGAGCTGACCCATCACCCCAAACAACCAGTGGATTTTCACCGTCGATCGCGCGTTTAATCAGGGACGGCACTACCATCGCGTTCTGAAAATCAAAGTTGTCGTAGGGGCCATAGACATTCGCTGGACGGACGATCGCGATGCGCTCCCATCCGTACTGAATTTTGTACGCTTCTGCCTGAAGTTCCCCCATGCGTTTTGCCCAGCCGGGAAAGCGATCGTTGGGCGACGGAAACGTGCGCCATACGTCGTCTTCGTAGAAAACCTCGGCAGGCGAATAAACCGCTACCGAACTGGTAAACAGAAAACCCGGTACGCCCGACTGCCAGGCTGCTTCCATCAAGTTTGTGTTGAGCGTGATGGTCGGGACAAAAAAGCTGGCTGGTTTGCCCACCGCCACGGCTGGCGATCCTTTCACTCCCAGCAAATTGAAGACAAAATCTTGCTCCTGGCAAACCTGCAGGCAGTTTTCAAAGGACATCAGATTGACGCGATTGAACCGGGCTGCCGGATGAGCTCGCGACGGATCATCTAACGATGCAATGCTGACGGTTGCCCCCTGTGCAATCAGCATCTCTACCAGCGGTATGCCAATCATGCCTGTACCGCCAGCCACCAGGACTTTTTTACCGTTAAAAACCATATTTTTTACTCACACTGATTGATTTGGGTAGAAAGCACCAGCGTCAGGCATCAGGAAAACCTAACGCAAAACGTCTCTACTTCTTCGGAGTCTTTCTCCCTGCCCTCCGTTTTCTTGTTCCCTTGATTCCCCTCTGTTCGGTACAGCCAGATTAAGGTGTCGCCAGATTAAGGTGTGGCCAGGACGTTGGTCTGGTGCACTGGATCAGAAATGATCGACACCGTTTTGTACAGATATGCCCCTTTTTTGTTGCCGTACCAGACGACCTCACGATACCAATCATCCCAGTTATGAACTGTGTTGGTGGTGCGATCGATAGCGTATCGTCGTGGCTCCTGATCAAGGGGAATGGCGAGTCCCTGACGTACCGCCTGGTAAAACTCCCAAATGTTGTAGGACAAATCTATCGTTAAATCGCTCGTCTGGAAGGGTTGATTGACCAAACTGCGGTTCAAGAGGATGGCTTCGTGGAGAATGGCGGGGATTTGCATGAAGCGATCGCCCAAAAACTGATTGAGTAACTGCTCCGCTTCGCGATAAAAGGCTTCTAGCTTTCCTTCGACGCTGAGCTTGATGAAAATGTATTCGTCCGCTGGCCACCAGATATTGAGCCATTCGGCGGAGTTGCAATATTCCTCACCGCCATTTTGGATATCCCGCGCCTTTTCCCAAAAGAAGTCTCGAATTTCAGCCAACACTGGAAAATGAGCCAAATCTGACTCCATGAACACTTCAAATAGCTCCCGATAGCTCAACGCGCACACTTCGTGCAGCACAATCAGCGGGATTTGCAGCAATTTGTCAAAATGCAGCAGCGCTACCATCCAGCTAAGCGCTCGCGTTTTGCACCAGTCGTCTGGTGGCGTTGTGCTGGTGGCAATGACGAGCTGCTGCGTTTCGTCGATCGCATCCTCCGACGCCATCAGTGACCCGTGAATATTCACAATGCGCGATTCTACCGTCACCATGCCGTACTTCTGCTGGTATGCTGGGTCGCCCATTTCTGCATTGGGCAAAATCGACAGGTTGTTGAACTGGATTCGATTGTGCTGCCCGTTGGCGATCGCCTGCGAGATCCCATCAAAAAAGGAATCGTACGTTTCTCCGGGTAAGCCCAGAATGATATCGGTATAGGTTTCTACATGATCGCGGGTAAAGCGACGCTGTAGCTCCTGAAAGGAATTCAGTGAGATATTGTGCCGCTTGACGCTTTTGAGTGTGCCTGGATCCAGCGACTGCATGGCAATCGTGACGCCTTTATTGAGTCCAGCATCCGCTAACAGCTTTTGCACCTGGTACGATCGCTCCGTCGCGTTTTTAGTGTTTTGAACCGAAAGGGCGATCGGATAGCCGCGCGTCTGCTTGGTTGCCGCCACATACTGGGCAATTTCCAGGTCTCGCGGCAAGATCCCAAAATTTGCATCGCAGCAGAAAATAAACTGCACTTGATGGTCGGCAAACCAGTCTACCTCTCGCATCAGACGTTCCAGGTCAAAGGTGTAAACCTTGCTCTGGGTCGCCGACCCCCAGTCGCAGAAAGTGCAGGAAAAGGGACAACCGCGATTCGTTTCCCACAAAGCGATCCACTGCTCCTGCGGGTTGGCCTGCATCAATGGCTCAAAGACTCCAGAGAGATAGGGGGAGGGAATGGTGGAGAGGTCGTCGATGCGATCCTGGCGCGGATGATGGTGAAATGACCCATCGGCGGTTAGATAGCTGATCGACCCGATCGCGCTCCAATCGCGCCCTGGACATTGCTCCAGGATGTCCAAAAACACCGCTTCGCCCTCGTTGTGGCACGCCACATCAATGAATGGATTTTGGCGCAAAAAGGCTTCAGCGCGATCGGGCACTTGCGGGCCGCCAAAGACGATCAGTGTGTCAGGCTGCTCCTGCTTGATGCGTCTGGCAATTTCTAAAGACAGCTTGATGTTCCAGACGTAAGTGCTGAATGCGATGATAGTCGCCCCGCGTAGATGCTCGATCGCGGTCGCGACAGGCAACCGGCAGTAGATGGGCAACAAAAACTCATACCGACTGGGCGTGCTGGCATACGCTTGAGCATATGCTTGCAGTAGCCCAACGGAGTAAGGCAGATAGTTTTGATTCGAGAAACTATTGTTGATTTGAACCAGTCCGACGCGGATCTCACTCATACCTGAATGCCTCACAACCAATGGCAGAAATGACGCTTGCGGGCATTCCTTCGCTAAGGCTGCACTCACTTGCGCAATCGCTTCATTAATTATCACGTCTCGCAAATTGTTTTTGGACGCTTTGCTTCAGTCCAACCCACCGCGATCGTAACTGCCAGAACTTACTGCTTTCCATGGCTGCAATCATGGCTTCGGCCTGCGCCAGTCGATCCTGGTAGTGTGCCGCTGACTGCTGAGACTGCGCCAATGCATGTTGCGTCTGTGCCAATGCGTGTTGCGTCTGCGCCAGACGATCGCTCGTTCGATCCAGCGTATACTGCGTCTGGTTAAGTTTCTCGCTTGTCTGACCGAGCTGGGTTTGCGTCTGGTTTAGCATTTGCTGCAGTTTCAAATTGCGCAAGCGGGCCGAATCGGGTTGGAGCGCTGCCGCTTTTTCGTAGTAGTGATTGAACCATTCGGTTGTACCCGTTGGAATCCACAGCATGGATTCTGCGGCCCATGCGTAAACACCTGCGGCACAGGCTTGATAGAGTTCCTGCGTGAGGACAGTCTGCTCATGGCTGGCGAGGTACTGTGCGATCGCGGCTATCTTCGCCTCACAGACATGCTCGTAATGGTCTGCTTGGCAGGTGTTGCTCTTCTCGCTGATGCGGACACCGCTTAATGGGACATCTACCCTTCGGATTGGCAGATGGCTCAGGCGTAACCAAAGATTTAATTCAGTCGGATCAGACTCTTCAAAGTAAAAACTGTCTCCACAAACAGCCTTTGAAAAAAATGAAGCTGAGAATGGTGGGACTAACTGGCAGGTCATTAGATTGAGCAGATCAAAGGCTGCCGGCTGAAAGATGCCAGTTTCCTGTCCGTCTCGATCCAGCATCTTACAGGATCCATAAATTACGGCCGCGTCTGGGTGCGCGGCAAATAGATCGACCACCCTCTGGAGTGCGTCTGGTTCGAGCACATCGTCACAAAACAGACTGCCAATAATACCGCCACGACACCGATGAGACGCACGATAAAGCGCATTAATCGGACCGTGATCTGCTTCAGACTGGAGCGAAATATGGGTAATATCGGTGGCTTGAGCGAGAAATTCCAGGCTCCCATCCGTGGAACCGCCATCCTGAATAATCAGCTCAAAATTGCGGTAGGTTTGCGCTTGCAAAGAGGCGATCGCGTCAGGAAGATAAGGCATGCCGTTCCGAACGGCCATCATGATTGAAATTAAAGGTTCAGGCATACAGCAGAGAGCGATTAGAGCGGAAAGGTGAGTGACCAGTAGTGGGTTTAGTACCGTCCAGCTATTGCCTGCTGGATGGGATGGCAGCAGGTTTAGCGGTCGCCTCGATCGCAATCATTGAATAGCTGATCTCACCCTGCTGAATATCAAATTTAGCTTGAAATTTGACATCAAACCCTACCTCGGCAAAGGAGCGAATAGCTTGCTGAAATGCATCCTGCTGCCGCGATAAAATCACAACGTGAGAATGTTGTTTGAGCAATGCAATCAGTCTAGTGCGGTCAGGCGGTTGATCAGGGTTAACAACTGGCGGTTCTAGTGTGGGAAACTTCTCACCAACCAAACGGTAGCCCCAGAGAGACGCAGACGCGATCGCTCGATAAACGGCAGCCTCTTCCAAATTGTACCAAAAGAGAAATTTTGCCTCTGGATCAACGGCTTTGAGAATTGCCTGCGTTTTAACCGTTGCCAGAAATTCGTTTTCTGCAGTCGCACCAAATTGACCGGAACGCGATGCGGTGTCATCGGGCTTGAGCAATACAGGAATTCGGTTGCTGGGTGCATTGCCCAAAATCAACTGCCAATTCGGTTGATTTGTAAAGCAAAAAACAGCGAATATTCCAATAAGACCAGCGCAATGAAGCCACGATCGCCTGGAATTGCCTTTAGTTACAAAGAAGAATGCCCACAATGCGAGGAGACAAACGATTGCGATAACGCCAGCAAAATATAGTTTTGAACTGTCGATGAATGGCGTATAGGCTAAAACAAGCAGACTATACGTAACGGCTGCAAACAGAACGTAGTCGCGTTTTTTTAGCGTATCAATAAGCGGAGAAATCTGCGCGCCAAAGGCCAGGAATATGGATGGAATCAGGAAGCTAGCATAGTAAAAAAACTGCAGTATGGGGTTTACAGCAAGATGTATCAGTAGCAAAAATAAGAGGTTCGATATAAAGTAAAGCTGCCAAATTGATGCAGTTGAGTTGAGCGATATACCAAACTGCGTTCCTGTGCGCCTGCGTCGATCGCGCAGTAGAATAATTACACTGCCGAGAAACGTAAACAAAGGCAGCAGCAGCCATGTGGCGTAGGGAAGCCAGTTCTTCAACTCAGCCCGCGCAGGGTTTGGCTTGTTTGGATACGTTGCAGCCATATTTAGCGAAGGCAAATAAAAGAAAAATTGCTGACTAACCGCATAGTTGATTCCTCCAAGCAGGATTGTGATCAGCAGAAAGCCGATGGCGAAATCGACTGCAGACAGGATCAAATTAGCAGGCTTTAAACTCTGTTTGCGGCGGCACTGTAGCAGCAAATAGTAGCCAGCAAAGGTTGGCGAGAGTACAATCCAAAAAATATTTGTGTAGAGGAGCGCTCCATAAAAAATGCCGCCCCCTAAGAGAAACAGACGCGATCGCTCTCTTAATGCAGCGTTTGTTAGCATCAGTGTAACTAGCAAAAAATATGTGATGCCCGCTCCATCTACGTAGTTCCAGCCGACGGCCAGAAGAAAATAGGAATAGGAACCCATAAAAACGGTCGCCACTAGCGCTGCTCTACGGCCAACTGTTTGCTTTAAAGTCCAGTACATTGCAACAGTGGCCCCATAGTAGAACACTAAATGCAAGACGTAGTTTGCTATCAGAGGTGGCAGCCATTTATACGTCAAATATCCCGGAATAATCCAGGACAATCGGCTACCATAATAGGTTCCAGCAAACGCGATTAAGTATTGCTTAAAGCGCAGAAAATAACCTAAGTAAACCCACGGATCGATAATCGTTGGGTAGTTAAAAAACCAGTTTTTGTTGACCCATGCGAGCAGAATCGGCAGCGCGACTATGGCCAGTAGCCCATAGTCGATGCCCGCAACAATATCTCTAAGCCGTGAGGGCTGTTTCAACACAGTACGTAAGTTTTAAAGCAGCGAGGCTAATCATATCTCACTCAAGGAACTTCAGCGATGGCTGAATTGAAGACCCTATTTCACGCAGTTCAAAATAATATGTGTATAAGGAATCCTGAGTAAATCATGGCGAATGCTGACCGTGACAGTTGAGAAAACGGGAGACGCGATTGCCCGATAACCCTCCTGACTGCGCACGTTTTGCCCCCGGTCTTTTGACAAAATGTAGTGGGCTAGAGCGGACTGACCTTTGACGTAGCAACCATCAAATGTCACTAGCCTGCCACCTGGCTTCAGTACTGTTCGCGCAAATTTGCATAACTGCACTGCTTCCGCATCGTTCAGGTGGTGCAAGATTCCTACCGCTAAAACAATATCAAACTCAGGCTGATTTTGTAACGTCTGGGGG
>JAJPKC010000152.1 GCA_021323955.1 Oscillatoriales cyanobacterium Centralia_MAG_596 | reverse complement strand
GGGCTGCTCTCGCTATAACGAGCAGATTTTGCAGCAATCAGGGCTTGTACCCGCTTCAATTCAGTAACTAAGCTTTGGTAACTCGTATTTTCACTCAAAGAAGCGGCCGCAAGCGCTTGTTCTGGCGTGAGACCAAGCTGCGACTGCAATCGACTGAAGAGGGCTTGCTGTTCCGCTAAATTACGTTGTGTGTCCAGTTGTTGAGCCTGGATATCCTCAACTTGCTTAGATAGACCTGCACCCTCTGTCGTTGGATCCGTAATACGATAGCGTTGTTTTAGTGCTTGAAGCTCTGCCTCCAAATCATTCACGCGCCGCTGTAAACTAGGCAGCTGATCCTCAATGAACTGAACCCCACCACCAATCCGAGTTTTTCGGTCTTCAAGACTGTATCTTAAATAGCCCCTAGCCAGCTCCTGCAAAATGAATTCCACTTTTTGCGCATCAGACCCTTTATAGCTGACTTCAATAACCTTTGTCGGGTCAGTCGTTTTCTGCCCCAGGCTTTGGGATTCAAACTCGTGGCGCTTGATCACTAGCTTCTTGCCAGCAATATCAGCAGCAAGTGAGTTTGCCGTCACATTGGGATAGCGCCGCTGAATTTCGGTTGCAATCTTGCCCAAGAGTTCAGGGCTCTGCAAAACCTGAAGTAGGGTTGGATAGTCGATAACATCAGGCTGTTGAGCGAGAGGCCGTGAAATAGTAGAAGGATCGGCAAGACGCGCTTGAGACGTAATCGGCTCTACCAAGACTTGAAAATCGCCTTTATAAGTACGTGGTCCCCCTAAGGCAGCGTAAGCAACCATCGCTGCAGAAGCTGTTGTCACCCCTGCGATTAAGAGAGCATTTCGGCGAACAATTCTAACCAAAGGAGAAAAGTCGATGCTCTTCTGTTTAGCAGTAGATTCAGTTGGGTCATCACCATTTACACTACTGATAGGCGATCGGGCCCGATCGCTAAGCGATAAATCTTGCGGGTATTGTTCAGCTTTCATGGTCTCCTCTGTTTACCTTACTTAACTCTCAGCCCGAAACCTTTTGACTACACAGGGATTATCGATTACACAAGGTTAGCAATCAGCGAAAGATATTGAATAGCCCGAATATTCCACCGATTGGCCCCAAAAACGTGCCGACGCTATCACCAATTGCCGCAATCGCATTACGATTCACAACGACAACGTCGTTATTGCGCAGCGGTGGATTAGTTTTATCATCTAACTTTTGAGAGAAGTCAACAGCGATCGTCCGCCTTTCAACCGTCCCATCAGGATTAAGACGGATTAACTCTACTGCTTTCTTCGCCCGTCCGCCCTTAAACCCTCCAGCGGCCAAGATTGCTTGGTTTAACGTAGTATTGGGTTTAACCGCAACCGCTCCCGGAGCTGCAACTTCGCCTACAACATTGACTTTAATTGCATCCGGTGAGAAATTGCTGCTGGCAATCTGGATCGCTTCTGCCGGGTTTAGCCGATCTGCTTTTGGGATCACAATCGTGTCGCCATCACGGACACGAATGTCTTGAGTCAAATCACCTGCATCTAAAAATTTCCACAGATCGACCGGAATCGTTTCCTCCCCATTTGGGCCTGGACGTCGAACCTGAATTTGACGAATATTAGCTTGTTCAGTAATACCGCCAGCCGCTTGAATCGCTTTACTTACCGTCGGCCACTGGCTCCCACTTTCCTCACCCCCTTGTTGAGCAGCTAATGTATTTTGAGGGCCATTCGCCTGCGAACTAACCGCAGAACTACTAATGAGATTACTTGCAACGATGTAAGAACCTGGTCGAGTCACCTCACCAATCACACCGATTTTTAGGGTGCGGGCAGCGACCAAACTAACGGTAATCGTTGGGTTTTTAATGAAATCACTATACCGTTTTCTCAATCGTTCAGATGCTTCCTTGAGCGTTAGTCCTTTAACAGAGACACTTCCAACCCAAGGCAAATTAACTGACCCATCAAGCAAAACAGGATAGCGAGGTTCTAAAACCAGATCAGGCGTATCAAAACTATCGATTCGAAGAGTATCACCAGCCCCAAGCGTATAAGCCGCTTCCGGTGGCACGGCCCCAGCCGTCTGCGAAGGGCTAAGATCTTGCTGATACGAACTAGACGTCGCAGGCAGCGATTGAGCGACTGTCGGCAATGCAGAACCGACACCAACTAATGCAGTGAAAAGAATACTTGTAGTGACCTGATTGATTCCCTTCATCATGGAGGCTCTTAGTAAGAAGACAATTTAAGACAGAACGCTGTAACAGTTAAAATCCGCACATAGCAGCTAGATGGTAGCTAACACCTGGAGCAATCGACGCCTCATTTGAGACACTCCCAGACCGACCCCGTCGCCCAAACCGATTGCCCATCAAGATCAAGGAGAAGACCAAAAACAGCTGCTTCTCACCAAACGGAAACACAACCTTCCCCAGGCTCTTAAACACCTTGCCCAGACTAATGCTGTCAAGAAAATAGCCCTAGGCACAGGCTTAAAAGCTTTTTCAATATAACCTCACCTGCTCTACCAAAGAACTCGATGATCATTCAATACTGTACCTGCTCGCTAAACCAGGACGCTCTCAAGACCTGGATTGTTTCATGCCACTCGAACGTAAGCTTGGTGGCAAGCGAAACCGCGTTGAACCAGTACAAGCTACCGTAGATTCCCTGAGACACTGTATTCATATCAATCTGGCTAGAGCAAATGGGGCGTGATAAGTGTAATTATGGAATGCTTATCCACCCTTGCTCTATTGCTTTCCTGCTACTTTATATAAGATTCACAACTTGGCTCACTAAACGTACTTAGATCGAAGAATAAATAAAGTTTGCCCAGATAAACCATCGTAACGTCCTCTACTTCATACATATTAGTAAGCGTGGATGAATTTGGTGAGCTACTTGAGCCAGAATGCCTTGACAATTGCTTACTTAGTCAATCAGTACCCTAAGGTCAGTCATAGCTTTATTCGGCGTGAGATTCTCGGTTTAGAGGCTTGTGGACTGAAAGTTGCTCGGTTTTCAATTCGGTCGTGCAGTTCCGAACTGGTTGATGAGTCAGATAAAGCGGAGCTAGAGCGAACCCGGGTGGTTCTGAAAGCTGGAGCAGGAGAACTACTTTCAAGCCTATTTCAAACGATCCTGACATCGCCCGTGCACTTTCTAAAGGGATTGTGGCAGACGATCAAGATCGGTCGCCAATCAGACCGTGGAATTCTAAGACACCTGGCCTATCTGGTTGAAGCCTGTGTTCTTTTGAAATGGCTGCGGGAGGATAATATTAGCCATATCCACGCCCACTTCGGCACAAACTCAGCCACTGTGGCCATGCTGTGTCATCTCATGGACGGTCCATCCTATAGCTTTACAGTTCACGGACCGGAAGAGTTCGATAAGGTTGCAGCGATCGCGCTACCGCAAAAAGTCGCTCAAGCCAAATTTGTTGTGGCAGTTAGTGACTTTGGCAGAAGTCAGATTTATCGCTGGTGTCCATTATCCCAGTGGTCAAAAATTCATGTCGTTCACTGTGGTGTAGACTCGGATTTCCTTAGGCATGACTCTGTACCTGTACCAACCGATCCACGGTTGGTCTGCGTTGGTCGGCTCTGCCCCGAAAAGGGACAGCTACTGCTCGTCGAAGCGGCTGGTCGGCTCGCGCAGCAAGGGCTGTCCTTCAACCTCACTCTGGTAGGAGATGGCCCATTGCGGAGTGAACTGGAGTCGCGCATCACCAAGTTAGGATTGCACAATCATGTAGAAATTACTGGTTGGGCCAGTAGTACTCAAGTCCGTGAGGCAATACTGTCTGCTCGTGCTCTGGTACTACCTAGCTTTGCCGAGGGTTTGCCAGTGGTAATCATGGAAGCTCTAGCATTAAACCGCCCTGTGATCAGCACTTACATTGCCGGTATTCCAGAGTTGGTAGAACCAAGCGTTTGTGGTTGGCTAGTGCCTTCCGGTTCAATAGACGCACTCGTGACAGCAATGAAGACGGCAATCGAAGCTGAGCCAACGGTTTTACAGCAAATGGGCAGTAATGGACACAAAAGAGTGACCCAACAGCACAATGTTGTGATCGAAGTGGGCAAACTAAAAGGACTGTTCGAATCCGCTTTGCAGCCTGCGCTAACATCCACAGGTGAATCCTCTTTCAGCAATTCCTTCCCCACGCTAAGTCAAATACCCATCCGGCAATCTCCAGATTACACCAGCCCCGATCAGGGTGCTTCATGCTGACCTCCGCTTCCTCCATTAAGATATGCCTTCACTGAAAAAGCTTGCTATTAATGCAACCATTTGGACGATCGCAGGGTTTGGAATCAGTCAAATTCTACGTTTCATTAGCAACATTGTCTTAACACGGTTGCTATTCCCAGAACTGTTTGGCTTAATGGCAATCGTCAGCACGTTTTTGACTGGATTACAGCTATTTTCTGACTTAGGCCTTAACGCTAGCATTGTCAAAAGCAAGCGTGGAGACGACCCGCTCTTCCTGAATACAACCTGGACCCTACAAATCTTGCGTGGAGTAATTTTATGGTTATGCTGCATTGGCATTGCCTACCCCGCTGCTCATTTTTACAATGAGCCAAGGCTGCTGTGGCTGATTCCGTTGGTTGGGATCAATACCCTTATCAGTGGGTTCAACTCCACCTCCCTTGCCACCCTTAATCGGCACTTGTCCCTGAAGTCTTTAGCTCTATTTGAGCTTGGTGGGCAGCTCACCGGACTTGTTGTAACTCTCGTATGGGCATGGCTAAACCCATCTATCCTGGCATTAGTTGCTGGCGGGTTCGTATCATCAATGTTTCGGTTAATTCAAAGTCATCGCCTGAATCAAGAGTTCCCCAACCGTATCGTTTGGGACCGTAGCGCTCTTGAGGAAATTATTTCATTTGGTAAGTGGGTTTTTCTATCGACAGCGATTTATTATCTGTCCTCATCGACCGATCGATTGATCCTTGGCAAACTGTTCACGCTTCAGCTGCTAGGAGTTTATGGTATTGCCCTCACACTATCAGATGTACCTCGCCAGGTCGTCTTTGCGGTTGCCACAAAGGTCATCTACCCTACATATTCGAAGTTAGTGGATCTTCCTCGACATGAGTTTCGGGCCAAGATTATTCGCCACCGTCGGCCCATGTTGATAACATCAGCGGTGACTACTGGCCTAATCGTCAGCCTGGGAGATTTGCTCATTCGCTTCTTGTATGACGATCGATACGTAGCTGCGACGTGGATGTTTCCAATGCTAACCCTAGGCATTTGGCCAATTGTATTGATTCAAACAATCGATCAAAGTCTTTGGGCATTAGGAAAACCCAACTATTGGACCTTTGGTTCATTTCTTAGCTTTCTGTGCTATGCCATCGGCATTCCACTCGGTTATCACTCGGCACTGCATGAAGTTGGTGCTGTCTTAGCGGTAGCTGTTAGCAATGTTCCAATTTGGTTCGTCGTAATGTATGGGCTTTGGCGCGAAAAGTTGCTAGCGATTCGGCAAGACTTAGTAATGACGGCTCTATTTTTAGCAGTCTCTGGCTTAGTCGTTGCAATTCGCTTACTGGTTGGCCTTGGAACACCATTTGATGCGCTTTCTTCTGTTCCCTATTAACATTACTGTTAAGCCACAATTGCTTCCTAAAATTTTCGATGTGTACTCCGAGAATTACATGCAAGAACATGCACTTAATTACAAGCTAGATGCGCCTTGCCCCCCACAGCAGCGTAATTGCAATCCACTCTCGGTTGCCTACTTCACAGGTCGGCCACCAAAGTCATCATCCAACGGGATTGTCTGATGCTTATGGCAATCGTTTGTCCTTCCGTTCACCCTTGACTCTAAAATTTTTGCCCGAGAATACAATGAACTCAATTATTTCAACATTTCGCCTGGATGTGGATTATCTCAAAGATTTAGCAGTAAGGCATCGGGAAAAAGATGCATCAGCTAATTCATTTCCTTACATCGTCATTGATGATTCTCTGCCGGAAAATATTTTAGAGGAATTTCTTCCAGAACTTCTTTCTCCGGACAAAATAAACCGGCAATCGCTTCAAACTCAGGCTGGGAAAACGCTCACATCAAAGCATGAACAACAGAAACAGATAGGGGGAGGTGGCGCGTTTCCTGCTGTACA
Source organism: Oscillatoriales cyanobacterium Centralia_MAG_596 (assembly GCA_021323955.1). Classification (GTDB taxonomy): domain Bacteria; phylum Cyanobacteriota; class Cyanobacteriia; order Leptolyngbyales; family Leptolyngbyaceae; genus Stenomitos. The sequence goes on along the minus strand of JAJPKC010000152.1, from coordinate 11,722 downwards.
GCCTTAATGCTTCTACTTTTATTACCTTTCTAGGAATTTTAATGGAGTTGATGACATTATTTCAGCCCCTCACGATGAAAGAGGAGAACAGCACCAGATTAGAGGCGATTTGTTATAAAATGCACGTAGATTTCGCTCATCACGAAAAATTACGCCCTGATCGACACTTGAATTTTCTTCTTTATCCGAAAAAAACTGAAAGTAGGAATACGGAGAACACCTTGAGCTTTGGGACATAAATATGACCAGGTATGAAAAGAAAATTCTCCCGGTGGTTAATCGATGCGTTGTTTTCAGCACAACTGACTTTTCGTTTTACGGTCATCTTGAACCACCAACCTATCCCCGAAGTTGGGCAGAAAAGTCACTGGCGCTGTATTACTACACAAATGGGCGACCTGCAAACGGAATTTTGGGTAAACCTCATACAACAATATTCTAAGCTCGTCGACAAGATGACTTTACCTAGAGAGCGAACCATGCACCAATGTCAATTCTGTTCTGAAAAGGCTAGTCCCTCCAATTTTGATTGATGCCAGAGATGCTTTGAAGGGCAAAGGCTAGACGAAACGCTTTCAATTGCTTTTAGAACAGAACATCGCTTTTTACTATAAGCAGGAGAAAGCATTTAGTTTCTCTATTTATCTTGCACCTGTCGATTTATTAGTCGATGCTGAACTGAATTATTAAAGGTGGGCTATGAACACTGTCTTACTATACTCTTGGTTTCCAATCGTTATCTATCTGTTTATACGCTTTCCACCTCAAAGAGCACTAGTTATCAGCTTTGTTGGAGCCTGGCTATTTCTACCGCTAGCAGACTTTAAGTTGCCTGGGATTCCAATCATTTATGACAGAATGTCAGCGACTTGTCTGGCAATCTTTTTGGCAACTTTTCTCTACAACCTTGATCGCTTTCGATCGTTTAAGTTTAGTTGGCTAGATATTCCCATCGTTATTTGGTGCTTATGTCCCTTTGCTTCATCAATGACTAATGGACTTGGTGCGTACGATGGGTTTTCAAGCCTTATTTCACGTAGCATGGATTGGGGAGCTCCATATTTTATTGGTCGTCTTTACCTCAATAACTTCTCCGGCCTCCGCCAACTAGCAGTTGGAATTTTTATTGGCGGACTAGTTTATATTCCTTGCTGTCTATTCGAAATCGCCACTCACGTTAACCTCCACGGGTTAATTTATCGTTTTACGGTTAGGGCCGCGGATATTCGTTACGGAGGTTACAGGCCATCAGTTTTTCAGCGCAATGGATTAGTGCTGGGTACATGGATGATGTTTGCCTCACTCATGGGAATTGTTTTGTGGCGAACAAAAACAGTCAGGCAAATTCTAAATATCCCGGTTAGTTGGCTCGTTGTGGCACTGGTAGTTACATTTATTTTAGTGAAAGCAACAGGAGCGGCTGTTCTGCTACTTGTAGCTTTAGCAATTGTACTTACAGGGATGTGGTACAACACGGGTTTGTTAATGTGGATTTTCCTTGGCGGCATATTTATTTATCTTTTTCTTGGGGTGATTGGCGATTTTCCGGGCCAGCAAATTATTGACTTCTTAGGGCATTTCTTTGACCCTGATCGCCTGCAATCTTTAGGATTCAGGTTCCTAAACGAAAATATGCTTTCAGAGAAAGCACGTGAAAGAATATTGTTTGGTTGGGGTGGCTTTGGTAGAAACCTGCTGTACAAGGAGGGTGGTTACGCAATCACAATTACCGATAGCCTCTGGATTATTGCCTTTGGGCAGAACGGTTTGGTCGGTTTGATCAGTGTTTTCACAACCTTGTTGCTTCCTGTTTTAAGCTTCTGGTTCTTCTATCCACCCATTACTTGGTCTCAGACAAGCGTAACAATTACGGCTGCATTTGCTGTTGGGTTAGCCATGCATGCTATGGATAACGTCCTCAACGCCTTTTATAACCCAATCTTTATTATGGGCAGCGGCGGTCTGGTAGGAATTCTGCTCAACTATCAGTTCCAAGGTTTTACAGCAGCAAAGCAATCAGTTATGCGCTAGATGCAGTGATGATGAACAAACGGCGGGCTAAGGTCTATTTAGGTAGCCGCTTCGTGCAATGGGTAATGGTGCCGTCGATCGCGTTAAATGATCGTTGAATTAAAGGGGTGGTAATGAGAAAAGACCTGAACTTCTTATTTAATCAGAGCACATGTATGCGAATCACCCATTTGGGCCTGAAGAGATGAAATGGAGTGAGACATCGCCAATCGCGGCTCAAAATTTAGGTTCTACCCTGGTGAGGCGAACGACGTAACGCGCCGCTCAGGATGACAATTCTGACTTTTAAGATGTCCTCTGAAGGTTACTTTCAATGTTAAGTACACTCCAGTCACCCCAAGCAATGAATTTACTTGTTGTTGTCCTTAACTATAAGACAGCAGATTTGACCATTGACTGCTTACATTCGCTGTCGGACGAGGTAAAATGCCTCTCCGGAAGCCATGTTGTGGTGACTGATAACGCCTCTGGAGACGGTTCGGTTGAACGAATTGCAGCGGCAATTAACAACAACCACTGGAGCGATTGGGTTGAACTCATGCCGTTGGAGCGTAATGGTGGATTTGCTTTTGGCAACAACGCTGCAATTCGCCCAATCATAGACGCATCGGTTCAGTGTCCTTACATCCTGCTGTTAAATCCAGATACTGTTGTCCGCCCAGGGGCACTACAAGCGTTACTAGATTTTATGAACGACCATCCGGAGGTTGGGATTGCCGGTAGTCGCCTGGAGGACCTAGACGGTACGCCACAGCAGTCAGCATTTCGCTTTCCAAACGTCATGGGCGAATTGGACTTTGGCTTGCGCTTGGGTTTCGTGTCTAAACTGCTCTCACAATGGACCGTGTTGTTACCCGTGGCGGATAGGCCACATCAAACGGACTGGGTTGCTGGAGCAAGTATGATTATTCGTCGAGAGGTCTTTGAATCGATCGGACTTCTCGACGAAAACTACTTTATGTATTTTGAGGAAGTTGATTTTTGTCTCAGGGCAAACCGTGCAGGATGGTCTTGTTGGTACGTACCGCAAAGTCACGTTGTACATTTTGTGGGTCAGAGTTCAGGAGTGACCGATTCTAAGCGTCCACCCAAGCGTTTACCAACCTACTGGTTTGATTCCAGACGACGGTATTTTTTGAAGAACCATGGGTGGCTGTACACGGCGCTAGCTGATGCTGCTTGGATTTCTGGCTTTACATTATGGCGATGGCGACGGGTGTTACAACGTAAGCCTGATCACGATCCCCCAAAAGCTTGGAGTGATTTTCTGCTGAACAGCGTGTTTGTTAGAGGAGGACAGATTTGAGTGACACGGAAGTAGAGCCATTGGGACTTTGGCAGCAGATTAAAGAAGACTGGGAAGCACATGGGCGAGATTGGACTAAGCCCGGGTTTCGAGCTGTGGCTGTACACCGATTTGGGGTATGGCGAATGTCGATCGAGCCAAAGTTATTACGAGCGCCATTCAGCATTCTTTATCGATCGCTATATCGTAAAATTCGCAATGGATATGGCATTGAGCTGCCTTACACAGTGCAATTGGGCCGTCGTGTCATTATTGAACACCAAAGCGGGATTGTGATTCATGGGTACTGTCATATCGGCGATGACAGCATCATTCGACAGGGTGTCACGCTGGGTCTACGTTATCTTGACCGTTTAATGGATGCGCCAAAACTAGGGAAACGGGTTAACGTTGGCGCAGGCGCAGTCATTCTTGGTAATGTGACCATTGGGGATGATGCAAATATTGGCGCAAATGCTGTCGTCCTGTCCGACATCCCACCTGGTGCTACAGCTGTTGGGATACCCGCTAAAATTATTAGCCCTCAGAAGAGTGAAGTGACCACTTGAACAGGGTTCATGGAGAGTATCCGTGACCGAGAGAGTGCTTTAAGCAATGTAGTTCGCATACCGAATCTGTACATTGCACGATCGCTTTGGAAGCAGCAAACTACGAAAATACTGCGTTCCAATTTACCTACATTAGCTAACCGCGTGCCTTATCTGTGCGCCTGCCATAGCACCACTTTGGCAGGCGACGCCGCGTGAGTGCTGTGAATCATCAGAACCGAGCACTGAATCACTCGGTTCTAACATCTGCGGCAGTTAAACACGTGACGCGTTGGCTCCACTCAGAATGACAAAACTATCCCTAAAACATCCTCTAATACGATACAGAAATTCCCATTTGAGTGCAGTACATACCAATTAACGGCGCATCACTGGTCATTCGTCATACGTCAGTCGCCGTACGTATCAATGACCAGTGACAAAAATCAAGCGACTGTACTTCATTTGAGTGAGAACCGTTATAGACACTGCCTTATCGCGTTTGATTCACTTTTGATTTATTAGAAACAAAATTCAGTGTCTTTGCTCTCTTCTGACTGAGGATAGATTTGTACACCGGGCTTTGGTGCTACATTTCTTTGCAGGGAAAGCATCTAGGCTTACTGAGTACGGGCACTAGCGTTTATGGCTATTTCGCCTAGGCAAATACGCTAATCCTGCATAGGCAAATAGGCTAACTTTGTGCAGGCAAATACGTTAATTCTGTGTAGGTAACTACGCTGCATTTAAGCTCGCAATATCAAAAGTGTGACAACACTCAAGAGGTTTGAGGTGACGGCTCACATTTTGGTATATTCGTGGGAAGAGGGGAGTATCTAGCTGCTGAGGGTGATGCAGGAATGAATCTGTTTGTACTATCGGAACTTCATCCTGAGAACAAGCACGTTGGCTGGGCCGTTAGTTATACACTTGAAAGAACACTTGAAAATGCTTGTAACGCAACGTTTTTGTATCCCTTAAGTAACGACAGGATAGGGATACTCAAGCGATACCGACATCGAATATTTAGATCATGGTTTGAGATCCAGGATCTGCCTGTTTTAGGCAGTGGTATCAATGTCCTTTTGATTGTAGGAATACTCCCGAGATTTTTACTATCAATGCATGCATTGGGGCCCCTACTTAAGAAGTTTGATCTGAGAATAGGGTATTTGCTGGACGGGTTCAAACCAGATCATATCGATCGCACGGTTTTTTCGGAGCTTGATCAACTATTTGTTATCAGTGCCGAAATCGCTGATGAGATTAATAGTTCCTCGCCAGTTTCAGCAGCGTTTTTACCCCTGGCAACGGATACATTCAGAGTTACTTCAAATGCCAGATACCGATCAATTGATATCATTAGCTATGGCAGAACGAACAGGGCAGTCCATGAGTGTTTGCAGACTCACTACATGGAGTCTGAGAGCGATCGCACTTACTTCTACTCTACATTTAGCAAGCCTGATGTTTATGATTTAGAAGAGCATATCACTTTGCTTTCAAACCTGCTCGGTCGGTCGAAAATCAGCTTGTGCTTTGAAGCAAGCAACATCGAAAGATTTTGTGGCTATTCACCCATTTTATTTCGGTGGTTCGAAGGTTGGAATGCAGGCTGTAACATTGTTGGCAGGAAACCCTTTGGGAAAAATGTCACGCCATTGATGGACTGGGAGAACAGCACACTCGAGTTGCCAGACGATCGAACCGAATGGATTGCATTCTTCGAAGACCTCTTAGAAAACCAGAAACTGCTAGAGGCTAATTCGCGCCGAAACCGTCTTGAGTGCCTAGCAAGACATGATTGGCGTTACCGTATCAGCGATATGTTCAACAGCGTAAATTTGCCAATCCCGGAAAGCTTGAATACGGATCTTTTGCGTTTAAAGCATCGGATTGAAGAGCAAAAGACTGTACTAATTTGAGCCATGACTCGCAGTTGGCCAAATTAGCAATGATTGATTAACGGCATTATTTCTGAGTTCGATTCCAGGGGATCATGGCGTCTACAGCGAGACGCCGAGAGACTTCGTAGGCACCGTATCGATTTAAGTGGCTTGGATCCGAAAAGTAATCTGGCTGGTTCATCAACGATTGATTAAGGTCTCGATAGATAAGACCAATCTGAGGCGAAATACGCAACATATGCTGCTGAAATTCCTCTTCGTGGCGTTTTCGAGTGGGATCAAGATAATCGTGTGTTAGCGGTAGGTTGACAAAAACAAGTGGAATTTGGTGCGCTTGACTGAACTGAATCAAGCTCATCAGCGCCTGGGTTTGTTTCCCATCCAGATCAAATGATTCGTAGTCAGAATCGTAATCACCGCTGACTCTGGCATATTTTTGATAGTAGGTAGCCGGATTAAAGCGATTGGACAGCGGCAAAAACCCATCGACATCGATCATGCTTTGACCTTCCGACAAGATAGACGGTTGGGCATTGGCCGCGGCAGCGGATGGACTGGTCGCATCGCTGAGGTCGTTTGACGCCATCTGACGGAGTGGATTCCAGGCAGACAAGGCGTGGCTCAGTGCCACCAGAGAAGCATCCCTGGGCAGCAAGTTGAAGAGATTGTCACGCAGGGAGGTTTTGAGATGATCACGCTGAGAATATGCTATGGATAAGGCACCTAAGCGTTTGTTCAACTCCTGGTTAACGGTTTGATAACCGCCAGACAACGAACGAGGCGAGCCATCACTGGAAGCAGTGGCCTGAGCAGATGCACTTGTTTTGGCCGCATCTGCTCCCTGGGCCACTGTGGCACCAGGGATCGGTGGCTTGCCTGCAGCAAAGATTTTGTACCCGTCGGAGGCAACAAGCCCATTGTAGGTAACGTCAGCCCGACCACTGTTAAAGGCACGGGCACCATCCGCCCATAGAATCAGCTTGGGTAATTTGTCTTGCGGTAGGAACTGGCGAACGATGATGTCAACTACTTGGGCGGTGGCACCATTGACCCCAAAGTTAAAGATCGTTGCTCCAGGATAGCCTTGCGCTGCCAGGGCATTTTGAAGCGCGATCGGATCGACTCCGCGCAGTGCCCTAGAGCTACCAACTACCAGTACATCAGGAGCGCCATGCTCTGCTAAATAGTTCTGGTAAAGTGCCAGCTTTTCATCTAACTGACGACTATTAAACGTTGGGTAGGCGGTTGCCGTTGTGATCAGCGTTTCGGCTTTAGGCCGTAACGGCGAGGCCGGCAAGGATAGTGGGGTCAGCGACTGTGCATCTGGAGCGAGAGAACTATCTGGTGGCGTGAGATCGGGTGGCGTTGCTGTATGAGATTGAGTAAAGCCAGAGGCACTGAAAATTGACTTCTCACCCGGCTTTGTCTTCTTCAGGGTCAGATTGGGAAGGGCCGGCTCAGTAGGAGCCTGAGCGAATGGTGTTGGTACAGAGGCTGGTTGCGCGGCCGAAGGAGAGGACGGAGCAGGCTGCATCCACTGACCCAGTATCCAATCAGACTGAACAATCAGGAGTATACCAACGGCACTCCAAACAGCAGCGATTTTGATTCCCTTGTGTGATCGCGGAGCATCCAGTTCCGGTGACGCAAGGGGTGACGCAGGCGTGAGCGGATCTGACTCGAGGGGAATAAACAACTGCGTCCAGATGAGCGATTGCTGCACGCGCTGTACGGCGCGATCGAACAACTGACCCAGCAACGACTGGGATCCTTCTGAGCGTTGCTCCGTGCGTAAGGCTAACGCTCCGGGTGGCGAAAGCAAGTCACCAACATAGGCGTCGGAGACTGCAAATTCGGGAGCGGCCTCAGGGACTAACCGATTACGCGCGGCAAAATCGATGCCATAACTCCAGAGGGGTTGTTTTTGGCCGGAGCGGCGACCATAGATCCGGATACCAGCGATCGCCGGAATTTGTAACGGCTTCAAGAAGCGGGCGATCGAGGGGCCAACCTGATTTTGCCGTGGGCAGGTCGGAGCCTCGCTCATGATATGCAGCAGATCTGCCTTTTGGCGCACCTGTACTCGAATACCGCCCGTGGCTAGTTTTCGATCCAGATCGGGGTTGAGCAGCCGCGTCAGTAAAAATGTGATCGCATCTAAATCACCCTGCTGGGCCTGACTGAGTGCCGATGCCGGTGCCGTTGATTGGTCTTCCAGCAGGTCTAACCAGTGCACCCAAAGAGGAGCTGGCGTCGAGGCTGAACTGAGCAAATCGACATTTTGATCCTGCGTGGCAAAGCCGTAAATCGTGGCCGCGCGGATCCCCTGCGGTGCGAGCGATTCCAATAATGGAACGGTGGCCGCGATCGTGGCGAGCTTGTCCGGTGGTGCTGCCTGCGTGCCTCGACAGGTGAGATGGAGGGTTGCTTCCTTTAGCAGTGCCAGGACTTGAACATGCTGGGGCAGCAATCTGTGATTCAGCAAGCGGGTGATGGCTTGAACATCTCCCCAGCGCGCCCACTCTTTGAGAATGTCATCCGGAGGGGTCAGGTCAACCCGCAACGTCCACTCAGATCGAGATTCACCAGTCACTTGCCCAAAGACAACGGCATCCCGAAATCCCTTCAGAGCGAGTATCCGCAAATGCTGAGCGATCGGCTCTGCAATCAAGAGCGGATCTGGTGCATACGCAGACTCACAGATGATGATCAGCCGTCTGGACGTGACCGTGGCGCTGGTGGGTGCTACGTCTAGCGGATCAGACGCCGCGGGTAGGGAAGCTGTGCCCTGGGGAGTGGATGGGGAGGATTGTTGAAGGCGTTCAAGCTTGACCCGAATCGCAATACCGAGATGACTCAATGCCCCGCTCAAATAACGGGCGATCGCGTCTGGTTGGCCACCACGAGCCTGATCAAGCACAGAGGCCATCGCCGTTGAACCATCATTCGACGGTTTAACCGCCGCCTGAGTCTCGGCGGCAGACGATTGGTTGGATGTCGATCGCAGGTCGTCTCGCTGGCGATCGAGTTGATTGGGAACAAATGTCTCTGTCCATGCGGGCACTGCCTGCTGTGGTAAGCGCCCGTAGACAATTACCCGGTACACTGAAGAAGACTCCGACGGTAGCAGACGCGCGATATCGTTAGCCGACAAGATTTGCATCAGTCGCGGCACTATCGTGGCTTGATCAGGGCACGGCTTACCTTCCAATAAAATGTGGAGATTGTTGCCGCGTAGCTTACTTCTCACCTGCACCTGAGGACCGCCCACATGCCGATGAATCCACTGTGTGAGTGAGGTGCCGTTCATCCCTTGAAAACGTTGATCCCGTGTGGGAGAAGGATTATGTCCATGTACATCCAGCATGAGTGCCTTGAGAATCTGCGTTTGCCCCTAGACTGACAGTATTCAGTTCAGTCATTTCGCCCCATACAGATAACACACACCTGAGGGATCTGACACATTTTCTCCACAATTTCGCTCCAAATTCCGCCAATTGGTTGAGATTGCGCCACGATAACAGTTACGCTGCCTATGGTTTAGCCGCTTTGGTCAATCAACTTCAGTTAATCGATTGTTTCAAACAGTTACTACTTCCAGATGGTTCGCAACATTTGCAAAACTTACAGATTTTACTGAAATTATGGAATCATCGCCCCTGTCCCAATCGAACTCCAATACAAGTCCGATCGTGCCACCTGAACTACTGCTCAGCGCCGCAACGCCCGCTGTGCTCCTCGCCTTAGTTGGCGCAAAACTGCTAACTGAAGCGGCTCACGAAATCGGGGTATTGAGTGAAGAACTTTTTCGGGGGGAGCGCCTCCCTGTGCTTACCTTTCCGACAATCGCTGCGCCCGATCCGGACAGCAGTGAAAATCCGTAGCGGTCAACGCAAATACCCCAAACGGTCTGAACGACCAAAATCAATTTAGTTCTTCTACGACCACAAAATTGGGGATTTCCCCATAAAATTGTTGAAATATCTTTGGCAAAAGCAGTCCCCATGAGCGCGACACGACCTTCATCAGATGATGGACTGGGTTCTGGAACGGCGATCGAGTCCAGAGTAACCGAGGCAACGCCTGTGACTTCCACATCTGACTTATTTCTGCGACATCGACTCAAGATCGTTGAAGACCTTTGGGCATTTGTGCTGCAACAGGAGTGCGGTCAGGAGTTGGTTGATTTGCTCAATCAACTGCGCGACCTTTGCTCCCCCGATGGGCAGGCTCCCAGTTTTCTCGAGTCGGAAGTACTAAACGTCGTTGAGCGGCTCGATCTTAATGAGGCTATTCGCGCGGCGCGTGCATTTGCGCTCTATTTTCAATTAATTAATATCGTTGAACAGCATTACGAACAGCGCGACCAGCAACAGCAATACCGGGCATCCCGCGATACCGCATCATCGGTTGCTGTAGATACCAGTAAGGCGATCGCGAACTATCCCGGGCCTACGGGCGAATCGTCAACGCCAATGGGTCGTCTGGAAGCTGATTTATTGGAGAAAAGCCTGCAAGATCCAGAGGCTCGCCGCGAAATGGGAACCTTTCACTGGCTGTTTCCCAAGCTTCGTAGTCTCAACGTGCCGCCGCAGCATGTGCAAAATCTCATCCGGCAGCTCGACATTCGGCTTGTCTTTACAGCGCACCCGACCGAAATTGTCCGCCACACGATCCGTGATAAGCAACGGCGGATTGCCCGCATTCTCCGTCAGCTCGACCAGGTTGAGGATCGGCTGACGGCTCAGGGACTCCCGGCCGCCTCCTGGGAAGCGGAAGTACTGCGCGATCAACTGACCGAAGAAATTCGCCTGTGGTGGCGCACAGACGAACTACACCAGTTCAAGCCGACAGTGCTGGACGAAGTAGACTACACGCTCCATTACTTCCAGGAGGTGCTGTTTGATGCCATTCCGCAGCTCTACCAACGATTCAAGCAAGCCTTAAATGCGGCGTTCCCGGCGATGCAGCCGCCAAGCAACAACTTCTGCAAGTTTGGCTCCTGGGTCGGCTCCGATCGCGATGGCAACCCTTCTGTCACACCCCAAATCACCTGGCAAACGGCTTGCTATCAGCGCGGTCTGGTGTTGGGAAAATACATTCAGTCCATTCACCGTTTGAAGGATCTGCTGAGTTTGTCGCTGCACTGGAGCGATGTGCTGCCAGACCTGCTGGAGTCACTGGAGCAGGATCAGATCCAGATGCCGGACGTGTATGACCAACTGGCGATTCGCTATCGTCAGGAACCCTACCGGCTGAAATTGGCCTACATTCAGAAGCGTTTGGAGAATACGCGCGATCGCAACGCCCAGATCAACAATAGCAACTGTCTGCGCGGCGACGAGCCGGACTGCAATCCAAACAGCATCTATAGCTCTGGGGCAGCGTTTCTGGCGGAACTGCGGCTGATTGAACGGAGTTTACTCGAAACGGGTCTGAGCTGTCGTGACCTGGAAACGCTGATTTGCCAGGTTGAGATCTACGGGTTTAACCTCGCACACCTGGACATCCGCCAGGAAAGCACCCGCCACTCCGACACCATTAGCGAAATTGCTGAATATCTCCAGGTTCTCTCCAAGCCTTACAACGAGCTCTCCGAATCGGAGCGCACCCTCTGGCTCACCACAGAGTTACAAACACGGCGACCACTCATTCCAACGGAGCTAAACTTCTCAGACAAGGCGCGTGAAACGGTCGAAACGTTTCGCATGGTGCGGCGACTCCAGCAGGAATTTGGAGTCGAAAGCTGCAATACCTACGTGATCAGCATGAGTCACGAGGTGAGCGATTTACTAGAAGTGCTACTGCTGGCAAAAGAGGCCGGTCTATACGACCCGGCAACCGGGATCAGCTCACTACATGTTGTACCGCTGTTTGAGACAGTAGAAGACTTGCAAAAAGCACCCTCTGTCCTGACGCGCCTGTTTGAGTTACCGCTCTATCGGGCGGTG
>JAJPKC010000363.1 GCA_021323955.1 Oscillatoriales cyanobacterium Centralia_MAG_596 | reverse complement strand
GGATGTGCTTCATCAAGCCACCGTGGGAGTTACTTTACTGCCGTATTGCTCAAAGCTCATCGAGTCGCACTGGTAGAACCAGTGGCTTACCCCAAAGATTCAGTTATTCTTTAACAAGCCCTAAGTCACTGACGACACTAATCTGTCACCAGCAACACTTAATTAGTCACTGTACAAATTTTCTACGGGACTGACGGGGCTCGAACCCGCAACTTCCGCCGTGACAGGGCGGTGCTCTAACCAATTGAACTACAGTCCCTCGGTGCCTTATTTCAGAGGCAATCTCTATTGTGATGATGGGCGGTACTTTTGTCAAACGTTTTTTCACATTTTCTGATCGATCTTGAGGAACGGTCGTCTGACCCGCTTTGTGATAAGTTCCAGCCAGTGTGAAAGTCGGAGAGACAGCGATGCAAATTCGGGATGCCGTCGAAGCGGATCTACCCGCAATTGTGGCGATTTATAATTCAACGATCGCCTGTCGTGCCGTGACTGCCGACCTCAATCCCGTCGCAGTAGAAAGTCGGCTGGACTGGTTTCATGCCCATAGCGCCGACAAACGACCGCTGTGGGTCATGGACGCAACAGGGCATGTGGTTGGTTGGCTCGGCTTCCAGTCGTTTTACTATGGGCGGGCGGCCTATCACGCCACCGCTGAGCTAAGCATCTACGTATCGTCCGATTATCAACGTCAGGGCATCGGTCACGCCTTGCTCCAACAGGCGATTGCGCACAGTCCAGCGTTGGGCCTCAAAGTGCTGTTAGGGTTCATCTTTGCCCACAACAAGCCCAGCCTGCGCCTGTTTGAACAGTTCGGCTTTGAGCGCTGGGGCTACCTGCCCGGTGTTGCTGAATTTGAAACCGTTGCGCGCGATCTGGTTATAGTGGGGCTGCGGCTTTCAAAATGAAACGCACCCAATAAAAACCGACAATGTCAAATTTTGTAAAGCAAAGTTTGTCAGAATAGGGGTAGCTGTGACTCGCCTGCCCAAATTTTATGACTGTTTCTTCATCGCTTCCGTCCACAAGCGCTACATCCGCCAATCAAATCTGGCTTTGGCAAGGATTTCCGATTACGTACCAGACGCAGGGACACCAGGGGGCGACAGTGGTGCTGGTGCATGGCTTCGGGGCATCCCTGGGGCACTGGCGCAAAAATATACCCGTGCTGGCCGAACACCATCGCGTCTATGCCCTCGATCTCATTGGGTTTGGTGGCTCGGCCAAACCAGTCCCCGGCCCGCTCAAACCGGGAGAGCAGATCGAGTACACCTTTGAGACGTGGGGGCAGCAAATTGCCGACTTCTGCAAGGAAGTGGTTGGCGAGCCGGCATTTCTGGTGGGTAACTCGGTGGGCTGCATTGCTGTCATGCAGGCCGTGGTGGATCATCCCGAAATTGGGCGATCGATTGCGCTGCTCAACTGCTCACTGCGTCTGCTGCACGATCGCCATCGCGCGTCTCAGCCCTGGTTTAAGCGCATTGGTGCGCCGCTGCTCCAGCGAGTGCTCAAAAACGAGTGGGTGGGGCGGACGTTTTTTCATCAACTGGCTCGACCGGCGACAGTCCGCAAAATCCTGCTGAAAGCCTACCGGGATGCGACTGCCGTAACCGATGAACTGGTCGAACTGTTGCTGGCCCCGGCTCAAGATGCGGGCGCGGCGGCGGTGTTTATTGCCTTCACCGGCTACTCCCAAGGCCCCCTACCCGAAGACCTCCTGGAAAAGCTGCCCTGTCCAGCGATTATATTGTGGGGGGATGCTGACCCGTGGGAACCGATCGCCCTTGGCAAAGCCTTTGCTGACTATCCGCAAGTCCAGCAGTTCATTCCACTAGCGGGTGTGGGGCACTGCCCCCAGGATGAAGCCCCCGATCGCGTGAATCCCATTTTGCAGGACTGGATCCGGGAACAACTCATCACACCGACAGATCAGCGCGAGGGTTAAAGGTTTCCAGCTGGCGGAGTTTTTCATAGAGTTCGCGCTCTTGCAAACTTGGGTCACGCGGGACCATGATTTGAATTTCAACAATCTGGTCGCCGCGTCTGCCGCTGCTAGTGGGATACCCCTTCGCTGCAAGGCGCAGGCGCTGTCCGGTTCGCACACCTGCTGGAATCGTCATTTTGACCAGGCCGTCTAGCGTCGGCACTTCCAGCGGCCCACCGAGGACAGCCTCACTGGGCGTGATGGGCAGCAAGCAGTGGACATCGGAACCTTCAAGCCGAAAGAACGGATGGGGCGTCACGTCGATTTTAAGGTACAGATCGCCACCAGCCACCCCCTGTCCCTTGAGGCGGATGCGCTGCCCTGTAACCATTCCAGGAGGCATGTTGACCTCCAGCGATCGACCATCCTCCAGCCGAATCCGTTCCTGTCCGCCCGTATACGCTTTTTCGAGCGGTACGGCCAGTCGTGCTTCGGCATCCCGTCGCGTGGCGCGGGGCACGGTATAAGTGGTTTTCGTCGTTCCTGGCTCGTAGTAATTGCGAGTTGTAGTACGGGTGGACGTGGACTCCTTGGTACCCCGACGGTTCAACAGTTGATCGACAAAGCTGTTGAAGTCCGCAAATTCAGCAAAGTCAAAATCGTCAGTCGCCGTACGATCGCCGCGGCCATCCCAGCCGCGTGGCGTAGCTTTAGACTGCTGTGGCCCTTTGAAGCCGCGCTGCTGCCAGAACTTGCCAAACTGGTCATACTGTGACCGTTTCGTTGGGTCTGAGAGGACTTCGTAGGCTTCGTTGATGTCCTTAAACTTCTCTTCTGCCTTTTTGTCGTTAGGGTTCAGATCCGGGTGATATTGGCGTGCCAGCCGCCGAAACGCCTTTTTGATCTCATCAACGGTGGCGTCTCTAGCAACTCCTAAGATGTCGTAATAGTTCCGAAAGTCTTGCATGTAAGTAAATCAGAAGTCAGAAGTGAGGAAATCCAAGGGAAATTGCAGGGTAGAAGCAGACGCCGTCAGGTTCTTCATCCGTCATCCCTCATCCTTCCCTAAAGCCAATCATCCTCGTCATCCCAATCGTCCTGATATAAGTTAGGGCGAGCATTTTTGGGTGGGCGGGAGGGTCGTCGATCGTCCCGATCGCGATCAGATGGGCGAGGATCATACGCCGGACGCTTCTCATTACGGGCAGTGCCACCCGTATCGCGACCGCGTTCACTATCATAACCGCGCTCGTCATCATAACGGGGGCGATCGCCAGGCCGACTATCGTTCCAGGACGCACTACTGCTATCACGGCCACTCTCTCGACCGCTGTAGCGGCTATCGCTGCGAGAAGCCCCACCAGCACCAGTATCACGTCCGCTCTCACGTCTACCACCAGCGCCACTGTCCCGCCCGCTGTAGCGGCTATCGTTCCAGGAGCCGGAGCCAGCGCCATAGTCATTGCGAGCACCGTAGTCATTGCGAGCACCGTAGTCATTGCGGGCACCGTAGCGGTTATCGTCGCGACTGCTGTAGCCGCTGCCGCCATAGCTGCCACTGCCGTACCCACTACTGCCGCCATAGCTGCTTCTGCCATAGCCACCGTAGCTATCGTAGCTGCGGCGATCGTCCTCGTAGTAGTCATCATCATCGGTGAAAAAGCTCTTAATCGCGCCAAACAGGCTATCGTTCTCCTCTTCTTCTTTGTTCCGAAGCTCAACCTCGCGGCGCAGGTCATACAGGGCATCGTCCAGATCCGCCTGGGCCTGGTCAATGGCGCGATCGTTTTGCTGCGTCAGCGCTTCCCGCAACTGCTGAATCGCCCGCTCAATGCGAGTGCGGTAGCTGCTGACAAACTGCATTCCATAGTCCAGCGTCGCTTCGCGCAGCAACCGCTCGGCACGAAAGATCAAAGTTTCAGCCTGATTACGCTTCTCCACCTTTTCCTTCTTCTGGCGATCGACGTCCGCATACTCCTGGGCTTCGCGTATCATGCGCTTGACCTCTTCCTCATTCAAGGTCGAAGCCCCCTGCACCGTAATGCTCTGCTCCCGTCCCGTTGTCCGCTCCATTGCAGCCACTTGCAGGATGCCGTTGGCGTCAATGTCGAACGAAACTTGAATTTGGGGAATCCCGCGAGGAGCGGGGGGAATGCCAGTGAGCTTAAAACGCCCCAACGATTTGTTACCCGACGCGATGTCCCGCTCGCCCTGAAGGACATGCACCTCAACGAGCGTCTGGTTATCTTCTCCCGTTGAGAAAATATCAGAACGGCGCACCGGAATCGTCGTATTACGGGGGATCAGCTTTTTCATTACGCCGCCAACCGTTTCCAGCCCCAGCGACAGCGGTGTGACATCCAGCAGCAGAATATCTTTGACATCGCCCGCCAAGATGCCAGCCTGGATCGCCGCGCCAACCGCGACCACTTCATCCGGGTTGACGTTCTGGTTCGGTTCGCGATCGATCAAACTACGCACGAGCTGTTGAATCACAGGGATCCGCGTAGACCCGCCCACCAGCACCACTTCATCAATCTGGGTCGGACTGAGATTGGCATCTCGAATCGCCTGCTTTACCGGATTTCGCACCCGGCTGATCAAGTCACCGCACAGCCCTTCAAACTGCGATCGCGTCAGGCGCGTCTCCAGGTGTTTGGGGCCATCTTCCGTCGCCGTAATAAACGGCAGGTTGATGTCTGTCACCGTCACGCCAGATAGCTCGATCTTGGCTTTTTCGGCGGCCTCACTCAGTCGTTGAAGCGCCTGGCGATCGCGGCGCAGATCCACACCCTCTGCTTCCAAAAACTGCTCTGCCAGCCAATCAACGATTTTCTTGTCAAAATCATTGCCACCCAGTTGCGTATCGCCACTTGTCGCCTTCACCTCAAATACGCCATCGCCCACGTCCAAAATGGACACGTCAAACGTACCGCCGCCCAGGTCAAACACCAGAATTGTCTGGCTATCGCGACGATCCAGACCATAGGCCAGCGATGCAGCGGTTGGCTCATTGAGAATCCGCTTCACCTCCAGTCCAGCAATCCGACCAGCATCGCGGGTTGCCTGCCGCTGAGAGTCATTGAAATAGGCAGGAACGGTAATGACGGCTTCGGTCACCGGCTGCCCCAGATAGCGACTGGCCTCATCCACCAGCTTCTTCAAAATCATGGCGGCGATCTCTTCCGGCGCAAACTCTTTCTGTAAGCGGGGGCATCGGAGTTTGATGTTGCCAATGTCGTCTTTACGGATGGTGTAGGGTACCCGCTTTGACTCTGGACTCAGTTCGGCATACTTCCGTCCGATGTAACGCTTGACGGCATAAAACGTGTTTTGCGGGTCCGAAATTGCCTGCCGTCTTGCCAGTTGCCCCACCAGGCGTTCGCCATCCTTGCTAAAGCCCACTACCGATGGAGTCGTTCGCATTCCCTCAGCATTCGCGATGACAACGGGTTTGCCCCCCTCCATAACCGCGACGACTGAGTTGGTTGTCCCCAGGTCAATACCGACTACCTTGCCCATGCGTATCTGATCTCCCGTAAGCGGCTTGAGCGATGTACTCTTGTTAAGTTTAGTTGATTGGATTTATTCTATCGTGCTACAGCCGTAGCCCCGGTAAATGCTGGGATGAGTGATGTCTCGCCCCAGCATCACGTTATCTTTGATTTTGGTCGATTTCCTCCGATCCAGCATAGACATCGGGGAATTTTTGACGGCAGTGCCGGATCGGAACGGTTTAGACCGCACCGTAAACCCGGTGAGCCGCAAAAACTTTAATTATTCTTAACCTTGTGTTTCAGGAAATGCGGGAGTTCCCGGTGATGTTCCCGCCAAGACGATCTAGCTAGAACGGCATCCCATGCTTCAAGCGCAACAGATTTTGCAGGAGCGCTACCAGCTCCAAACCTGCCTGGGACACAATGCCGGGCGGGAAACCTGGCTTGCGATCGATTGTCAGACGCAGGCTCCAGTGGTGACGAAGCTACTGACCTTTAGCGATCGCGTGCACTGGGAGCAACTGCGCTTATTCGAACGCGAAGCGCAAGTCCTCAAACAACTGACCCATCCTCAAATTCCCCGATATCACGATTTTTTCTGCCTGGACGATCGCCTGTTCTGGTTTGCCCTGGTTCAGAGCCACATTCCTGGCCGATCGTTAAAGCAAATGCTGGAGCAAGGCCACGTATTTTCGGAATCAGAAGTCCGCCGGATAGCGAAACAGTTATTGCAGATCTTGATCTACCTGCACGAGTTGAGTCCCCCCGTCCTGCACCGCGATATCAAGCCCAGTAACCTCATTCTGGCCGAAGATCACAATATCTACCTGGTTGACTTTGGCACCGTCCAGGATCGAGCGGCCAAAGAAGGGGCGACGTTTACTGTTGTCGGCACCTACGGCTATGCACCGCTAGAGCAGTTGGGTGGACGGGCAACTCCTGCCTCCGACCTGTATGCCCTGGGTGCCACGCTGATCCATTTGCTAACCGGCGTTGCGCCCGCCGATCTGCCGCAGGCGGACGGACGGCTCCAGTTTACAGCCGGGTTAACGCTCAACCCTGGCCTGGTTCGCTGGCTGTGGCGGCTCACGGAGATCAATGCCACCTCACGATTCGCGACCGCCCGTGCAGCGCTACAAAGTCTGCTCACCAATGAAGCCGCGATCGCCAACATGGCGACGGAGCCAAACGACCTGGTTCAGCATCCGTCTGCCCCTGCAATCCTGCAACCGCAGTCCCGTAACGTCAGTCATCCGGCGATCGCGCCTGAGCCAGTCGCGGTTAACCCCAGAACAGAGAATGGCAAACGGCGCTCCAAACGAGGCGAAAAGGCCTGTGACCTGCACCTGCAAAAATCACCCCAGCGGTTAGAACTCGCCATCAACACAAAGCGGTTCAATCTGCGTACCTTTGCGACAGAAGCGCGCTTTGACAGCCAGCAGTTTGAAATTTGCTGGCGCTGGTTTGGCCTGAGTCGGCGACAACAAGGGTTAATCACCGACATTGACCATGTCTCAAAGGGCGAGCTGCAAGGGGCCCAAAAAGTCTTCCCTGCCGTAAAGCTCACCGTGGGGGTGCATGAATATCTCATTACCTCAGTTAAACCGCCGCTCACCGAAGCGGATCGTGATTGGCTGCTGCAAGCGATCCAGCAGTGGTTAGGACTCGAATAAATCCGGTTACGCCCGATTCCAACCGAACTTAACGTATCGCAGGTGATACACGATGCCTCAGTCAGGACAAATTCTCCATCACCGTTACGAGCTCAGCCAGCCGTTTAGTGAAAACGCCGACCAGCAGACCTGGCTAGCGATCGACCGTGCCAGCCCATCCCAGCCAACCGTGGTGATCAAACTACTGGCCATGAGTCCCCAGATGCCGTGGGACGCGGCCAAACTGCTGGAACGAGAAGCGCAACTCCTACAAAAGCTCAACCATCCCCGCATTCCCCGCTATGGCGATTACTTTCTGGTCGATCAACTCCCCGACTCGCGCTTTTCCTGGTTCTGCCTGGTACAAAGCCATGTTCCGGGCCACTCGTTGCAGCAGCTTTTAGACCAGGGACGACGTTTTACGGAAGCGGAAGTCGAAAAAGTCGCGATCGAGCTGCTCTCGATCCTGGTCTACCTGCATGAGTTTGTGCCCCCCATTCTGCACCGCGATATCAAGCCCAGCAATGTGATCTGGGGCGAGGACGATCGCCTGTATCTGATCGACTTTGGTTCCGTCCAGGATCAGGCCGCGTTAGAAGGGGCAACCTTTACCGTCGTCGGCACCTATGGCTATGTGCCAATGGAACAGTTCGGTGGACAGGCGGTGCCGGCCTCTGACCTCTATGCGCTGGGGGCCACGCTCATCCACCTGCTAACGGGCACAGCACCCGCCGACCTACCGCATCAAAATGCTCGCATCCAGTTTGCCCAGCAGGTGAGCATCGATCCAGCGTTTGTCAACTGGGTGGGTAAACTGACCGAACCCGACATTGCCGACCGATTGCCTACAGCTCGTCAGGCACTGGCGGCCCTGGAGCAGCGCCAGCATCTCACCCTGCCGATCATTAACCGTAAGCCCAAGGGCAGCCAGATCCGGCTCCAGAAAACGATCAATCAACTGGAGCTTAAAATTCCGCCACGGGGCTGGCAATCTGTTAGCTGGCTGTACTGCCTCAGTGCCCTTGGTGGGATGTGGTACATCCTGTTTCAGATTCCCAATATGCTGTTTAACCCCGGTCTTGCATTGTTGTATCTGCCAATCATAGCGGGCTCGATACTCGTTATTCTTGTCCCCGCCTTCACCCAAACGACCATTCGTGGCGATCGCACCCACCTCACCTTCGCCTGGACACTGTTTGGCATCACCGTCCGAAAAAAGCTGGCGATCGCGGACATTCAGGCGTTCGTGGACGTTTACGAACAGGAGAAAATTGGCAGCAAAGGGATTGTGATGCAATTTGGCACCACGGCCCTGGCAACCAATCCCATGGCTGAAGTCGAGCGACACTGGGTGATTCAGGAGATCAAAGACTGGCTGCACCCTGGTCAATCTCAAAGTAGTCTGGCCGAAAGCGCTACGACGGCATCCATTCGTGGTAGTCAGATCGCGATCAATGCGTCAGCCGATGAATTGGTCATTCGCTATCCCGGCACCGAAAAATATTGGGTCACGGCAAGAATCCCCCTGCTCCTGCTCTGGGTATGGTTAACGTGGGTGATGTTTCCCAGCATTGGACTGGGTGCCCCGTTTGCCAGCCTGCTTCCAATCCTGATTGTGGGCATCATCGTGGGGCGGATATATACAAAGCAATTTCCCACGGTACTGCATTTCGACCAAGACCGCTTCGTGGCGTATAAATCGATATTGGGACGACCCCGGAAGCTGTTCAGCGCTGCCAGTGCCGACATTCGCGAAACCACGCTAGACACGCTCAAAAAACAGCAGTTGGGAATCATCCGGCGATATTTAACGCTCAGAACGAATACCGAAACAACCTATACCTTTGGCCTGGGTTGGACAAAGCCAGAATTGGAATGGGTGAGCCAGTCAATCAACCAATGGCTGCAACAGCAGCGTCACGAGACTTAAACTTCCCCACCACAGAACCAGCAGCCATTCCTTGCGGCTCTTCTCAAAACTCCGTTCAAGCGCAATACTTACGAGAGACTGATTAATTTTTCTCTGAAGCGCCGTGAATGAACTGGAGTCACAACTTCGCCTGCTGGTGACAGAGGCTTGCAAGCATCCGCCGGGAAGCCCCCACCGGCAGAAAAATCTGACCCGGATTATTCGACTCACATCGAGCAAGCTGTGGCGCGAGAATGTGCCCTATTACCAGGATGCCTTGCAGCAGACGTGGGTTTATTTTTGCCAGAATATTTGCGAGCGATCGACCGGCGAACGCTACGACCCTAACCGCAGTACAGTGATTACCTGGCTCAACTATTACTTACGGCGACGACTCCAGGACTTTTACATCGATACCCAGAAGCAGCAATCCCGCACCGCCTCAACGCGCGTCATCACCTCGCGATCGGGAGAGCCTGAAGACCAGCTTGATCCGATCGACAACCTGCCCGCAACACCTGCCGCCCCGCCCATCCTGGACGACGTGCGCACCTGGGTTGAAGCCGATGCCGACGGCGAACTGCGGCGAGTGCATGTTGACGGTCATCCCCACGTCAACTGCCAGACGTTAATTCTCCGCCGACTGCCCCCAGAAACAGGCTGGAAAGAACTGGCGGCGGAATTTGGCCTCGCCGTGTCAACCCTGAGCAGCTTTTATCAACGTCAATGTTTGCCTCGTTTGCGTAAATTTGGTGCGTCGCAAGGATATATATAAAGCACAGGAGGGCGCACCCATGACTTACAGTACGCACGATGTTGATGAAACTGCCTTACCGCTGCCGATCGTGCAGGCAGCCCGTACCACCGCCCAGGAATTTGCCAGCCAGCAGCCAACCCCGGCCAAAGCCGCGCAAGTCCGGCTCAATACACTGGCGGTGTGGGTGGTCAACGACTACTTACAGCTAATGGGCATAGCCACCAATCTGACCGCAGGCGATAGCTGGAACCCCCTGATACGTCTCTGCGCGGATGTCGCCGACCTGGACGTAACGGATGTTGGGCGGTTGGAATGTCGTCCTGTCCAGTCCCAAACCCAACCCTGCTCCATTCCACCCGACGTGTGGCAAGACCGAATTGGTTACGTTGTGGTGTATGTGGATGAGTCGCTCCAGGAAGCAAAAATTCTGGGATCCACAGAAATGCCATCAGCCGCGATCGCGCTGCACCACTTGCGATCGCCCGAAGACCTCATCGACCATCTCGCCGCACAGCGTACCACCGTTGCTCAGATCGATCGTCCCACCATTCGTCTGAGCGATTGGATACAGGGCATTGTGGATGCAGGCTGGCAGACCGTAGACGCACTTTTAAATCCAGCCCAGCCAGAATTTGCCTTTCGTGGACTGGACACCACAGCCCAGTCGTCATCCAGTGCGGGTACACAGCGAGCAAAGTTACTGCATTTTGGCCGCCAGTCAGACGATTCATTGCCGGAGGCACAGCGGGAAGTCACAATCGCCCTCCTTCTCGACATTAGCCCCGTCGCCGATCGCAATCAACCCGACGAACGGATCATCCGCCTGCAGGTGCACCCGATCAATCAGCCTTACCTGCCGCCAAATCTCCAGTTAACTGTACTGGACGCAACCGGCATCGTCTTTTTAGACGCCCAATCCAGAGATGCTGATAACTACATTCAACTAGAATTCAGCGGTGAACCCGAAGAGCTTTTCACCGTGCAGGTTACTTTCGAGGGCGATCGCGTCACCGAAACCTTTGTCATTTGAAAAACGAAGCGTAAGCGGTGAGGGAAGAGTGCTTTGCCTCAAGGCCGTGACCAGTGACCAGTGAAGAAGTCCTTGACTATTGATCAAAAACCCTTAACTGTTCTCCCTCTGATCCCTCATCCTTTATCCTTTCCTCCTCCTCTCTCCTTCATCCTTTCTTCCTCTTCCTCTTCCTCCCCCTCCCGCCCTCAAAGGAGCACGTATGAGCAAACTAGTCATTCTGCGGTTGGGCGACGGCAGCATTGAGCAAGGCTTTTCCGTCACGCTTCAGATTGGGGATGACGGTGCGCGTCCCACGACCGAAGTGACTGGTAAATTACCGCCCAATGCGACGTTACGTGAGTGCTACCAGCAATGGCAGACCGCCTATCGCGGGTTAGGGCTGTCCTCCCGCCTCCATAGCAAGCCCAACCAGGTGAAAAATGTCTCGAAGCGCAAAGACTGCGATACCGCTGCGGCTGTGCTACGCGATCGCTTTAACCAATGGCTACAAGCCGAGTCCTTCCGACCCATTCGGGAAAAATGGCTAGAAAAGTTGCTGCCGGACGCTGTCGTGCGGGTCATCCTGCAAGTTGACGATGCGTTAATCCCCAAATTGCCCTGGCATCTGTGGGATGTGCTCGATCGCTATCCCAATGCTGAAATTGCCCTCAGTGCACCAGTTTACGAGCAAATCACGCGACCCGCCACTGCTGCGGGAGCGGTTGCCATTCTCGCTATTCTGGGCAACAGCAACGGGCTGGATACGCAAGCCGATCGCGCCTTGCTGGAACGACTCCCTGGCGCGCATATTCGCTGGCTAGTCGAACCACAGCGTCAGGAATTGACCGATCGCCTCTGGGAGCAGCCCTGGGATGTCCTATTCTTTGCGGGACACAGCGAACAGGCCGTTGACGAAGGACGCATCTACATCAATCAGACCGATAGTTTATCGATCGCCGAACTCAGGTATGGGTTAAGAAAAGCGCTGGATCGCGGCTTAAAGCTGGCAATTTTCAACTCATGTGACGGTCTGGGACTGGCGCGGGCACTGGCCGACCTGCACATTCCCCAGATTATCGTGATGCGAGAGCCTGTCCCCGATCAGGTTGCCCAGTCCTTTCTCAAATACTTTCTGGAGGCATTTTCGCAAAATGAACCCCTGTATTTAGCCGTACGACAGGCCCGCGAACGGCTGCAAGCGTTGGAAGACCAGTTCCCCTGCGCAACCTGGCTACCGCTGATTTGTCAAAATCCGGCAGAAACACCCCCTGGCTGGCAGGGAATGCAGGGCCAGCCGAAATCAGCCGCCTCGTTGCGGTGGGGGCTGGCGCGTGTAATAGGGGCCAGCATTCTCGTGACGGCACTGCTGGCAGGCGTACGCTATTTCGGCGGGTTGCAGCCGATCGAACTTCAGGCGTTTGACCAGCTCCAGCAGCTCCAGCCCCAGGAGCCAATCGATCCACGGCTGCTCGTGATCACCATCGACGATGACACCATCCGTCAGCAAAAACGGGGGCGCGGCTCCCTGGC
>JAJPKC010000344.1 GCA_021323955.1 Oscillatoriales cyanobacterium Centralia_MAG_596 | reverse complement strand
TAGCAGGTCAGCGAGGCGATGGGCCGGAATGATTTGCTCTCGCCAGTACAGAAACCGCTGTGTGCCTGATTGCCGGATCTGGTTAGGCTGAGGCGTGACAATTTCTTCGACGCTATCAACGGGTAGGGCCAGGGTTGTCGAACCAACCGTGCAAATTACGAGTTTGGTGTTGGTCAGCGTCAGGGGCAGGCGCAGGGTAAACGTTGTCCCTTGGCGGGGAGACGAGGCCACGGCGACCGTTCCCTTGATCAACTGCAGCTGCGATCGCACCACATCCAGCCCAATGCCTCGTCCAGATAGTTCACTCACCCGCTGTGCTGTCGAAAACCCTGGCTCAAAAATGAGTTCAAACAGGCGTGCTGGCGGTGTGGTGAGCAGTTGATCGGCTGAGAACCAACCGAGTTCAAAGGCGCGACTACGGATGCGATCGAGGTTTAGCCCCTGTCCATCATCTTTAATTTCAATGATGGTCTGGTTGCCCTTGTAGTACGCCCGAATTTCAATTTGCCCCTCGGCTGGTTTACCAAGCTGCGATCGCACAGAGGGGGCTTCGATCCCGTGATCGAATGCATTGCGGAGTAGGTGCAGCAGCGGGTCGTAAAGCTTTTCTAGAATGGCGCGATCGACCAGCAGGCTGGTTCCCGTCAATTTCAGGCGCACTGGTTTGTGGTAAGTGGCTGACAGGTCGCGCAGCACACGCGGAAACCGATTCAGGACTTCCCCTAGCGGCAGCATCCGGGCTTGCGTTAATTCACTGCTGAGGTTGGTCAACATGTGTCGCTGTTGATCCAGCAGGCGATCGGACTGTCTGGCGTACAGGGTGACATCATCAACGGTTTCGTCGAGCTGCACAAAGTTCTCCAGAATTTCCTGGAGCTGAGCGTGCAGCACGCCATAGCTGTCCATCTCCAGCGAATCAAACGCCGCTACTACCGAATTTGAAGGCGAATAGCTTGTCGCGCTGTAGTTTGGAGCGCTAAAGGCGTGGAAGTCTGCGGGTGTGCTTTGCCCCCCATTTTTCGTGATTGATGGTGGCGACCCGGCTTCAGGTTTGGATGGGCCACTGACAACCGACGCGTAGTTTTGGCGCTCTGGCGCAACCAGCATCTGGTCTAGCGACTCCCGCAAATGACTCACCATATCTTCAAAGCGGGCAAACCGTTTGAGCAATTCGCGCAAGACACCTTGTAGCTGCTCATTTTGCAGCGAAAGCCCGTTACGGTTGATGGTGAGTTCACCCACCAGGTTACTCATGCGTTCAAGTCGCGTGGCATCCACCCGAACGGTCAGATTGGGTGGGGTCGGTACGCCCACCGGGTTAAATGGAGTTGATTCGTGGCGTTGGCGACGAGCGGATGGCTGAGCCGCCGGACTAAGCCGTAGCATCGTGGGTTGACTGCGCACAGCCGGTACTAAACTACTCGCGCCCGTCGATGAGGGGGCTGGCGATCGCTGCGCGGCGACCCATTCAGCGTCGATGACTTCAGTTGAAGCGGCATCCACGTCAGCCGTTGCCCCATGATAGTCAGTTGTACCAAATGCCGTCTCGGAAGTGTTCACGACGTCGGATTCAAGCGCGTCATGGGCAAACACATCATAGGCAGCTACAGCGGGGTCAAGGGGATTGTAGTCAACGGCGTCCGGCCCATCCGTCCCATAGTCCACCAGGCCGTAATCGATCAGGCCATCACCGGCTATGCCATTGCTAACGCCGTCATCGCTGGTCGCGATCGCCTGATCGAGTGCTTCCGCAAAGGGCAAAAGGGCTGCCTCCAGCGCCGCATCCTGATCGATCGCAAACGATTCAGTCATGGGTTGCGATTCCTCTAGCGCCCCATCCTCGTCGATCGCCATTTCGGCCGCAGTAAACGCGCCACCAAACACCCCAAACAGATTTTCGAGCTGAGGCAACGCGACGGTTAGCTGGTCTGCGGTGTCCGGGTCAGCGTCCGCGGCAACCGGAGCACTGGTGCCAGGCCTGTCCAGATCCAGAAGCCAGTTCTCTGGAGCACTCATTGTGGGAACGTTTGTCGCTGGAGTTGACATTGCCAAAGAGTTCAGCTCCAGATCGCTCATGGATGGTATAGCAGCCGTTGCATCTAACGCCAGCGCGGTAAGAGCGGCAGAGGGTTCCAAGCCGCCAGCGCGATCGCCCGCCAGAATTGCCTGACGACAACGCTGTAAGTCAACCAGCGTCAGTTCCGTGATGTCTAGTGCGCGATCGGGATGGGCATTGAGCGCCTGCTGTGCCATTTCGGCGATGGTCTTAAACTCTGGCAGGCTGAGCAACTCGGCAAATCCAATAAAGACTTCGATCTGCGCCCGTAACTCACCAGCCACCTCATACCCTTGAGGGTGAGCTAAAACAGCTGCCAGGCGATCGAGTCCCTGGGCCACATCTACCTCAAAGATTGAAGTAACCATATCGACGCCCAGTTCAGCCGAGCTGGGGAGATAGGTCTCGGACTGCAGCAGCGCATCACCACAGCGGCTTTCAATCTGAGTGAAAATCGGATCGGCGATCGCCAGAGCCTCTGGATCGAACTGTCCGGTGGTGATCTGTTCCATCAACGGCAACCGTAAACAGTCGTAGGCTCGCAACAAATCGTTTTCCAGCGCCGTGTCCACCTCTAGCGAATCACTGTAGAGTGCCTTGAGGATATTTTCGAGACGGTGTGCCAACGTTGCGATCGCGTCCAGACCAACGCTGGCGGCTCCGCCTTTCAGCGAGTGAGCGGCTCGCATCAAGTTATGAACCTGGGCCGTACTGCGCTGGTTGAGGGTCAACAAACCTGCTTCCAAAATTTGCAGAAGTTCAGGGGCCTCTTCAGTGAAAAATTGATAGGCGTGGTCACGAATATCGGAGTTGATGGCCATTGGTTTTGTTCCCACTGATTTAGCTGACTTCAAAGTCACGTTCCATATCCTGGACAATCTGCGGCGATCGCCGCTTCAGCCTGGACGATAGCCAAACCCCAACCGCTAGAGAGACCAAAAATCCATACGGCAGCAGGGTGTAGGGATAGGGCGGAACCGGAGAGGCGCTGGCCACAATCGGCGTCATCATGAACAGTTCAGCCGGAACCGCGATCGCCAGATCGCGATGACGGAGTCGCTTTTGACGGTAAAGCTCAAGCGGCG
>JAJPKC010000674.1 GCA_021323955.1 Oscillatoriales cyanobacterium Centralia_MAG_596 | reverse complement strand
GTGGGACTGTGCCCCCCGCCCCGCCATATCCCAGGTGTGTGCCCCTTCCAGTTCATCACAGACACGGATACAGCGTGTACACAGCACGCAGCGATTGTGGTCGATGCCAAAGCGATCGTGCGATAGGTCAACCGTGCGCTGGGGATACTGATAGGCCAACCGCACGTGATCCATGCCAACTTCGATCGCGAGCTGCTGTAGCTCACAATGCCCATTGGACACACAGACGGCGCAGACATGATTGCCTTCTGCAAACAACATTTCAATAATTAAGCGACGATACTGACGTAATCGCTCCGTGTTGGTGGAAACTGTCATGCCTTCAGTGACTTGGGTGATGCAGGCGGGCTGGAGTTTGGCACTTCCTGCCACCTCAACTAAGCACAGACGGCAGGCACCCACCGCCGAGACGCCTTCTAGATCGCACAGGGTTGGAATGGCAATACCGGCATCCCGTGCAGCATCCAGAATGGTCTCGGTCTCGCGAGCGCTGACCAGTCGATCGTCAATTGTGAGTGTTTTGACTGCCATCTGCCTTACCTTTTAATGCCATGTTGACGTTACGGCGATGCCACTGCTTCAGCCCTTTCAACTGTGCCAGCGCTGACCGTGGGCGGTTGACGCACCACATGTACAGAACAAGATGCATGGTGCACCACATGGTTGCTCACGCTACCCAGCAACAGTTCAGCCAGACCCGAACGACCACGGTGCCCAACGACAATCAAATCCGCGTTCCAGGCTGTCGCAAAATCACAGATCGCGACGCCTGGAGCCCCGACGCACAGATAGCAGGTGGCCGGAATGCCCTGAGCGATCGCCTCGCGTGTGTAGGTTTGCACGAGATTAAACTCAGGGTTATCCATCGCATTGAGATGCTCTGACTCTAAATGGCCGATATAGCACTGGAGCGGGTCATCCAGCAATCCAGGATAGGACTCCAATGTCTCCAGCCGAGGATACGGCAGTGACTCTAGCTCATCGAGCGCAAAAACGTAGAGCAGTCCCAGTTGAGCATGGGATGATCTGGCCAACGTTAATGCCTCGTTAAAAACGAGTCGGCTGATCGGTGAGGCGTCGATCGCAACCAGGATTTTGTGAACCATCTTTCCCTCCTCAAAAACGCTTAAACCATTGATGTTGGGTCAACGATCTGGATTGATTAACTGCAAATATTCATCGCGAAAATAGTTCAACGTACTTAAAACTGGGTTTGGTGCCGCCTGCCCCAAACCGCACAGACTGGTGTGTTTGACCATATCGCAGAGTGTTTCCAACAGCTCCAGATCGGCGGCCACAGCGTTACCTTCACAAATTTTGGTCAGTAATTGATGGAGCTGCACGGTTCCGACCCGGCAGGGAATACATTTGCCACAGGACTCTTCCTGACAGAATTCCATAAAGTAGCGGGCCACATCCACCATGTTAGTGGTCTGATCCAGGACAATCATGCCGCCCGATCCCATCATGGAACCGAGGCGGGTCAATGATTCATAATCCACAGGTGTGTCAAACGCAGATGCCGGGATGCAGCCACCGGACGGCCCACCCGTTTGGACAGCCTTGGCCGATGTGCCGTCAGGCGTACCGCCGCCCATCGCTTCCACAATCTGCCGCAATGTAGTTCCCATCGGTACTTCAATCAGTCCTGTATGGCGAATTTTGCCAGCCAGGGCAAACACTTTAGTGCCTTTGCTTTTTTCAGTCCCCATGCTGGCAAACCAGTCAGCACCCCGACGGATGATGGGTGAAATATTGGCTAATGTTTCCACATTGTTGATCAGGGTTGGCATTCCCCATAACCCTCGCTCTGCGGGATAGGGAGGCCGGGGGCTGGGGACACCACGTTTTCCCTCGATCGAGGCCAGCAGCGCCGTTTCTTCGCCACAGACGTAGGCTCCAGCACCGATCCGTAGATCAATCCGAAAGTCAAACGGTGAGTCGAAGATCTGGCTACCCAGCAGCCCTAACCGCTGTGCCTGTCGAATGGCGATTTGCAGGCGATGGATTGCCAGCGCATACTCGGCCCGCACGTAGATGTAGCCCTGATTGGCCCTGACGGCATACGCCGCGATTGCCATCCCTTCCAATACTCGATGTGGATCACTTTCCATCACGCTGCGATCCATAAATGCACCCGGATCGCCCTCATCGGCATTGCACACAACAAACTTGCGATCGGCGGTCGCTTTCGCAACGGTGGCCCACTTCAACCCGGTGGGATAGCCAGCCCCCCCACGTCCGCGCAACCCACTGCGCGTAATGGTATTGACAACATCGGTCGGACTCATCTCATGTAACGCCTGGTGCAGCGATCGATAGCCCGCCGCCGCGATATAAGACTCAATTCGTTCCGGGTCAATTTCGCCGGTATTTTCGAGCACGATCGCCCGTTGGTGGGCAAAAAATGGATGGGTCAGGTCGCCCCGCTGGACGGCCCCCGGATCGGGTATGGGGGCGGCGGG
Source organism: Oscillatoriales cyanobacterium Centralia_MAG_596 (assembly GCA_021323955.1). GTDB lineage: Bacteria > Cyanobacteriota > Cyanobacteriia > Leptolyngbyales > Leptolyngbyaceae > Stenomitos. The sequence goes on along the minus strand of JAJPKC010000674.1, from coordinate 3,999 downwards.
ATCTAATTCAAGCGCGGCAATAATGGCCGGCACCTGATCGAGCGTTACCTGTTCATAAAGAATGCTGGCTGCTGGTGAGTCTGCCCGGTCAACCCGGATCAGCGGGGCCTGAGAGCACAACCGCAGACAGCCGACACCACAGACCTGCACGCGATCGGCCAATCCAGCGGTGGCGATCGCGGTTTCTAGCCGTTCTTTGATCGCTAGCGAATGACAGGGAAGGCAGCCAGCGGCGAGACAGCACCGAATCTGGATCGGCTTTTGGGTGCGGCGTTCCTGTGTCGCAATGTCCAGTAGTTCAGATAAATCCATAGGGCTACAATTGCGATGTCCCAGGCGGGAATGAAGAAGAGCAATTCACGAAGGGAATCTCAACCTGCCAATCAGGCAGATGATTTCGGGCTACTGTCTCTGTAGAGTCAGGTACTCCTGCACGCGATCGCGCACCGAAGCCGGCGTTTGGCCCCCGCACACAACGTCATCAAACACAACGACAGGCGCAATGCCACAAACTCCCAGGCATCGCGCCGTTGATAGCGAAAGCTGGTTGTCTGATGTGGTCTGCCCAACCTGGATCTGCGCCGATTGTTTAACGACAGACACCAGCGCCGCCGCATCTTTGGCATAGCAGGCTGTCCCCGTACACACAATGCACTGATGCCGTCCTTTGGGCGTCAGGAAAAATAGATGATAGAACGTTGCAACGCCGTAGACTCGGCTCGGCGGCAGTTTCAGGCTCCGCGCAATGTAAAGCAACCGATCGGACTCCAACGCACCAAACAGGTCTTGCGCTTTGTGCAGAATTTCAATCAGCGCGTCTTGCTGATACTGATAGCGCTTGATGGTGGCATCGAGTATCTGAAGACGCCGATCGTCCGACGGCGGCACAGCACCGCCGTTTGCACTCCAACTGGGCTGTCTGGTATCCATGAGCGGACATTCAGGACTCCGCAGCAACGGGCTGGTCGTGGGCGATCGCGGGGTTGGCCTGCGGTTGGCCCTGGATGGTCAGCACCGAACACGGCGCATGGTGCAGCACATAATTGCTCACACTGCCCAGCAGCAGTTCATTCAGGCCGGAGTATCCCCGTCGGCCAACGATAATTAAGTCAGCCTCCCACATCCGGGCTAGCTCACAGATCGTGCGACCAGGACTCCCTGAATTTTGCGTAAATTCAGTCGTGATGCCTGCTGCTGCCGACTGATCGGCCAGCGATCGCAGAAACTCCAGCCCCTGCTTCTCATAAAGCTGCCAACGGTTTTGGTAATCCCCAAAAAAGCTGCCATCAATGGGATAGTATTCCATCGCAGCCATGGTTGGGAGCTTGGGGGCCACGTCTTCGTCCGTTGAGAGGACGTGCAGCAGCATCAGGGTAGCGCCAGCGGCCTTGGCGAACGCGATCGCCTCCTCAAAGATTTTCTGGCTATTGTCCGATCGATCTAATGCCACCAGAATTTTATGAAACATAAAACCTCCTTAGACAGTTGCCACTTGTTGATCGTGCGCCGCATCCGTGGTGGGCTGTGGCGGGTGTTGCACCGTCAATACGGCACAGTGGGCATGGTGCATGACGTAATTGCTCACGCTACCCAAGATCAGCTCATTCAGCCCCGAACGGCCACGACGACCCAGCACAATGAGATCCACATCCAGTTGACGTGCCCATTCGCAAATGCTGCGACCAGGGCTGCCCAGACTTTGCTGATACGTTGTTTGAACACCCGCAGCGGTGGCTTTTTTGGCCAGCGATCGGAGAGTCATTAACCCGCGTTCCACGTAGTTCTCCCACAGCTCTTGGTAGATTTCCACCACGCTCCGGCTCAGCCCACCTGGGTAGAACCCGTGCCCATTCAGCATGGGCGTACTGGGGCTCTCCTCATCCTCTGGCGACAGCACGTTGAGCAAAATCAGGCTGGCACCCGTAGCTTTTGCCAGTGCAAGCGCCTCATCAAACACATGTAACCCGACCTCAGAGCGATCAACCGCAACCAGAATTTTGTGAAACATGGCTCTCCCCCCGATAAAGTTGGGATTAAAGTGTAATCGTTGTGATAATTCCAGTGATTTCGGTGTAACTGGTTAGTTTCTGTAATCATTTCAATCAATTGACCCGGTCTACTTTGAAACTAGAGGAAAAACATGAGGAAGTTGTGAGGATTACTTTGACCAACGACCAGGCTCGCGGCTGGCATCGTTCACCCATCAGCCCTACTCTGAACCTGAACTCTGCACAGGTGCTTTTCGAACCACGGCATGGCATTCGTGGCGGCAATATTCGAACATAGGATAGGAGGGGCGCTCACAGGTTTGGTGCTGTTGCCAGACACCGTCAACCACGATCGCGGAGCCGAGCCCAAACGCTCATTGGTGGAGTAATCATGAAGGTTTTAGTCGTAGAAGATGATGCATTGACCGCTGAAGCACTCGTTGCCACATTGAGCAATCAGAACTACACCACCGAGGTCGCCACCGATGGCGAGGCCGGCTGGGCCTTAGCAGAGGCCTTTGCCTATGACCTGGTACTGCTGGACGTCACGCTACCCAAGCTAGACGGCATTAGCCTCTGTCAACGATTGCGATCGCGCGGCTACCAGATGCCCATCCTGCTGCTCACGGCACGGAACAGCAGCCATGACAAGGCGATCGGGCTGGATGCCGGTGCCGATGACTATGTCGTGAAACCGTTCGACCCAGAGGAACTGGCGGCTCGTCTGCGGGCCTTGTTGCGTCGTAACCAGACAGCAGGACAGTCCGTGCTGGAGTGGGGTGACCTCCGCCTTGATCCGGGCGGTTGTGAAGTGACCTATGGGACGCAGCCAATCTCCCTGACCGCTAAAGAATATGCTCTATTAGAGCTGTTTCTGCGGCATAGTCGTCGGGTGTTTAGCTGCGGCTCAATTCTCGAAAACCTCTGGTCGTTTGAAGAGGTGCCCAGCGATGAGGCCGTCCGCACCCACATCAAAGGACTGCGCCAAAAGCTAAAAGCAGCGGGCGCGCCAGCAGATCTGATCGAAACGGTCTATGGCATCGGCTACCGACTAAAAGCGCTGGAACATGACAACGCTAAGGGGCCGGGACAGACGACGCGAAAACCCTCCGTTGCGCCGTCTGCCCCTGAGCCAGATGAAACCAGTGCCGCCAAAATTGAACGGCAAACCTTGGCGGCGATCGCGGATGTCTGGCAGCGCTTCCGCCCCCGCGTGACCGAGCAGGTAGAGCATCTGGCCCAGGCCGCCGCCGCACTCAACCAGAAGACACTCAGCCCGGAACAGCTCCAGCAGGCACAGCAGGATGCACACACATTAGCCGGTTCTCTGGGCACCTTTGGGTTTGCTCAGGCATCACAGCTTGCCCGCACGATCGAGCAGCAGTTTCAGGTGAGTGACCGTCTACAGGCCGACCAGCTCCAGCAGCTCCAGCAGTGCATCGCCGAGCTATCTCAGGCGATCGCCGCCCCTGACGCCGAACCTGCCGTGTCGGCCCACCCTGCGCCTGCCCAGCCACGGCTGCTGGTGATTGACCGCGATCGCGCAACGGCTGAACTCATCGTGGCCGAAGCGGCGCGCTGGGGACTGCAGGCAGAACTGGCGACGAGTCTGGCGATCGCGAAACAGTTAATGCAGAAAACTCCACCCAACGTGGTGTTGCTTGATCTGGGCGTGACCAAACGCACCGCGGATAGTTTCAGCCTGCTGGCTACACTCCAGCAGCAAACGCCCCCTGTCCCGGTACTGGTGTCGGCGGCGAAGGACGCGTCGCCGCATCGCTTGGAAGTGGCGCGGCTCGGTGGACGCTCGTTTTTGCAAAAGCCGCTCACGCCAATCCAGACGCTGCAAGCGGTCACACGCATTCTCCACCAGACCGATCCGGTTGATGCCAGTGTCATGGTGGTGGACGACGATCCGCAGTTGCTGGCAACCGTAAGCACCCTTCTCCAGCCCTGGGGGCTGCATGTAACGACCCTGGATAACCCCACCCAGTTTTGGGATGTCCTGGCC
>JAJPKC010000594.1 GCA_021323955.1 Oscillatoriales cyanobacterium Centralia_MAG_596 | reverse complement strand
TCCCCAGCCAGCCGTGAGCAGAGTGAGAATAATGTCGTTGTCTTCGCCGGAGGTGAGCTGTTGTCCTGTGCGTCCAAGGGCTAACCGCGCGGGATTAGTGGCAACCTGGGCTGTATAGGTGGCAAACAGGGGTTTGCGGAGGGCCATCCCAGCTCCACAAGGCGCGAAGTAGGGGTAGGATTCGGCTGTTAAGGCACCAAACTTACCAGCAGTGGTTAAGGGTGTTTCACCAAAGTCCCGCAATGCTAGAACGGAGTAGTAGTCTCTAATCCAGGATTCGGGTTCCACTTCAAACTGCGGCAGCGATTTACCCGCGATCGCCCCCAGATCTGGGTGTGCTTGAAAAATCTGGAGTACGTGGGACAGGTACTCCTGCTCTAGCACATTATCATCATCCACGAATACCATCACACTGGCACTTGCAGCATTGAATCCACATAAGCGTGCCTGTGTTAATCCCAGTCGATCTTCCCGGATGATCCTGGCCGTGGGATGCCAGCTTAGATCTAAACGGGATAACAAGGGTTGCTCACTCGCGTTGTCAACCACAATGAGTTCCCATTGCGCAAGGGAAAGCGTCTGATTTTTGAGGGCAGCGATGACGCTGGAAAGAAAGTCCCAGCGCGGATTATGGGTACAGAGAATGAGACTGATACGTGGTGACATTGGTTGGGCGTGGCTATGTCTTGGATGAGGAGGCAAATCGTCGTGTGTCCCGATTCGTTATTTCAATGATGGACGCCTGATGTTTGCAATCAAGTTTTTGAAGTCGCTGTCTGACGTATAACTTGAGCAATGGTTTGAGCGATCGTGGTCCAGTTCAGTTGCGTTTTAATCTTTTGCCGTGCTTGTTCTGACATTGCTTGCAGGCGATCGGGCTGAGTCAACAGAGCTAACATTTCGTGTGCCAGGGTTTCGGGGGTGGGTTGTGGCAGCACAATTCCATTGATATTGTGATCTACAATTTCGGGCATCCCATCCTGAGCGGCAACAGTGCAGGGAACGCCGTAGTTCATCGCTTCCATCAAGAAAGTAGGAAATGGGTCACAGCGCCCAGGGGCAATTACCAGGTCTGTATGCAGAAACAGGTATTGCAACGTTTCGCTATCTACAGGCCCGGGATTAATCACGCCTTCGTGTTTCTCTGGCAGGTCAACCCCAATCACGACGAGTGTTGCCTCAGGCAACACGGCCCTTACCTGTTGGAAGGCAGCCAGGACGCGATCGCCTCCTTTCCGCAAGAAGTCCGAACCGTTAAACAAGATTTGCTGGCTGCCAAATGTCTTTTGGCCTTGATACAGGCACCCGAAGTTGCCAGAGGAGCCAACCACCGTAATTTTTTCAGCGGGTACGCCGTAGTCTGCGATGAGAGAACGTTTAACCAAATGGCTCATACAAAATAGGTTATGGGCTTGCTGATACGTACGCCGTTCGCACGCTATCCATTGCTGATAAGCTCTGGGACTAGGAAACGGTGCCCAGTCAGTCCAGTTATGCTTTGCCAGCGCCATCGTGTAATCGAGGTACATGGCGTAAGGTGTGGTAGCGTTGCTCCAGAAGGGGCTAGACATGCCAAACACGTGAAAGATGCGATCGGGCTGAGCAGTCTGCTGCCGGATCTGGCGCTCGGTATGACGCGATCGCTCGACGAAGACACGCGCTGTTTTTAACGGATCGATATAAGCTGGCACCGTCTGTCGCCGTAGTGTTTGCCAGAGGCGTTGACTTTTGCGGCTCAACTTTTCCTGCCACGGATGGCGCGGCGGCAGGTCAATTAAAGGCAGAAAGTCCAGGTGGTCAAACTGGTGCGTCATGGCGTCAAACAGGGGACGGTGACGCTGTAAAAATTCGGGTTTACCCGTAACCAGCACACGTTGAATGGTCATAGTGACACCTGCAAAGAGAGAGAGGACGTTCGCGATCCGGCGGCTCGACGACGGGCGATCGCGCGTTCATAACTGGCTTCTTGCAGCGCACCAATGCGCTCCAGGTTGTAGTCGCTCAACACGCGATCGCGGGCACGTTCGCCCATGGCGATGCGGCGATGGGGATCATTCAATAGATCAATGACTGCCGCCGCAATGTCAGCTGGATCTTCAGGTGAAACGAGCTGTCCAGCGTTATCGCTCAGCATTTCGGTCATCCCACCTGCCTTACTGCCAACAATTCCCCGTGCCGCAGCCATCGCTTCCAGGCATACGTTGGGGAAGTTTTCCCAACGACTGGGAAAGACACAGATATCGGCTTGCGCCAGTTGCGCTGGAATTTGGGGCAGCGGCACTGCGCGGGTAAACTCTAGGGATCGGCGGTACCGCCACAGTAGACGCGTCAGGTATTCTTGCATCGAGACGTTAGGGTTCGTCGGCGAGGGGCACACTTCGCCCACAAATCGCACCTTGACCTGGGGATAGCGCCGGAGAATCAAGGGAATGGCCTGCGCTAGACTGAGCACCCCTTTGCGTACTTCTAATCGTCCGACAAACGCGATGGTTTGTGTGTGTGTTTGGGGTGACAATCCGAGTAGGTCTGCCGAGGGAATGTAGGGATTGGGGAGATGCACTACTTTTGCGGCAGGTAGTCCCCAGGCGGCAATCAGACGATCGCCCAATACCTGGGATGGTGTCGTAATTTCGTCGGCATCCAGGGTGTGCAGCCGCTCTGGATCTTGCAGGGGATTGTAGGGCTCCTGAACCGGAAAGGGTTTTGGTAACTGCCCACGCCGTAACGCGCCAACCCAGCGGCGTAGCTTCATATCCCGCGATGGTGGCACATAATTCAGTTCTTGCACCATGAAGTAAGGGGTATGCAGCTTCACCACTAGCGGCATATCGGGTACGAGGGCGATCGCGCCTCGTGCATGGGCATCGTTCTCTGGTCCTTCCACCACATCAAAGCCGATCGCGGCATGACGCTGAGCAAATAATTGTCCGGCTAAAATCGCAAACTGGCGGCGATCGGTGTTGGTTGTATAGAGAATGCGATGGACAACGACTCCATCTTCGACGGCAGTACCTTCTCGATAGGGGCTGCTGGCAAACACCTCAACGTGGTGTCCGCGCTGGTGCATCATCCGCGCTACCTGATAGACATAGGTGGCAATGCCGCCCGTTGCAGTGTCAGGGGGGTATTCATAACTAATAAACGCAATTTTCATAGTGCATGACGCTCGCAGATTGGGACAGACGAAACACGCCATGTTGCCGACCGTAGGCCCACATCGCGTCTTTGATAATGGCGGGATGCACCGTAAATGCCATCGCATCTTCAGCTTCCAGATAGGCAATGCCGTCGTTGGGGCGAAAGATGTAAACAGAAGCGCGGTATTCACCCGGAAATAAGGGCAGTCGGGGTAGATCAAATGTGACGTCTAAGCGATCGCGCAAGGTAAACGGCGCAACTCCCTCTTCGGTACTGCACAGAGTAGAAACCAGTGTGCCCACGCTATCAAACACATTCACAACCACACCGCAGTTCATCAAGGGTTCGTGTCCCTTGAGCGCAATGCGCAGGGTATAGTCACGGTTAAACACCAGCGATCGCGTTGGCTGTCGATCGGCATCCTCCAGCGTTGCCTCAACCAACTCAATGCCATACGGACTGATGCGCCGTACGTTAGCGTCCGACGTGTGTGAACTGCTGAGAAAGCGGCTGACGACCTGTTCCCCGGTGCCTACCATGATGAGTTGCCCTTTCTGTAGCAGAATGGCAGACGTGCAGAGTTGGCGAACAGCAGCCATGTTGTGACTGACGAACAAAACGGTGCGACCATCTTGCGCGACATCCTGCATTTTGCCCAGGCACTTTGTTTGAAACTGGACATCACCAACCGCCAGCACCTCATCCACAATCAGGATTTCTGGCTCCAGGTGTGCCGCTACGGCAAACGCCAGCCGCACATACATTCCTGAGGAATAGCGCTTTACGGGCGTATCCAGAAATCGCTCCACTTCGGCAAACGCGACGATCTCATCAAATTTACGCTGGATCTCAACCTTGCTCATGCCCAGAATGGCACCGTTGAGGAAAATGTTTTCCCGGCCTGTCAATTCCGGGTGAAAGCCAGTCCCAACTTCCAGCAGACTGGCTACCCGTCCTCGCAACCGCACCTCTCCCTGCGAAGGCTCTGTAATTCGGCTCAAAATCTTAAGCAGCGTCGATTTTCCGGCTCCGTTACGGCCCACAATGCCGACTCGATCGCCCTGGCGAATGTCAAATGAAACATCGTGTAACGCCCAGAATTCATCGGGCTGAGAGCTTGTTCTGCGTCGTTGCGATCGTCCGGTTAATCGTCGTTGGAGCGATCGCATGCCGTCACTAATGGCTGATTTGAGCGATGTTTGCTGGCTTTGCTCGCCCAAACGGTACCGCTTGCTCAGGTTTTCTACCTGCACAACAACATTCGACATTGTTTGAAATCCTCAATAAATTACTGTTGGTGACTGGGCCAGTTCCGCAAATCTCAGGTTGTGAAGCGTCCGTAACCTGGGTTAAACCTGCCCCAACTGCTGATTCTGCCTCTAAATCACATCCGCAAACGTGCGTTCGTAATTGCGAAAGAAGCGAATGCCACCGACAAATACCAGTACGGCCAGCACGCTAGAAAGTAGGAAACCAGGGAGATAGAGCGTTGTCGTATTGCCCAAAATGGCCCACCGGAAACCATCAATGACGCTCACCATTGGGTTGAGGGAGTAAAGCCAACGCCACCACTCAGGCACAATGCTGCTGCTAAACCCAACAGGTGAAATGTACAGCCCAAACTGGATCAGGAACGGAACAACCGTGCGAAAGTCGCGATACTTCACGCTTAAGGCTGCCAGCCACAGTCCTGCGCCCGTTGAAGTGAGTAGTGCCAGCAGGATAAATAGGGGTAGCGTCAAAATTCGCCAACTAGGGACGAAGTTGTACCAGGCCATCAACCCTAACAGAATCATGCCTGCCATCAAAAAATCAACGATGCTGACAATTACCGCACTCGCAGGAATAATCAATCGTGGAAAATAGACCTTCGAAATCAGATTGGCATTGCCGACCAAACTATTGCTACATTCCGACAGAGCATTGGCAAACAGTTGCCACGGCAGAATGGCAGAGAATACCAAAATCGGGTAAGGCACACCGTGAGACGGCAGCTTTGCCAGGTACCCAAACACCACGCTGAACACGACCATCGTTACGAATGGACGAATGACAGCCCAGGCGATACCGATCGCTGTCTGCTTGTAACGCACCAATAAATCGCGCCACGCCAGGAAATAAAAGAGTTCCCGGTAGCGCCACAGATCGCGCCAGTAGTGTCGATCGTGTCGTCCGGCAGCCAGAATGAGTTCGATTGGGCTAGAAGTCATGATGGAAGGAAGGGGGTAAGAGGTTGCGTTCCTCTACTTTGAAAACGTGGAGATTGCCATCTGGTATAGGGCCACGTTTGCGTTTGGGCGAATTTGTTTGCGATGTATAACTTTGGCGAAATTTGCTGGTTTCTGGGAATCCGGGCTGATAGTTGGGTTTTATAGCTGAAGGTAGAGATCAAGCGAAAAAGATTTCAAGGCTCATGAACGGTTTCCAGCAAACACTACTGCTGACAGTACTTTCTCTAGCAAGTATCGGTTATGCCGAGGTTGCTGTGAGCCAGTCGATCGTGGCTGAAATCCCTATCGTGCCAGTCGTTCCCAGGCCGACCCTTGCGCCGCTTTACCCGATCAGGCAGTTGTCTACCCCTGTGCCTTCGCCACCGGATGCCGCATCCGTTAAACCCACGACCCCAGCCAGCGGCATTCAGCCCAAACCGACAACACCCTCAATTCAGGCAGAACCGTATACATTGACCGCAGGCGATCGCTTTGCGGTAACAATTGCCAATATCCCCGAATTTAGCGGCCAGTATCAGGTACAGGTAGATGGCACCGTGAATTTTCCATCGCTGGGTGTCATCTCGGTTTGGGGTCTGAGCGTACACCAGATCGCTGGACTGTTAACCACGCGCTACAGGCAGGCCGAAATTTTGCGTGACCCAGATATTACGGTCGGGCTGTTGACCGTCAGCTCGCTCAAAATTGCGCTCTCAGGGGAAGTAAACCGCCCCGGTTCCTACGACATCGCGTCGAATGATGGCAAATTGCCCACGCTGACCGTTGCCATTCAAAAAGCGGGGGGGATCACGGAGCTAGCCAACATACGCCAGGTTAAGTTGATTCGGGCACGGCGATCGGGGTCAGACGACACCTTTCAAATTGACCTGTGGGAATTGCTGCAGTCGGGTGATCTACGGCAGGACATCACCCTGCGCGATGGTGACAGCATTGTTGTAGCCAAAGACCCCAATCCAGTTAATCCATCTGAAGCAGGACTCATCGGCGCTTCCAATGTGGCTCCGGCGTTCATTCAGGTGGGTGTGTTGGGCGAAACCCGGCAGTCAGGCGTGGTGCAAGTACCATTTAACACGCCGCTGAACCAGGTGATTCTAGCCGCCGGTGGATTTAACAATCGAGCGCGCAAAAAGTCTGTCGAATTGATTCGGCTGAATCGGGATGGCACCGTGACCCGTCGGACGATCGCGATCGATTTTTCCAAAGGCATCGACGAAGCCAACAATCCTGTTTTACACAACCGAGACGTAGTGCTGGTGGGGCGAAATTTCATCGCCAGCCTGTCTGACAATTTAACGGCCATTTTAGGGCCTGTCAATCAGACATTCTCAGTGTTTACGCTGTTCAAGGCATTGTTTCCGGCAAGTTCTGGCAACAACTCCAGCATCATCATCCCGGCTGGCGGCAGCGCTGCGACAACAACGACGCCTGCCACCACACCAGCTACAGCCACACCGGCAACCACTCCCTAATCCCTGATCACTTATACCTTTAGGTTCAATGGAGCCATCCGCCCAATCAAAACGAACTGATGCCGAGCAACCCTCTGGTCAGCCTGAAACAAGCGATTTAGCAGCCCTAAATCAACCAGCGGAGGAAGGATTTAATCCAGCGCAAATTTTGGGCATGGTGCGGCGGAAGGCACCGATCATTGTGGCCGTAGCGATCGCGGCCAGTGCGTTTTCTGGCTTTCAGGCATCCCGGCAAACCCCCTCCTTTCAGAGCAGTTTTGCCCTACTGGTGGAACCTGTGACGCAGAAGAAACAGCTTGCCAAATTGACCGATGGATCGAGCGAAAGCACAAAGGAATTGGATTATTCTACCCAAATTGAGGTGATGCTCAGCCCCAAAACGCTGGAGCCGATGATTAAGGAAATTGATGATCGCTATCCCGATGTCACCTATGCTTCGCTCAGCGGCAAACTCTCAGTCAACCGTTTAGGTGAAACGAAAATTATTGAAGTTAGCTTTTCAGGTTCTGACCCCGCCAAAGTGAAATATACGCTGGAAAAGCTGTCTAAAGGTTATTTAAAACATAGTCTGGATGAGCAAAAGTCAACGTTGCGACAGGGCATTAAATTTGTTGATGATCAATTACCCGCATTACAAAAGCGAGTGAATAATTTGCAACAGCAAATTCAGACATTACGCCAAAAGTATAACTTTGTTGATCCAGATACTTACGCCCAGCAGTTATCCGGCCAAATCGCTGCGATCGCCCAACAGCGCCAAACCATTCAAACGGAAATGCTTACATTGCAGACACGTTACACCGCATTACAGCAACAAATTGGTGCAACGGCAGCACTCAGCAATGCCAGTTTTTATCAAGAATTTCTGAAGCAGTTCCAGGCCCTCGATCGTCAGATTGCGATTGAGTCAGCACGGTTTGGCGATAAAAGCCCTACTATCAAAATGCTGCGACAACAGCAAGAAAATCTGGCCCCCTTGCTGCAAAACGAAGCCACACGCGCATTGGGTAACCAGATCGCGACGCTGCTAAATGATATGCAGGTGCTCCAGGTACGGGACCAGTCGATCGCTCAGGCCGAACAGCAGCTCAATGCGCAATTTAAGCAGACTCCTATTATCTCCCGCCAATTTACTGATTTCCAGCGGGAACTGAAATCGGCGACCGAAAGCTTACAGCGCTTTAAGGACACCCGTGAATCGTTGGAAATACAGGCCGCGCAGAATGAGGTACCATGGCAGCTCATTACACCTCCCAAAGAACCGGAGAGTAAGGTTGCCAGCAATGTATACAAGAGTCTGATGAGTGGTGCCATTGCAGGCTTAGCACTGGGAACGGCGATCGCGTTCTTCTTGGAAAAGGCAGAAAGCGCCTTCTTTACCCTTTCCGACCTGCGGAAGAAAACCAAATTGCCGATTCTGGGTATCATTCCCTTTCGACCTGATCTGGAACATGCTGGCCCCGAAGCTCACGTAATTGATTTGAGGCATCTCTATCCTAATGGAATTCCTTCCATCATCCAGGATGTCGAGAATATTAAAACCCGCCTCAAAATGCTGCTTCACAACCATTCGGTGGAGGGAGAAGCCTGTGAACTGGACGTTGCCTCACCGCTAAAACCGCACCTCGATCCTGGCGAACAGGATACCTATGGGTTCATTGAAGCTTTTCGTGCCCTGTTTGCTTCCATCGAAGGCATTAACAAAAAACAGCCAATTCGATCGCTGGTGATTAGCTCCGCTTTGCCTGTTGAAGGACGCACAACGGTTGCGGTTCACCTTGCTCAGGCCGCCGCCGCTCTGGGAAAACGGGTGCTGCTGGTTGACGCTCATCTTCGGGATGGCAGTGTTCAACTGCATAACCTGTTTGGTCTGCCGCTGAATGCCGGACTGAGTAACTTACTACGAGAAGAAATCGCTCTGGAACAAATCATTCAACGTCTAGATTGGGAAACGGGTCTGTTTGTCATCAGTGCTGGCACCATTCCACCTGACCCAACCCGGTTACTAGCATCCAAACAAATGAAAGAGTTTATGCGCCGGGTTCACGAAACGTTCGACCTGGTCATTTACGACACGTTACCATTGATGGGATTAGCGGATGTCAGCCTGATTGCAGTCGAAACCGATGGCGTGATTCTGGTCACTGGCTTTGGTAAATGGGGTGGAGCTGCTGCCTTTGGTCAAACGGTTGAGCGGCTCAGGAGTGCACAAATTCCCGTTCTGGGTGTAGTTGCCAACGGGGTGAAGCACTACTCAGTTGACCTGTACGGGCGGTAGCGATCGCTGACACCACCAACCAAACAGCACGATCGCATCCGTCGAGAAAATCTGTGACCCATTGCCTCCATGCCAGTAAGCAAACGCAACGGGATCTTTGACGACAACTGCCATCAGTGCTACTCGCAAACTACTGAGCAAAAAGGCAATGACCAACGCCACAATGGTAATTTTGATCTGCTGAGGCCTGGATAGCGGGAACAGCATAAAGAACAGTAACGCGAGCTGGGACAGCAGAATGAACAGGGGAATGCCTGTACAGCGAAACAGCACATCCACTGCACCCTGATTCAAGGTAATGATAGTGTGCTGTTGATGGGCATCAAATCCTACATAATGCAATCCAAAGGCGGCAACTTGCGCTGTAACGATCTGAAGCGGTAATCCGATCGTTTGTTCAGCCATATGTTCAACCGCACTCCTCGGCAACATCAGGGGCATGAGTAAAAGCCCAATACGCCAGTGCTGTTTTAGCTGCCCTCCCCCAGTCAGTAACCCCAGAATAAGAACCGCGAATGCCGGAAACAACCGGACAAACCACGCCTCGGCATGAGACATGGTTAGACTTTTGGTAACGATAAGTCCCAGAAGGAGGAACCCTATATAGCGCTGTGGACGATCGCACGTGACGTGGTGACGCTGATCCATCAGCAGCATCAAAATCGCCAGCCAGAATAGCGCATTAATAACCACTTGATCGGTTTGCTGCATCAGCCGCCAAGTTAGAACTAAGTGGAGTAGAGCCAGTCCAATACCCGTTCCAACTAACCAGCACCAGCGATCGTGCCGAAACCGCTGGCTGCCTCTAACTCTATAATGCAAATTGCTCACGGGGGTTAACCAGGTTATGAATGGATCTAACGCACCTTACAAGCGCCGCCGCGATCGTGTACCAAGTCCCCGAAACAGCTTGGGAAGGCTCGTTAGTGAAGATTGCCGAACGGCCTCGTACTGGTACGATTCCTTGCGGCGAGTCCAGGCAGTCATCGTCCAGATATAGATGAAAAAGCAACCAGCAATGAGGGATTCTGCTACCAGTTTGACAGTGTTTTTTACCAGGTTCTGGCGCAGGTTAGAACGGGCCTGAGTCGCCTGTTGTTCAGCCTGTTCCTTCGCTCGGTTCAAGTTGTTGAGGATCTGGTTTTTCGCTTGCTCTGGCGAATTGGGTACATCCGGCAAATTGCCGTTTTTGTCGGGTGTGGGCACCAGGCTGCGTAACTGCTCAGGCGAGGCTTTTTCTAGTTGTTTGCGCGTTGCGTCTAACTGTAAGCGCTGCTGACTAACCTGCGTATTGATTTGATTATTGTTGAACTGGTGGATGCGAACTGCATCAGTGAAAGTAAGTGGCACCAGCAACAGAAAAATGATCCCGATCGCCAGTGTTGCCCAGGACAAAATTCGCAGCGCCAATCGCTCTGGTTTACTGCGCAGTGCCGTGTCGCCATAGAAAATCAGCATCATCGCCAGCAGTGGGACGGGCACCAGTTTCACCAGATCACCGATCGTCTGATATTCCCACACAGGATTGAGCAATTCCGGCGGCAGCAAAACGTACAGCAGATCGATCAAACACAGCAGCAGCAGCGCGTAACCTACCCGGCGGGACAGCATCAGCGTCTTCTGTTGTTGATTGTTTAAGGGGGCGGCTGGGTTACTGACAATCCCCGATGTGCGCGGATCGGGAACAGATGAATAGTTAGAGGAAATTGTCATAGTAAGGGCTTCCATTAGGTTCTTGCCACAGTGTAAAAAGTGGCCGTCTAACATCACAGTTGTTTTATAGAGCAGCGATCGCAAACATAAGTTGAACAACAAAACGAACGTGATCGCACGTTGCATCAAGGAATACTGAGTGCAATGACATCTGGTAATAACCTATGGCGTTTTTGCAACGGGCCACTCTCCAACTGTTTCCCAGGCGTGCATTCAAGTTGCAGCAGCAATCGCTCAAGTTTCTCTCAGGCGTTGCGCTGGCCGCTGCCGTTGGTTATATTCCTGCTCGTTTGGCGATCGCGCGCTGGCAATCACCCCAACCCCAGGCCATTTTGACTCTGGGCGGTCATCCGGCAAGAGAAGCTTTTACTGCCGATTTTGCGCGCCTCCATCCGGCACTCAAAATCTGGGTGTCGTCTGGTCTGCTTCCTAAAGACGCACGGCCTCTCTTTCAGCATGAAGGCGTCACCGACGATCGCATTAATCTCGACTATCGTGCCCTGGATACCGTGACCAATTTCACCAGCCTGGTCAAGGATCTGGAGCGACAGCATATTCACCACATCTACCTGATTACATCTGATTACCATATGGCACGCGCCCAGGCGATCGCTACGATTGTGCTGGGGAGCCATGGCATCACCTTTACCGCGATCGCGGTTCCTTCCATGCAACCACCAGAAGCAAGTTCCCGCATTATTCGTGATGTCGTCCGCTCAATTGTTTGGTTGGCCACTGGTTACACAGGGGCTGATCTGAAACTGGGATAACACCGTTAAGCGCTGGCAATCACAAGACATTTCACGCCTGTCCCGACTCCCGACACTCCATTCCCTACAATGCCTCCCCTCGTTTCCATTCTCATTCCTTGTTACAACGCCGCGCCGTGGTTAGCGCAAGCCCTGTCATCGGCGTTGCATCAGACCTGGCAACACATAGAAATTATTGTGGTTGATGATGGTTCAACGGATCAAAGCTTGGCGATCGCGCAATCGTTTCGATCCTCTAAGCTTAAAGTTATCGCCCAACCCAACCAGGGAGCCAGTACCGCTCGCAATCACGCACTTCGGCAGGCCCAGGGCAATTTTGTTCAATATCTGGATGCAGACGATGTCCTTGCGCCAGACAAGGTTGAGCGACAAATAGACCGCCTAAGGTCTGATCATTCAGATTGCGTTGCTTCTGGAGCTTGGGCTCGTTTCTCCACCCACCCCTCAGAAGCGGTGTTTCGCCCTCAGCCTCTCTGGGCCGATATGAAGCCTATTGATTGGCTCATTTGCGCCTGGAATGGCAACTGGATGATGCATCCAGCAGCATGGCTAATTCCGCGGACGATCGTCGATCGCGCTGGTGCTTGGGACGAATCACTCTCACTAAACGATGATGGCGAATACTTTTGTCGGGTCGTTTTGGCCAGTCGTGAAATTAAATTCTGCCCAAATGCCAGAACCTATTATCGATCAAATATCCAGGGCAGCTTGAGTGGATTAAAATCGGCTGCCGCCTGGCGATCGCTATGGCGATCAATCCAGCTCGATCAAATGCATCTCTTCCAGCAGGAAAACAGTACCCGCACCCGTCGTGCTTGCGCCAATCGATTGCAACGGTTGCTTTATGATCTTTACCCCAATGAACCTGAGCTGCGATTGGCAATTGAGATAGAAATCCAACAGCTAGGTGGCTCAAACTTATCGCCTGTCGGTAGCCCACTGTTTCAGCAACTAGCGCGTATTCTGGGTTGGAAGTTAACCAAACGACTACAAAACTGGAATAGGGTGTCTGTACCACTGCAGCAACAGGCAAGGGGAGGTAATTTTTCTCAGGTTAAGACGAATCATCTTTGATCATGGTTCATCGACTCTCGTTTGATTTTAGTTTGTTGTCAAACGTGTATAAATTTGTGTTTTTAATCGTAATGGTTTTGCTTTTCAAAAGAGTGTTAGTAAAAATCTAAGTCAATCATGCCAACTTATCAAAAAACTTCACATGGCAATCTGTCGGATTTATCTAATTACATATCGGCGACATCAAACGTTACCACGGGCATTGTGTAGCCTGCTTGATCAAACGATGACCGATTGGGTTTGCGAACTGCACAATGATGATCCTGATGATTCCTTCCCCCGTCAGCTGGTGGAATCGTTGGGCGACTCACGGATTCAGGTGGTCGATCATCCCGAAAATTGGGGCGCAACACGTAGCTTCAATCGGATATTTGAACCTGTTGTAGAAGAATTCGTCAGTTTGCTAGAGGATGACAACTGGTGGGCACCCGATTTTTTGGCGACGATGCTGAGTGCGATGCGATCGTTTCCCAGCGTTAAAGTTGCCTGGGCAAATATGCGTCACTGGCAGGAAGAAGCTGGTGGCACCTGGGCTGATACGGGTAGAACAACTTGGGATGTAGCTGCAACGAACCAACCGCAATTGTTTGAGTGGGGCCATCCCGGCCAGATGCTGACCTCTTTGCATGCCAATGGGGCAATGCTGGTGCGATCGCAGGTTGCTAATCGGTACAAAACTCCCGACCATACCCCGTTTGAAGGGGCTGAAGCAATTCGGGAGCGTACCTTCCACTTCCCGATCTTATTTGTGCCTCATGTTTGCGCCAATTTTGCGATTACCCGCCAGTCCTCCCGCTCTAACGACACGGTTACCTGGGCACAATTGCAAACTCTGCTGGCCGGCAGTTTTCTGCGGCACGTGCCACTAAACCCGTCAAGTTTACGGCAAATCTGGCATGAGGCCCGACGCAAAACGCCCAAGTCCACCACAACGTTATTTTTTGCAGCCCTTGCCTGTCCAGATCTAGGGCATGTGTTGAGCGATGCCAACCTGTCCGATTGGCTGTTTTTCCTCGCTTACTGCTTGAAACATCCCGTCGCCGCCTGGAACATTTCACGGTCGATCGCGGCCTATCCCGATCTCTGGCATTTTCTCGATACCCAAACTGCTGCCAGAAGCCGTGAAGCGTCTACTTCATCCGATTCCATCAACTCTTCTACTCCATCATTCACGTGGCAAAAATCCTGATTCTAATTGGTGGTCACCTCTGCACGGCACCTCGACCGCAGAAAGAAGCCGATAGTTTGGCGGCGGCTGGTCATGATGTGGTTGTTCGAGGGGTCTGGTTTAATCCGCTGCTGGTCGATCGCGATCGTCAGTTGCTGGCCCACAAGCCCTGGCGATTTTTACCTGTGCTGGATTTTCAGCCCCAGCACTACTTCACCAACGGCTGGGTGCGCTTAGAAACGAAACTGGCCCGAAAGCAGTTTCAGCAGACGGGTAAGGTGTCCCCTGAACTACTAGGCTACGGCACCCGCGCAATGCTAAAAGCCGCTCTACAAGAAAAGGCTGACCTGACGATCGTCCATTCAGAAGCAGGGCTATGGGTGGGTGAGCAACTGTTGAAACAGGGATTTCGAGTCGGCGTGGATTTTGAAGACTGGTTCTCCCATGACCTGCTGCCTACTGCCCTTGGGACTCGTCCGGTACAAGAAATCAAACGGCTCGAAGCTTACCTGATCCGCCACTGCACCTACCGTCTGACGACCTCCCAGGCATTAGCAAACGCCCTCGCCACTGCTTACCAGGCTCCCAAACCTGCTGTTGTCTACAACGCGTTTCCACTCCCCACGTCCCCCCTCTCGCGTCCCACTCCCCATGTTTCATATCCCCGTCTCCACTGGTTCTCCCAAACCATCGGCCCCGGACGTGGACTAGAGACTCTGTTTCAAGCGCTTCCTCACCTGCAGCACCCTGTCGAGATTCATCTGCGCGGCAACTATGCTGATAGTGCCCGTCGCTGGTTAGAACCGCAAATTCCCGATGTCTGGCGCGATCGCGTCTTTATTCATCCAATGGTTCCCAATGATGAGCTGCCTAAGTGCATCGCGGCACACGATATTGGATTAGCGCTGGAACAGACCGATCCACCTAGCCGCAATCTCACCATTACCAATAAGCTTTTTCAGTATCTACAGGCTGGACTCGCTGTGATTGCTACCGATACCGCTGGACAGCGCGAAGTGTTTGATCACTGCCCTCAAATTGGCCGCTTGATTCCCTGTCAGGACTCGATCGCGCTGGC
>JAJPKC010000627.1 GCA_021323955.1 Oscillatoriales cyanobacterium Centralia_MAG_596 | reverse complement strand
CTACTACGTCGTCGGGCACTTCCACTACGTGTTATTTGGTGGATCCGTCTTTGGTATTTACGCAGGTATCTACCACTGGTTCCCCAAAATTACGGGACGGATGCCCAACGAAACGCTGGGACGCATCCACTTTGCACTCACGTTTGTGGGAACCCATCTGACTTTTCTGCCTATGCACCAGTTGGGTTTGCAGGGAATGCCTCGACGTGTAGCGATGTATGATCCACAGTTTGCCAGCGTGAATCAGCTTTGTACGTTAGGCGCGTTTGTCTTAGCGGCATCGGTGATTCCCTTCGCCATCAACATGGTCTGGAGCTGGCTATACGGCGCGAAAGCGGGCGATAATCCCTGGAATGCACTCACCCTGGAATGGACAACCAGTTCGCCGCCCCTGATTGAAAACTGGGAAGTGCTGCCTGTCGTGACCCACGGCCCCTATGAGTACGGCAGAGACGTTCAGACTGCGGTAGTTGGCGAGGAAACGACGGTTCCGGCAACGTGACGGGTGGAAGGATAGACGGGTGGATGAGTAGATGAGCAGATGGGTGGATGAGATTACGTCACAGGCTTTCTCACCCTCCCACTCTCCCACCCTCCCACTTGTGCAGAAGACGTTAAGTGTGTAGACAGCATACTGTAGGGAAATTTATGCAAGGTTCAACGATCGATCCATCAGAAACCACTTTGGATGGTTTAGTGCCAGCAACCACCGCGATCCACCATGAGGAACATGCCGATCTGCGCGTTTGGGGACTGCTCACCTTCTTGATTTCGGAATCACTCATGTTTGGCGGGTTCTTTGCCACGTATTTAGTCCTACGTGGAGGAGCAATCGCATGGCCGCCGGAAGGCACAGAAGTGGAGCTACTGATTCCTTCCATCAACACGATCGTCCTGGTCTCGAGCAGCTTTGTGATTCACCTGGGCGATACGGCGATTAAGAAGAATGACGTGAAGGGTTTGCGCCGCTGGTATATTGTCACCGCTGTGATGGGTGCCGCGTTTCTGGCAGGGCAGGTGTATGAGTATTTAACGCTGGGCTATGGATTGACCACCAATATTTTTGCCAACTGCTTTTACTTGATGACCGGGTTTCACGGTCTGCATGTGTTTATTGGCTTACTGCTGATTTTGGGAGTGTTGTGGCGATCACGGCGATCGGGCCACTATTCCACCACCAAGCATGTGGGCGTCGAAATGGCAGAAATCTACTGGCACTTTGTCGACATTATTTGGATAGTCCTGTTCTCATTGCTGTACATCTTGACGCTGTTCTAAACCCATGCCATACCTTAACACCCAATCCAGCCATGCCCCATCCTTGTCCTGGTATGATTTGCCCGCTGAGGTCAAGCAATTGCTCATTGCGGCAGCCAATACCTGGGAAGATACAGCGCAGTCTCAGGGCTACATCCAGCAAGCCTTGACGATCGCCCATCAATCCCTGGATGTCCTCGTTGCCGCCTACCGCTATTTTTTCTACAAGCACAACGACGCGGCAGCGCTCCAAATTGCCAACCACGTCATTGAGCAGATCCAGCGATTAGAAGGTCTTCCCGAAGAATGGGAGGCACTGGCACCCGTACTCAGTGGGCGTAAAGATGAACCACATATCCGGCTCTATCTCAATGCTTATGCCGCTTCTGGCATGATTCTGGCACGTATGGGCGCGATCGAGGAGGCAAAAGTGATTACGATGCGCGTAAACGAGCTTGATGACAAACGAGAGTTTGGGGCAGCTACGGTGTTGCAGATTCTGACTCAACCTGACGATGAGGAGGATTAGTCACCGTGTTTGAGGTAGCCATGAAACATCGCGATCTATTGGTCACAGAAGCAGGGCAGTGGCAGGTGTGTAAACCTGCGAGAGAGTGGGATTTGCTCCGTACACCCTATCGCTTGCATCGCTTTTTGACGGAAGTGGAAGATGTGCTGGAAGCGGCGATCGATGAATCGGCTTGTTTACCTCAACTATGGCTACTGGTGCGACGGTTGATTACCAACTCCTATTGGATACAGACACAATACATCGACCCCAACCCGGATACGGGCACTGGTGTAATTATGCTCTACGACGAAATTGGCTACCCGTTAACGGTGCAGATTTCCACCTACTTACCGGGTACACGATCGTCGATTCACAATCATGGCAACTGGGGCATTGTGGCTGTCCTGAAAGGGGAAGAAAAAAACACGCTTTGGAAGCGGCTATCTGATGCCAAGTTTCTCGATCGGGTAGAGCCAACGGCTGAAGTCGTGGTACTGCCGGGAGATATCATCAGCTTTACTCCAGATGCGATCCACTCTGTAGAAGCGGTGGGTGATGAGCCAACGGTAACCTTCAGCCTTTATGGTGAAACCCATCATTCCAGACGTTTTGAGTTTGATCCTGTGCTGCACACCGCTAAAAACTTCTAAAAGGAGCCATGGGTGATGAAACCTCAACTCTTGAAGCTGCTCACGGTTGGTTTAATTACCTTGGCTGTGTTTTCTCCCGCCCTACTCGTGTGGTGGAGAATTTGGCACTACCACAGTGAACTTATGGATTTCCAGCCTGTCGTTCTTTCAAGCGATCGCGCAGCGCTTCATATGGCAACAATCGCTATGCCCTCTGATGGCAGACTTTCACTGAGCGATGCAGACAAATCATCGATTAAAGCGGTCGCGTTAGCCCTTGTCCCTTTAGCTTTTTTAAGCTTTATCATCGCTGTCTCCTCAGGATTTTGGGTAGGGCTATGGCTGAGCGATCGCCATCAAACCCGTCGCACCATCACGCTAAAACAGCAGATCGCCACGCTGGAACGGCTTTGGCAGCAGAGCATTTATTGAATGTACACTTTGTCAGTTATCAAACCATCAGCCATCAAAGCTAATGCCTCAACCACTCACAGCCCAACGTCAGGATCAATATTTGAAATTGATTGAAGCCTTGCTTGCTTGCCCGAATGGACAGGAGCCAGACATTCTCGATGCCCAATCCGACCTGATTGACGCGAGCCTGGTACAAGCGCTTGTGAAAGTCGGTACGATGATGGCTCATCAAGAAAATCAAGACGGTGCCAGATTTCTCTTTCATGTTGCCCGTGAACTAGCTATCCAGCTAAACCTTTATCCGCAACCAACTGCTAAGGAGTAACGATGGAAACCCTCAATCGACCGACCGATGACGTTGGACAACTCGCGATCGCCTTTCTCATGGATGATCTGGAGGTTCCAACCGAGGATCAAGACTGGTTTTCTGTGTTGCATGTGCGTCCCGTTGGAGAAACCTGGTCTGTTGTCGAGATCGGCGTGGAAGGACTACCCGATAAATGGGTGCTACAAGTCTATGATACGGGCGAATGTGACCCCAGTTATACGTTTAGTTCCCCCGTGAGTGCGTCAGAAGCCGATACCGGATTGGCAGATCTGCCAGAGGCGATCGCAAATATCTTAGCCACTGAACGCACCTACCCTTGATATTGTCCCTCTAAAGCTCCGCACACTGCCCCTGAGAAATGTGAGATCAATAAAGTAGAGTGTGTTAGGCAAAGCCATAATGCCCTAAAAGCTTTTAACCACATCTCTTACAGGAATTGCAGGTTATTCAATCCACAATCCTAAGTTACCAACTCCAACTTGTAAGTTGCCAGTGATGATTGTATGCGACGGAAGCAATTTTTGATTCTTCTCAGTGCCACGCTTACCAGTTTCGTTCTAGCGATCAGTTTAAGGCTCATGTATGTTGAGTCAGCGCGAGCAAATACCACGCTGCTGGTGTCTGCTGCTGCCAGCATGAAAGACGTGATGGAAGATATCCAGCCGCTGTACCAAAAGAGACACACCAACGTGAACTTGACTTTCAACTTTGGGGCATCGGGTGCGTTGTTGCAGCAGATTGAACAGGGCGCACCTGCCGATATTTTCATCGCTGCTGGTCAGCAGCAGGTCGATATATTGGCGCAGAAAGAGGTACTGGTTCCTGGTACGCGTAGCAACCTGGCAAGCAACAGGTTGGTGTTAACCGCACCCCAAAATTCTAGAGGTGTGGTTAGCTTCAATAGTTTGAAGCAACCGAAGATCGCGCGCATTGCTATTGGTGAACCTCGCAGCGTTCCAGCAGGACAGTATGCTGAACAGGTTCTGCAAAAGCTGAACTTGTTAGACACCGTGAAGCCCAAGCTGATTTATAGCAATAATGTGCGGCAGGTCTTGGCCACCGTTGAAAATAGTAACGTTGATGCAGGTTTAGTCTATTTAACCGATGCCAAAACTTCCCGCAAAGTGAGAATCATTGTTGTTGCCGATTCATCTTACCACTCGCCGATCGTCTACCCCATGGCAGTGCTCAAAAGCAGCCAAAAAATAGATATTGCCAAAACTTTTGTCCAATACCTGAAGGGTAATGAAGCAAAAGCCGTCTTACATAAGTGGGGGTT
>JAJPKC010000458.1 GCA_021323955.1 Oscillatoriales cyanobacterium Centralia_MAG_596 | reverse complement strand
TCCTTCTACTAACCAGTCCATCTTCTCTAGCTCTGTATCCTTCTGCTTAAACTCTTTCCCAGCCGGAATCACCACCTTGCCGGTGTTGTCCTTGAGTGGCCCCTTGTAGATAATCAGGGTATCAGCCATGAGCTTGGCTTTAGCGGCATCAGCGTCTTTCTTGGCTGCATCTGTCACGGCGGGGCCGTAGTCGGAAACCTTGATGTATCCCTCCTTGTAGCCACCACGGACGAGGTGAGGAATGCCACCATCCATCAAGGATTTGCCCTCCTGGATGAGCTTGGCATATTCACCATAAATTTTGGACCAATCCCATTCTGCCCCAGTCAAATATCCTTTGGGAGCCAGTTTGGACTGGTTTGTGTGATAGCCCGTGCAGTAAATCCCACGCTTTTCAGCCGTCTCCATAATCACTTTGGGGCTGTCTACGTGGCAGGTGATGACTTCAATTCCCTGGTCGGCCATACTGTTGGCTGCTTCAGCTTCTTTCACCGGCAATGACCAGTCGCCTGTAAAGACCACTTGAGTCGTGGCCTTGGGATTAACGGTGCGGGCACCGAGGGTGTAGCTGTTGATATTGCGAACGACCTGCGGGATGGGTTTGGCGGCAATGAAGCCAAGTTTGCCATTTTTGGCCATGTGCGCGGCAACGATACCAGCAACGTATTGGGCTTCGTCGATGTAGGCAAAGTAGCTACCCACATTTTTAGGGTGTTTGCCTTCGACGTAAAGACCACCGGCATGGAAGAACTGCACATTGGGATTACTGGGTGCCACTTTCAAAATGTGGGGGTCGAAGTAGCCAAAGGAGGTTGGAAACACGACCGTTGCGCCATCCTGGTTAATCATGTTGAGCATGACTTCCTGGACTTCATTGGTTTCCGGCACATTTGCCTGTTCTACCGTTTTGACGCCGGGGAGTTTGGCCACTCCTTCTTTCCCTTCGAAGTGGGCCTGGTTCCAGCCGTAGTCGTCTTTCGGCCCGACGTAGATAAAGCCCATGACCACGTCTTTCCCAGGACTGGCTGAGCTGCTGGCCGCAGGGCTACCGGAACTGGCTTCGGGGGTCGGCGTGGGGCTACAACCTGTCCAGAGGCGGGACGTCGCACCAAAGGCACCAGCGGCCAGCAGACCACGGATCACTTGACGACGCGGTACGAACAAAGGGCGTTTACTGCTCACGATTAACTCCTCAAAATGGATCAAATAAAAGATGCGGTGCGGTTCCTGGTTCCTGGGACGGGAAGCCCGGTGCAGTCAAGGCCGGGCGATCGATTGAATCATTGCACCAAAACCAGGTTTTGTCATGATTGATACTGCTGACAGGCGCACTTGATTTAGACATGGATACAGCAGTGATTCGGCAGCAAAACGCTGTCATCTCAGCCGACAGGTGCGCCCACGATCGCCCACCAGATACAGTCCGTCAACCGCTGCAAACGTAGAATGAACTGACAATGTTAAGTGATCTAACGCGTTGGGCATTCAGACTATGCAGACCTTTGATTGGATTGTGGTTGGGGCCGGAATTACGGGGGCAGCGCTCAGCTATGAACTGGCTAAGCAAGGGTTTTCGGTGCTGTTGCTGGAGCAACACAGTGTCCTCCAGGGAGCAACCCGCTTTGGCTATGGCGGCATTGCCTACTGGTCTGGGACGACCGATCTGACGCGTCAGATTTGCGCGGAGGGAATTGAGCGGCATCGCGTCCTCTCTGACGAACTCGATGCAAGCACTGAGTTTCGCGAGTTAGACCTGGTGTTGACGATCGCCCGCGATGAAAACCCCAGCGCGATCGCCCAGTCTTACGCCCACTTTGCCATTCCGCCCCGACTTGTGAACGTGGCGGAAGCCTGCGAACTGGAACCGTTGCTGAATCCAGATGCGATCGCCGGTGCCCTGACCGTGAAGCATGGGCATATCTCGACCACCGCCACGGTTGCGGCCTATACTCAGGCATTTATCCGGTTGGGCGGGCAGGTGCGGATCGAAACAGTGACTGCGCTCCAGCGGAGCGAGAACCTCCGAGTAACGGGAGTGATTGGCCAGCAGCACACCTACAGCAGCAGCAATGTTGCGGTCTGCGCAGGGGCACTGAGCCGATCGCTGTTAAAAGCGGCGGGCATCCCCGTCCGGCTCTATTTCACGCACGCGGAACTCATTGAAACACCGCCCGTGGATCTCCGCTTGCGATCGCTGGTGATGCCCGCAGACACCCAACGGTTTCAGCTCGAAGCCGATGCCAGCAAAGCGGAACTAGATCACCTGTGGGATCAGCCAGGACATGAGCCAATCCCATCGATTCTGGATGCTGGGGCAACGCAACTGCTGAACGGCACCTTCAGAATTGGTCAGGTGAGCCGCACCCTGACCGACCCCAACGCCACCATCGACGCCGCCACGAGCGAAGCGGCCATCCGCGCTCAGGTCGGCGCTGTCTTACCAGCACTCCAAGATCTCCCCGGACAATGGCATCACTGCCTGATTGCATTCAGCCACGATCGCCTGCCGCTGATTGGCCAGATTCCCAATATGGAAGGGATTCACCTGTTTTCAGGCTTCAGCAATCCACTGGCAATCCTGCCACCACTGGCGCAGCGGTTCGCGGCTGTCGCTGCTGGACAAGACGATGCGGTGATTTCACAGCTTTCACCAGGACGATGGGGATAGCAATCAGCGGTAAGTGGTGCGTGAAGTCAATCACGCACCACGAATACGCAACAACTAGAAGCTAAACTGTGCCCGCAAGTTGCCCACAAAAATAGTGGGGTTGGTATCGAAGTTGTTGGCGTTGAAGATAGCGTAGAACGCCGGAACCAGCGCCAGGTTCTCGCTGAGCGGATAGAAATAGGTGGCTTCTAGCTCATACATCGTGCCACCATTACCCGCGCCCGCCGCAAAATAGCGATCGCCGCGAATAATATCCATTGGCATCAAGAAGGTAATCACTGCCAGCGCTCCTTTTTTCCCTAAATCGGGGAACCCAGCACCAACCTGGAAGGATTGGACATCAACGGCTTTGTCGATCGGTTTGAGATTGGTGTTACCAAAACCGTAGCGCCCGAAGATGCCAAACCCAGGCGTAATCAGCCAATCGAAGTTAAAAGTCACAGCATTGGCGTAGGCATATTTCAGACCACCGCCAACGCCATTCTCCGAGAAGCCCGGGCCGGCATCGAGATAGCCGTAGGGAATGGGTTCACCGATCGCCCCACCAACCTGTCCGCCATAGGCCTGCATCCGCGTGTAGTCGTATAAGACGCGGAAGTTGAGGTTCTCATTGGGAGAGTAGGTCAACTCAACGGTCGATGTATTGGTGCCACCGAATAACCCAAAGTTTGGATTACTGGACGTATTGAAGCCAAACTGCGACGGCAAGAACTCTGTATTCTCGCCCAGATAAGCCGCCGCCAATCGGAATTGCTTGTTGATTTTCCAGTCAAGGACTAACCCCGACCCCCGGTCGATCGCGTTGGTCTGGGTGCTGCCGATCGAGTCAAAGCTGCTGGCCCCCGTGAGGAAGAAGGTAAAGCGGTTAAAGTCAAACGTGCGGTACCAGTTCACCCGGGGCCCCACCGTGACTTTGAGTGAATCACCCACTGGGAAACTGTAGAAGAGGTCGTGGATGACCACATCACTTCTGCCGTTGACGGTGCCGCTGGTCTGGTCTGTAAAGGGCGTACCGTAGGAGTTAAAGAACCCGGCTGACGCATACTGGTTGGCCGGTGAAATGGAGTTCCCGGAAGCCAACTGCGTCACCAGACTGTCTTTTCCAGTGAAGGAGGTATTGAAGGTTAACCAGGTGTTGAAGCCAAACGTGGTCTGCGGTGAACCAGTCACCTGACGGGTCGGCTGCCCATTGGTTCGCGTTGCAAAGAAGCGACCGTTGCCAGGGTCATTACGACCACTGTCCGGCCCTTCATAGGTGACATCTCTACCAGCACCCGCGCTTGTGAGGTTAAACCAGACCAGCGCGTTGAGCTTGGTGGTCGTTGAGAACTGCTGCTTTTCCAGGGTAGCTGTGCGGGCTTCCAGCGTGTCAACACGCCCCCGCAGGGTTGCCAGTTCAGCGGCAAACTCTTCCTGGAGCTTTTGCACAGCGGCCAGGTCTTCCTTCTTCACAAGGTCAGCCGTGCCCGCCGCAATGAGTTCGTTAATGCGATCCATGCAGGCGTTTAAGCCGGCGGCAAATTCGTAGCGGCTCAAGGCCCGGTTGCCACGATACGTCTTATCGGGGTAGCCCACAATACAGCCATAGCGCTCAACCAGCGACTGCAACGCCTGGAACGCCCAGTCAGTCGGCTTAACGTCTGTTAGTTGTGAAACGGAGGTCACTTGATCCATGCCACTTGGAGCGGCTTTGGCTTCAGGCTGCATATCAGCCACGCTGGCGAGCGGTTCGCTGGCATCAATTCCGATCGCGGCATCTGCCACTAATTTGGGTGCTGTTGCCGGAGTAGCATCAGCAGACTGCGAACTTAACGATTTGGACATCACGCTGGCGGATGTCTGAGCAGCGTCATTTGGGCTTTGAGCAGCCCTGGCACCCGGTGCCACGAATCCTGCTGTTGTGCCGGTAATGAGCAGAGCTGCCCATACTCCTGCCGGTGCAACCACCAGAGATTTCCATCGATTCATAGGACTAGACATCGAATCCTCACACCACGTAATTACAGTAAATTCAGAATGTAAGCATACTAAAGCTCACCATCTGGATATGTAATTTTCGGCACATCAGAGTTTAACAAAAGCAGTAGTAGAGGTTCGAAAAAGGTGTGACAAAGTAAGGAAACCCATGCTTAAGCCAGGATCAGCCAAGATGAGCCACTCCACCCCAATGCACCAGATGAACCCGCTCGATCGCTTCTCCAACCGAGCGGGAGATTATGCCCGCTACAGGCCAAGCTATCCAGCCGCCGCGATCGCAGCCATACTGGCTGACTTAGGCGAACCCGGTCAACTCACGGCGGCTGATGTCGGTGCGGGAACGGGGATATCCGCGCGACTCCTGGCCGATCAGGGGGTTAATGTCTGGGCGATCGAACCCAATGCGGCGATGCGACAGTCGGCAGAACCCCATGCTGGCGTGACCTTTCAAGCGGGAACGGCAGAACAAACGGGATTGCCTGATGGCTCGGTCGATCTAGTCACCTGCTTTCAAGCCTTTCACTGGTTTGATCCGGCCAAGAGTCTGGA
This sequence comes from Oscillatoriales cyanobacterium Centralia_MAG_596, assembly GCA_021323955.1. Lineage (GTDB taxonomy): Bacteria > Cyanobacteriota > Cyanobacteriia > Leptolyngbyales > Leptolyngbyaceae > Stenomitos. Next base: position 6,488 of record JAJPKC010000458.1, on the reverse strand, counting down.
CGAGTTTCACCGGATTCTGCGATTAACGGGGCGCGTCGCGCTGGTGTGGAACGAACGTGACCAGGACGATCCCTTCACCGCGCAGTACACCCAACTCATCCGCGTTGCCTCAAACCAGCACCCAGCCGAGCATCGCAATCTGCTGGCTGTGGAGACCAAGCCACTGGCGTCTAGCGATCGCTTTCAGAATTTTCGGCACCACAGTTTCGTCTATCGACAGGCGATCGACTTACCAGCACTGATTGGTCGGATCCGCAGCACGTCTTACCTGCCTCAAGAGGGTGTCGTCTATGATCAGCTGGTAGATGATGTGACGCAGTTATATCGGCAGTGGGAGCAGGCGCAGGGCGCGATCGACCTGGTGCACCGTACGGATGTGTTTCTGGCGGAGCCTTCGTCGCCTTGACTACAGCCAGCGCGCCTCCCACGTTCTAAAACTAGAAGAACACCTGACTGGAGTACAGAAGCCAGCTGTTAGAACTCAACTTCTGCGCGTCTGGCGTCTGGCTCCTCCTGGCATCGGTTGCCTGATTGCGGGCAGGGTCGAATCCATTCATTGTTCCGTCATCCAATGTCAGACGCCACCACCATTCATATCAATGGTCGATCGACCACAACCGCCTGTACAGCAGGCACCAGTTTGCTGAGTCTGCTGCGGCAGCTTGGCTACTCAGGGGTGCGGCGTGCCTGTGACACCGGCGACTGTGGCGCATGTACCGTTTGGGTAGACGACATCCCAATTCATAGCTGTCTCTACCCGGCGAAACGGGCGCACAACCATACCGTCACAACGATCGAGGGCTTGGCACCAGACGGGCAGCGATCGCCGTTGCAGCAAGCATTTCTGGAGCAGCAGGGATTTCAGTGTGGATTTTGCACTCCCGGCATGGTGATGACGGCAGCAAAAATCACCTACAAGTCCGAAGCTGACCTGCGCTGGCAGCTAAGAGGCAATCTCTGCCGCTGCACAGGCTACACGGCGATCGTGGAGAGCATTCTGGCGGGAAAGGGAAGCAGGGAAGCAGAGGAATCAGGCGAACCGAATCACCTCAAATCGCGTCCCACTCCCCACTCCCCACTCCCCACTCCCCACTCCCCACTCCCCACTCCCCACGCACCTCAAATCGGGCAGAGCATTCCCAAGCAGGATGGCCCTGAGATTGTAACGGGACAGCCTGTGTATACGGTTGACTGGGCACCGCCGGGATTACTGCACCTGAAAGTGCTGCGATCGCCCCATCCCCATGCCCGGATTCGCCAGATCGATACCAGTCGGGCAACCGCGCTGTCTGGTGTTCATGTAGTGCTGACCCACGCGGATGTACCCCGTCGTGCCTACACTACGGCTGGACATGCCGAGCCGGTGCCCGATCCCCTCGATCATTTCTTGTTGGACACAAAGGTTCGATTTGTCGGCGATCGCGTTGCGGCTGTTGTTGCGGAATCGGTGGCGATCGCGGAACGCGCCTGTCAACTGATCCAGGTAGACTACGAGATTCTGCCCCATGTGCTGGATCCGATCGCGGCAATGGGCCGAAGGCAGGAGGAAGCAGATAGAGAGGGACACGGAGACTGGAGGGAAGCCACGCCCCATTCCCCGCTCCCCCCCATCATCCACGACGAACTTGATGCGGTTAACATCCCGGATGCTCACCACAATATTGCGGGTCAAGTGGTGCTGGAATCAGGTGATTTAGAAGCGGGGTTTGCTGCCGCCGATCTGGTAATTGAAACGACCTACTCGTTGCCCCCCGTGCAGCACGCGCACCTGGAACCGCACACCACCACCAGTTGGTTAGAGCCGGACGGCTTGCTGGTCGTGCGATCGAGTACTCAAGTGCCTTTCCACTGCCAGCGCGTGCTATCAGAGCTGTTCGATTTGCCCAGAGAGAAAATTCGGGTGTACAAAGCCAAGCTGGGTGGGGGCTTTGGCAATAAGCAAGAAATTCTCAGCGAAGACCTGTGCGTTTTGGCGACTCTGCGAACGGGGCGTCCGGTACAGTGGGTCTTTACGCGGCAGGAAGAATTTGCCTGTACGAACAGCCGTCATGCCATGACGATTCGCCTCAAGACCGGCGTGAAGGCCGATGGTACGTTAATCGCTCAGGACATGGAGGCGATCGCAAACACAGGCGCTTACGGCAATCATGGCGGCACCGTTGTCTTCCTGGCAGGCTACGAGCCGCTGGGGCTTTACCGCTGTGCCCACAAGCGCTATCGGGGCTATGCGGTGTATACCAACACCATGCCAGCCGGTGCATTTCGGGGGTATGGCGCGACCCAGGGCTGTTTTGTCATGGAGTCTCAACTGGATGAAATTGCCCGCAAACTCGCGATCGACCCGATCGAGCTGCGGCGCAAGAACATGATTCGCCCTGATGATGTGATCGCTCTGGGCCGTTCCGCCGATCACTTTAATCTGATTGGCAGCTACGCGGTGGAGGAATGCTTCACGAAGGTTGTCACGGCGATGGGCTACGTGCCGGGCGCACCGCCCGTGGTCAACGGCTCACGACGGCGAGGGGTTGGCATTTCGCTGTCCATGCAGGGCAGTGGGCTATCGAAAGTGCATCTGGCAGGGGTTAAACTGACACTCAACTCAGACGGCAGATTTTGTTTGCGATCGGGGTCAGTGGATGTGGGCACGGGGTCAGACACCACCCTGCGCCAGATTGCCGCGCACGTGTTGGGTGTCACGGTAGGGGACATCGACATGATTACGGCGGATACCCATCAGACCCCTTTTGATGCGGGTTCCTACGCATCCGCCACGCTTTACATCTCTGGTCAATCCACCAGGCAGGCCGCCGAAAAATTGCGCGATCGCATCGTTCAAGCGGCGGCCCCACTGCTGCAAGCCGAACCAGACACGCTAACGATCACCAACGGCATCATCGCCAGCTCAGATAAGTCGATGTCCCTTCAAGCGTTGGTCGCCGCCTTGCAAGTGGAAGAGGGGAACCAAAGAGAGCAGGGGGACAGCCTAAACTTACCCCACCACACACACTCACTCCTCGAAGCCGAAAACGAGTACGCGGCGAACGAATCGTCTCTCACCTTCGCTGTGCAGGGGGTGGAGGTGGAGGTGGATACCGATACCGGGAAAGTACAGGTCTTGCGATCGGTGCAGGCGATCGACCTGGGGATCGCGATCAATCCGCGGATTTGCCTGGGGCAGGCGACGGGTGGCAGCGCGATGGGCATTGGCTATGCGCTGACAGAGGAACTGCTGATGGACGATCGCGGCACGATCCTGAACCCCAGCTTTCGCACCTATCGACTGCCAACGGCGGCTGAAATGCCTCCGATGACTGTGTTTCTGGTGGAGCAGGCGGATCCCTACGGGCCGTTTGGCGCTAAGGGTGTGGGCGAGATCACCACCAATGGCATGGCTCCAGCGATTGCCAACGCGATCGCCCACGCCACGGGTGTGCGTCTAACCAACTTACCCATGACGCCAGAACGGGTTTGGGCGGCCCTGCAAGCGCAGAAAGCACCCAAATTTTCAACAACTTTATAATTCATTGCAATGGTTTGGGCATCCTTCGCTCATGACCTTTAGCGTTCCAATGTATATGGGTACATTCCTACCAACGTCTGTTTCTCCACTTCTGACTACGCGCTTTGTCAACGTTTTGCACTGGGTCGCAGAGCTGCATGATCGACAAATTAGAGAGGTTCACAACGTTCCTTACATCAGCCATTTGCTTTCCGTCGCTGCCCTCACGATCGAAAAGGGCGTCATCCTCCTGCCCGGTGAGTGGCTAGAAGACGCGGCGATCGTGGCGCTGATGCACCATTCAATTGTCGATGCTGGGCTGCCGATGGAGCTATTTGGCCAAATTGGGGGCACCGTCCAGGACGCAATGAGGCTACTTTGCGACGAGTCTGCGGTTGCTAAAGGGCATAATCGCCGCTATGTCGATCGCTTGATGGCCGCAACGGAGCCGACGGCAACGGTGGCCCAACTCGTAGCCGCAGCCGATCAACTCGACCAACTCCGCTTTTATGCTGACCACGGACGCGACCTGTGGAACCCAGAGCAGCACGCCTTCTATCTGTATTTCTTGAACCACATTGGTATGCCGGTGAGCTGGAAAACCGAAATGACTGGTTTGCTAGAAGAACTCCAGCGATCGGGGGTTCGCCCCAGCGGGCCTAACGCTGGCCAGTCTTCGCTTTCTGCAACTGCTGTTCCGCTTTCGTTGCCCACGGGCTATTGCCCTGTTTAGCATACAACTCCTTCGCATAGGTAAGCACCTTCTGCGCGTCAGCAAACTTATTTTGACGCATGAACACCAGTCCCGCCGCGTAGTAGGCGTTGGCGTAGTTGGAGTTGGCTTGAGCCGATTGCCGGAATGCGTTGAGCGCCCCCTCCAAATCGTTCTGCATAAACAGCAACGACCCCAGGTTGTAATAAGCCTCTGCATAGCTGGGGTCAATTTTGATCGCTTGCTCAAACGCCGCGCGCGCTTCCTTGAGCTTGTGCTGCTGGGCGTAGACCATCCCCAGATGATAGGCCGGTTCCGGTGCGGTGGGGCTAAATTCGATCGCCCGTCGATAGGCAGCGATCGCGCCATCCAGATTGCCCTGCCGCTCTAGCGTCAGCCCCAGATTGTAGTGCGCTAAGCCTAACTTCGGATTCAGCTCAATGGCTCGCTGGAGGTAGTCTTTGGCCTGGGGCAGGTTGTTCCCTTCCAGCAGTGCAGCCCCTAAGTTGGCATAGGCCAGCGCAAAATTTGGGTCGGCCTGGGTTGCCTGGTAAAAGGCGTTGGCCGCAGGCTGGAGTTGCCCCTGCTGACGGAGCGCCAGTCCCAAATTGTAGTGGGCAGCGGACAGGCGGGGATCAAGTTCCGTCGCACGACGAAAGGCGGCGATCGCGTCGTTGAGCTTACCCTGCTGGATAAACTGAATGCCTTGATTAATGGCACTTTCGGCCTCCTGGGTAGCCTGTGCGACCAGGACAGCTTTCTCTGGCAGTGCCCGGACGGGAGCTGCCGCCGCCAGCAGACTACTGATCATGATCAAGCCGACAAACCCACCCGTCTGCCACCGCCGTTGTGATTGCATAGTTTTGGTTGTCCAATGTCTAAATCGCGTTCTGAGATCTGCCCTCATCGGCATAGATATGGAGAGTGCAGCGATTGCCGTCATTCTACAGGAAGAAGCATAAACCCAACGCTCAAGCCAGATTAACTTAATTGTCAGGTGTGGCTGAACGTTAACGATACCGCTATATCTGGATCTTGTTTTCTACTGGTTGATCGGCTTACTTCTTGGTACAGCGATGACGAACGCAATCCGAAAAATGTTGCGAAGTCCAGGTGAAAATAAATAGATATTGGACAAGAAAAATAAATAGACACCCTACTTAATCATTGTTTAACTCTTCCTTAAGACAAACCGCAGGTTTTTGATGGGTCAGTATAACGATCCCCACAATCAATGTCATACCCATTTCAGTTCATTCGCGATCGTACCGAATGGGCTGAGTGGCACCTGACTGGCTTTAACTTCAGGTTTTATCCAAAAGCCGTTCACGTTTGAGCCAGCCAACTGTTGTTTAGCTTTTGCTGGCGGAGGAACGTATGAACGAGAAAGTATTGCCGGGATCCCGAAACGTGGCGATCGTGGGTCCCTATCTCAGCGGTAAAACGACGCTGCTGGAAAGCATTCTGTCGGTGACAGATGCCGTTACACGCAAGGGCAAAGTCCAGGACAAAAATACCGTCGGGGATAGTAGCCCAGAAGCCCGCGATCGCCAGATGACTGTTGAAGTGAACGCCGCCAGTACTCAGTACGGCGGCGTTCGTTTTACATTCCTGGATTGCCCCGGTTCCATCGAGTTCGCTCAAGAAACCTGCAATGCATTGATTGGGGCGGATGCCGTGGTGGTCGTGTGCGAACCAGTGGCCGATCGCGTGCTGACCCTTGCGCCTCTGTTTAAATTTCTCGACGACTGGCAGATTCCCCATCTCGTCTTTGTCAACAAAATGGATCGGGCCGATGTAGACTTTACCGACGTACTGCAAGCGCTGAAGAAAGTGTCGAGCCGACCGTTGGTTGCCCATCAGTACCCGATCGGCCAGGGCGAAAAGCTGGTGGGATTTATTGACCTGGTGACAGAGCAGGCGTATCACTATCATCCCGGCGCACCGGCTGATCCAGTGCCTCTGCCGGAATCGTTGCGCGATCAAGAGAAAGCCACGCGCGCCGAAATGCTCGAAACGCTGGCCGAGTTTGACGACCACTTGCTGGAAGAGTTGCTGGAAGACATTGAGCCACCCCAGGAAGAAATTTTTCGGGATCTCAAGCTGGAGCTGGGAGCCGATCAGATTGTGCCGGTGTTTATCGGCGTGACCGATCGCGATTTTGGGGTGCGTCCCTTACTCCAGGCACTCCTGCGGGAGGCTCCTGAACCTGAAACCACAGCCGATCGTCGGGGGATCACACTGCATGCATCGGCACCACTGGCACAAGTGCTCAAG
>JAJPKC010000493.1 GCA_021323955.1 Oscillatoriales cyanobacterium Centralia_MAG_596 | reverse complement strand
ATCTGGATGGGACGTTTTTGCTTCGGTTACATGCTTTTTAGCAGTGAGGATTCAGGCGTTCATTCGCCGGTTGTTCATTCGGAAAACGCTGGAGAATAGTCAGTCATCGTCGAGAATGCTCGCAGTAGTAGGTTGCGCGTTTCGGCTATTTTTTGCGCTTCGTTCCTGAATACCACAGCCCACGCGCTCATTGTCTCCAGGTTGCAATTTTGGACGCGTCACCTTTAAACAACCACTGATTAGGGTGGTGACAATCTTCAACCTGCCTGATACATACAAATCAATAAGGTCGCAGACCATGCATGCGTTTTTTCAAGCATTGCTCAGCTCGTCTCAGTTTGTTCCGCATGGCCACTGTTACCTGTGGCAGCCCCAACTGGTCGGCCTCCATCTTGTCTCTGATGGTCTGATTGCGATCGCCTACTATTCCATCCCCATTACACTGCTCTATTTTGTGCAGCAGCGGCAGGATTTGCCGTTCAACAAAGTTTTTCTGCTGTTCAGTGCCTTTATTGTCACCTGTGGTACAACCCATTTGATGGCCATCTGGACACTGTGGCATCCGGTCTACTGGCTATCGGGCGCACTCAAACTGGCAACTGCCGTGATCTCGCTCTACACCGCGGTTGTACTGGTCTCACTTCTGCCGCAAGCACTGGCGCTGCCCGGTCTGGCCGCCACCAATCAACAATTGCAGGCCGAAATTGCGGAGCGGCAAAAAACAGAAGCCGCGCTCCGGGAAAGCGAAGAACGACTGCGCCTTGCGTTAGCCGCCGCCAACCAGGGAATTTATGACGTCAATGTCCAAACTGGCGAAGTCATCGTCAGTCCCTCCTATGTCACCATGCTGGGGTACGATCCGACTGAATTTGAGGAATCCGTGACGGGGGCAATCGATCGGATACATCCCGACGATCGCGCGCAGGCGGCCCAGCTTTACCAGGACTACATCACGGGCAGGGTTTCTGAATATCGATCAGAATTTCGCCAAATTACCAAAGACGGTGATTGGAAGTGGGTACTCTCTCTGGGCCAGATCGTAGCCTGGGATGAGGACGGGCAACCGCTGCGGATGTTGGGCACCCACACGGATATTAGCGATCGCAAGCAGGCCGAATTAGCCTTAGCGCAACTGGCCGCCATTGTCGAGTCATCTGCGGATGCAATTCTCAGTAAGACGTTAGATAGTGTCATCGTGAGCTGGAACGCCGGAGCAGAAAGGCTCTTTGGCTACACGGCAGCAGAGGCCATTGGCCAATCGATTTTTATGCTGATTCCGCCAGAAATTCAGCATGAAGAAGCCAGCATTCTGGCAACCGTTCGGCGCGGCGAACTCGTCAATAATTACGAAACCGTGCGACGACACAAAAATGGCCAATTGCTGGATGTGTCGTTAACAGTTTCACCCATCAACGATGCCACCGGCCACGTGATTGGCATATCCAAAATTGCGCGGGATATTCGCGATCGCAAACAGGCCGAAGCCGAGCGGCTGCAAGCTGAGCGGCTGCGAACCGAACTCAAACTGTTGGAGGATATCCTTGAAATCATCCTCGCTGGCTACTGGGACTGGAATATTCTCGCCAATCAGGAATACTTAAGTCCGGCGCTAAAACGGATGTTTGGCTATGCCGATGAGAACCTGCCCAACACTCCCAAAACCTGGCAAGAGTTGATTTTTGCAGAAGATTTGCCGGGTGTTCTGGAGCGCTTTGATCAGCATGCGAACAGCCACGGTCAGGTTCCCTTTTACAACGAGGTGCGCTATCACCATCAGGATGGTTCTACGGTTTGGGTGATTGTCTCTGGTCGCGTCATCGAGTGGGACAGGGATGGCAACCCGCTGCGGATGATTGGGTGCCACATGGATATCACCGAGCGCAAGCAGGCCGAGGCTCAGCTACAGGCATCGACCGCGGAACTGCAAAATCTGACGGATCGGCTGACGCTGGCAGTGAAATCTGGCGCGATCGGCATCTGGGACTGGAACGTTACGGAAAACATCCTGATCTGGGATGACGGCATGTATCAGCTCTACGGCATTACACCCGATCAGTTCACTCACGTCTACACAGCCTGGGCCAACAGCCTCCATCCAGACGATCGCGCAATGACCGAAGCCGCCATTCAACAAGCTTTAGCAGGAGAGCAAGACTACAATCCAGAATTTCGGGTGATGCACCCCGATGGTACGATCCGCTTCATCAAAGCCTCGGCACTGGTGCAGCGCAACGCTCAGGGCGAGGCCCAGCGCATGATTGGGGTTAACTTTGATATTACGGCTCGCAAGCAGGCCGAAATCGCTCTGCGGGAAAGTGAACGTCGTTTTGCAACGTTAGCGGCAACGGCTCCAGTTGCCATTTTTCGGTTTGATACGGCGGGTAACTGTATTTACGTCAACGATCGCTGGAGTGAGATGACAGGCCGACCGCTTGCGGAAGCGATGGAACAGGGGTGGGTAGAAACGATTCATCCAGCAGACCGCGATCGCATTGCCACCGAAATCGCTGACTGGTCACAGACCTGCAGCGCGGGAGCGCTTTACCGGAATGAGGCTAGAATTCTGCAGCCCGATGGCCGTATCACCTGGTATTTCTGCCAGATGCTTCCCGAAACAGATGTCAATGGCGTTGTCATTGGCTATGTGGGCATTCTGGCTGATATGACAGACCGCAAACAGGCAGAAGAGGCTCTGACAAACTACGCCCGTGAGTTTGAAGACCTCTACAACAATGCGCCCTGCGGCTACCATTCGCTTGATGCGGCGGGTCGATACGTAAAAGTGAACGACACGGAGTTGCGGTGGTTGGGCTACACCCGTGCCGAGGTGATTGGCCGCCCCTTCACTGATTTTCTCACCGAAGCCAGTCGGCCGATATTTACGCAGAGCTATCCAAACTTGATCCAGCAGGGCTGGCTCAAAGACCTGGAGTTAGACCTGGTTTGTGGCGATGGCGTGCTGCTGCCAACCCTGATTAACAGTACCGTCGTCACCAACGAGGATGGAGCGTACCGCTGTAGCCGATCGACGCTGTTTGATATCCGCGATCGCAAGCAAGCCGAAGCGCAACTCCAGCTTAGCAGCGAACGGATCAGCCTTGCCAACGCTGAATTGGCCCGTGCGGCGCGACTCAAAGATGAATTTCTGGCAGGAATGAGCCACGAACTGCGCACCCCGCTCAACGCTGTGTTGGGACTTTCGGAAGCGCTGCTGGAAGAAGTCTACGGCACTCTGACGCCACTACAGCGCAACTCCCTACAGACGATCGAAAAGAGTGGGCAACACCTGCTGGCCCTGATCAATGACATTCTTGACCTCTCCAAAATTGAGTCGGGCAAGATGGAACTGGATCTGACGCCCGTTTCCGTCCGAAGCCTCTGTGAGTCCAGTATTGCGTTTATCAAGCAGCAGGCCAATCACAAGCAGATCAAGCTCAGTTACCAGATTGACGAGACGCTGACCGGCCTGCAAGCGGACGAACGCCGCCTGCGTCAGGCATTGATTAATCTATTAAGTAACGCTGTAAAATTCACCCCCGATCATGGCTGTGTAACCCTTCAGGTCAGTGCTGATCGGCAGCGAGAGATTGTCGAGTTCAGCATTGTCGATACAGGCATTGGCATTGCGCGTGAACACATGGATCGGCTTTTCCAACCATTCGTACAGCTCGACAGCAGCCTTTCGCGCCGCTATGACGGTACAGGGTTGGGGTTGGCCCTGGTTCGACGAATTATGGAGCTGCATGGTGGCAGTATTGCGCTCGACAGTGAGGTTGGCAAAGGCAGTCGGTTTACGATTGTGCTTCCCTGGCAACCACTGACTGATTTAACGGCAGAAACAGCCGCTGATTCTGGTTTGTCAGCACTGCCGACACCAGATATTGAACGGGCACTGATTGTGGAAGATTCGGAAACGGCTGCCGACCAACTTTCCCGCTATCTCACAGAGGTTGGGATCCAGATCACGGTCCATCCCTATGGCAACGGGGCTGTAGAGGCCGCCATCCGCCATCAGCCCGATGTGATTCTTCTCGACATCTTGCTGCCCGACCAGACAGGATGGGAAGTCCTGACCGCGCTCAAAGCACATCCAGCGACTCGATCGATTCCCGTTGTTGTAGTTTCTGTAATCGAGGCCCGATCGCATGGATTAAACCTGGGCGCTGCCGCATACTTGCTCAAACCCGTTACGCGCCAACAGTTGCAACACACGATTACCCAGGTGGTGGCGGTGGCACAATCGGTTCCCCGAACGGCGCTGGTGTTGATTGACACTCCCCCTGTAGTGCCGCCGCTGATCCTGCTGGCAGAAGACAATGAAGCAAACATTACAACGACCACCCTTTACCTGCAGGCCCATGGGTTACAGGTCGAGGTCGCCCGCAATGGACTGGAGGCCATTCAGATGGCTGATGAATACCGCCCCAATCTGGTGCTAATGGACATTCAAATGCCAGAAATCGATGGGCTAGAAGCCATTCGCCGTATTCGGTCAGACACTAAACTGCGCCAGGTTCCCATCATTGCACTAACGGCGCTGGCTATGCCGGGCGATCGCGATCGCTGTCTGGCTGCCGGAGCCAACGAATACATGACCAAACCCGTCAGCCTTAAACAGCTCCTCACTCTTATCTCAACCTATGTCTCAGTCTCACGAACTGGAGTATAAAATCGCT
>JAJPKC010000472.1 GCA_021323955.1 Oscillatoriales cyanobacterium Centralia_MAG_596 | reverse complement strand
CATCTGGCGATCGCTCCGCAACGCGCCGCTGCTGCCGGAACTCCTGGTCAGCCTGCTGCAATTTTTATCCGAGGATGGAGCCTTACCCATACCGGATACGGTCGATCAGCAGTTGTCGCAATTGATCCAGTATTTGCGCGATCGTCGCTGTTTGATCATTCTGGACAATGCCGAAATGATTCTTGGCCGTGGTGATGCCGCCTCATTGACCAGTCACTATCATGCCGGTGATTATCGCGAGGGCTATGAAGCCTACGGCGATCTTTTTCAGCTTGTAGGCACCGTGCCGCATCAGAGCTGCTAGCCGTGAAGAACCCAAAGCTATTGCGCTGCTGGCGGGCGAAAGAGAGCCTGTGCGAGCGTTTCAGTTACGGGGGCTGACGCCGTCCGAGGGGCAGGCGTTATTGAAGGTGCGGGGGAATTTTTCGGCATCGCCCGCCGAATGGCAGATGCTCGTTCAGCACTATGCTGGCAATCCACTGGCGTTAAAAATGGTGGCTGCTGTCATCAAAGATCTGTTTGATGGTGACATTGCCAAATTTCTGGAATTGTGGCAACAGAAACCGCTGGTTTTTGATGATATCCGCGATTTGCTCGATCGCCAGTTTGAACGATTGGCGGATGATGAGCAGGCCGTCATGTACTGGCTGGCGATTAAGCGTGAGGTTGTCACCCTGGTCGATCTGCAAGATGATGTCGTGTCGCCGATTTTGCAGCTTCGTTTACCCGAAACGCTGCGATCGCTCGGGCATCGGTTTCTCATTGAGCGCACCACCAAGGGCTTTACCCAACAGCCAGTAGTCATGGCATACGTCACGGAACGCCTGGTTGAGCAAGTCTGCCGGGAGATGTGCGCGGCTCACATTCAGCTTTTGATGAGTCATGCGTTCATCCAGGCGCAAGCCAAAAGCTACGTGCGCGAAAGTCAGGTTCGCTTGATCTTGACGCCGATCGTCGATCGACTGCGTGCCCTGCTCTACACCCCGAAAGCGATCGAAGCAACCTGTAAACGGCTGTTGCTGAAACTACAGATGGAGTTCGCCCAGGCTCCCGGCTACGCCGCAGGCAATCTGATCAACTTGCTGCATCAAGTGGGCGTGGATTTAACAGACTACGACATTTCGCAGGTAGCCGTATGGCAAGCCGATTTGCGAGGTGTGCGCCTAAACCACGTCAACTTTGCCGATGCCGACTTGAGCAAGTCGGTTTTCACCGAGACTCTAGGCAGTATCTGGAGCGTGGCCTTCAGTCCCGATGGAAAACTGCTGGCCGCCGGCGATACGCTGAACGTCATTCATCTCTGGCAGGTGGCGAATGACCATAAGCCACAGCCACCCCGTAAGTTACTCACCTGCTCTGGCCATGCCAACTGGGTTGCCTGCGTTGCCTTTAGCCCGGACAGCACTGTTTTCGCCAGTGGCGGCGACGATAACACTGTGAAAGTGTGGGATGCCGCAACGGGACAGTGCCTGTACACCCTGCGCGGACATCAGGACTGGGTGCTCTCGATCGCCTTCAGCCCAGATGGATCCCTGCTTGCTACCAGCAGCGCCGATCGCACGATCAAACTGTGGCAGTCGGCGACAGGGCAATGTGTTCAAACACTGCATGGCCACACCGACTGGGTGAGCAGTATTATGTTTGCCCCGACCACGCTCTCGCTCTCGCTGGATGATTCCGTCACGGATGCACCAATTCTTGTGAGCGGCAGTGCGGACGATACAGTGAAAGTATGGGCCGCAAGCACGGGAGCCTGTCTGCAAACGCTGAGCACCGATAGCGGTGGCGTCTGGGCGATCGCGATCGCCCCACCGGCCCGTCTTGCCACTGATCCAGCCACGCTGATCACGGGTGGCGCTGATGCGACGGTCAGACAATGGCACATCTCCACGGGACGCTGTCTGCAAACGCTGAGGGGGCATCAGCAGCATGTGCGATCGCTCACGCTGAGTGCGGCTGGCGATCGAATTATCAGCAGCAGTGAGGATCAAACCATTCGGATCTGGGATGCAACGACGGGAGCCTGTCTCAAGACCCTGCACGAACACATTGGTGCGGTGTGGTCGGTTGCCTGTGGCAGCCACGACCGATTTGCCAGCGGTGGGTTTGACCAACGCGTGAAGCTATGGGATTTACGTACAGGACAGTGTCTATCTACCCTGCAAGGCTATACCGATCTGGTGTGGACGGTCGCGATTGCCCCATCCCCCTGCGATAGTCCCATAGCGGCGATCGACGAAGCCGCTCCGTTCAGTGCCCCTCCCAGCCCACTACTCGCCAGTGGCGGCACGGATCATAGCGTGAAGCTGTGGGACTTAGACTCGGGGCAATGCGTGCGAACGCTTCACGGCCACACCAACTGGGTGCGATCGGTTGCCTTTAGCCGCGATCAACAGACGCTAGCCAGCGGCAGCCTGGATCAAACAATCCGCCTGTGGGACAGTCAGGATGGGCAGTGCCGCCGTATTCTCAAGGGGCACAACCATTGGGTCTTGGCAGTTCAGTTCAGTCCTGTGGATGTTTGCCTGCCATCGGGTACGGGACAGATGCTGGCTAGCAGCAGCTTTGACCAGACGGTGAAACTGTGGGATGTGCACACGGGGGAATGTTTACACACCCTGCGTGGGCATGAAGGCCGCCTCTGGACGGTCGCCTTTAGCGCGGATGGTCGCGCGATCGCCAGCGGGGGCGATGACCAGATCATTCGGCTGTGGCAGTGCACCACAGGGGCATGTCTGGGGCTGCTGGCTGGACATACCGGGCGTGTCTGGAGTGTTGCCTACGCTCCGGGCAGTAGCGATACTAGCGGCCTCCTGGCCAGCGGTAGCGATGACCAAACCATTCGGCTGTGGCAGGTTAGTACAGGCAAATGTTTGCATACGCTGCAAGGACATACTGGCCGCGTCCAGTCGATCGCGTTTAGCGCGGATGGTACGCGTCTTGCCAGTGCCAGTGACGATCACACGATCCGGCTGTGGGATGTTCATTCGGGTGACTGCCTCACCACATTGACGGGCCATTCGCACCGAGTCTGGTCGGTTGCGTTTGGCTGGTTGCCCACAGTTTCCTCGTCCAGAGCATCCGAACAGTTGGTTCAACCGTTAGTGGTCAGCGGTAGCGAAGATGAGACGATTCGCCTCTGGGATGTCTCTGAGGGGCGCTGCCTCAAAGTACTCCGCGCCCCACGCCCCTATTACGGCATGAACATCAACGGCGTTACCGGGCTGACTGAAGCGCAAAAGGCGACGCTAAAAACGCTGGGAGCGATCGACGCTGGCTAACGGAATAAGGACCGCAGCAGTGGCACGCTGAATTCTCTTTCTGCGACTTCTTAACCATTTGGCATTAAATTTTGTTAAAGTCATGCCAGAACCTGCCCTAATCCGACCCCTTCTGGAGACTCCTCATGTTGCGCCTGGAACACGTCAGCAAAATCTATCCAACTGGCGAAGTATTAAAAGACATTAACTGGGAAGTCAAACCCGGCGATCGCATTGGGTTAGTGGGCGTTAACGGAGCGGGAAAGTCAACGCAGCTCAAAATCATCGCGGGTGAAACGGAGCCAACGGCAGGCGAAATTATTCGTCCCGCCAGTCTGCATATTGCGTATCTGACACAGGAGTTTGAAGTTGACCCGACTCGCACCGTGCGCGAAGAATTTTGGCGGGCGTTTGGAGCCGCCAATGATGTTCATGAAGCCCTGACGACCGTTCACCGGGAGATGGAAACGGCTGATCCAGAAACGCTCGATCGACTGATACATCAGATGGATCGCCTGCAGCGGCAGTTTGAGGCGATGGACGGCTACGGGCTGGATGCGCGGGTTGAGAAGATTATGCCGGAACTGGGGTTTGAGTTGGAAGATGGCGATCGCCTGGTCAGTGCCTTCAGCGGCGGTTGGCAAATGCGTATGAGCTTGGGCAAAATCCTCCTGCAAAAGCCCGATTTGCTGCTGCTGGACGAACCGACCAACCATCTTGACCTGGAAACCATTGAATGGCTGGAAACCTATCTCAAAGGGCTGACAACGCCAATGGTCATTGTCTCGCATGACCGGGAGTTTCTCGATCGCCTCTGTACCCAGATTGTGGAAACCGAGCGCGGCGTTTCGACGACCTATCTGGGCAACTATTCCGCCTACCTCCAGCAGAAGGAAGAAATGCGCGATGCCCAGCTCAGTGCCTACGAGCGGCAGCAAAAGGAGCTGGAAAAGCAGCAGGCGTTTGTCGATCGCTTCCGGGCCAGCGCCACCCGGAGCACGCAGGCCAAGAGCCGCGAAAAACAGCTTGATAAGATTGAACGCATTGAAGCGCCTGAGGGTGGGGTCAGAACCCTCCACTTCCGCTTTCCGCCTTCGCCGCGTAGTGGTCGCGAAGTGGTGGAAATCAAAAATCTGACCCACGCCTACGACGACAAGATTCTGTTTCTGGACGCCAATTTACTGCTAGAGCGGGGCGATCGCGTTGCGTTCCTTGGCCCCAACGGAGCCGGAAAGTCAACGCTACTCCATCTAATTATGGGTATGGAGCAACCCACCGAAGGCAGCGTCAAGTTAGGCGATC
Source organism: Oscillatoriales cyanobacterium Centralia_MAG_596 (assembly GCA_021323955.1). Taxonomy (GTDB): domain Bacteria; phylum Cyanobacteriota; class Cyanobacteriia; order Leptolyngbyales; family Leptolyngbyaceae; genus Stenomitos. The sequence goes on along the minus strand of JAJPKC010000472.1, from coordinate 1,347 downwards.
ACAACGTGATCCCTGGGTACTTTGAGCAAAACCAGGCCGAAGCGCTTGACCTGCAAAAAACCGTGATGGAAACGATCCATGATGAGGTGCCCAAGTGGACGAATGAAGAAGTCCGTACTCTCTTGGGACGATTTCTGTTTAGTGGCGATACTGTGTTCAAAAAGGTGGCCGCTCTCAGTGGTGGCGAAAAAGCCCGCCTTGCTCTTGCAAAAATGCTGCTCCAACCGGCCAATCTATTGATTCTCGATGAGCCAACCAATCACCTGGATATTCCTGCCAAAGAGATGCTGGAAGAAGCGCTCCAAAACTATGACGGGACGGTGATTATTGTCTCTCACGATCGCTATTTTATCTCCCAGGTTGCCAACAAAATCGTCGAAATTCGGGATGGTGAACTGCTGCTCTATCGCGGTGACTATCACTACTACCTCGACAAGATTGCCGAAGAAAAGGAGAAAGTACAATTAGCGGCGATCGAAGCTGAAAAAGAGGCAAAAGCAGCGGCGAAACGGGCAAAACAGAAAGAAAAGGAAAAGCTGAAGAAAGCGCGATCGAATGCGTAATGGTGTGTCAGCCGTTTAATGTGTCTGAATGGTAGAGCACCCTGATCAATTAACGTGAGATTGGTTCAGGACTTGACCACACCGCAGTTGTTATCCGGTCGCTGACAGCTCACAGGATGTGCGGATTAGCGGGTTTCCCAGTGCCCTGCAACCCACTTACGACCGATTCCTAAGAATCCAGATTCCCAGTGAGCAGGTATCCAGACGCGTCTGGAAGATTCACGGCGGGCTTCCTCACGGCGGGCTTCCTCACGACGCACTTCTGCACGACGGGCCTCTGCACGACGGGCTTCTTCACGACGGTCATTATCCCAGCGATCGTCATAGCGTTGAGCGACGACGATCGGTTTTGTGTTTGATGAAAATGCGGCGTCTGCTGCAAAAGCGGACTTTGCTACCAATGGCGCGACACTGATCGGCAGTGCCAATAGCGCGATTACAATTTTCCGGTTCATAGTCCAAATGTCCTCGCAAAACATATCGATTAGACATGCCAGCCGCCGCGGAGGTTTAATCAAACCATCAATCTCCCCCCTGCGATAGAGCACCATTAATTAGTGATGGATCGATATAACTTTAGCCACGAAAGATTTCCAGGCTGATGCACTAGCAAATCGATTAGAGAGCAGGAGCGAGGAGCCAGAAAGCCTGTGCAGTTCTGACTCCTGGCTGCAACGCGTGCGATCGCTGTGCGATCGTGTCTCTACTTACTGATTCGGTGGCTGATTCGGCGGTGGATTCTCAGGCTCACCCGACTGGGGTGCTGATCCATTGTCACCCGGTG
>JAJPKC010000003.1 GCA_021323955.1 Oscillatoriales cyanobacterium Centralia_MAG_596 | reverse complement strand
TTCTCTACAGCAATTTCAATGTCGTTTATTACGTCATCATGAGGAAGTCTTAATACAAGATACCCACTGATAAGCAATTCGTAATCGCGGTGACGGTCAGCTCGAAAGCCAAAACTATTGCCATGATGGCGGTAGCCATCAACTTCAACGACAACTTTACCGTCTCGCCACAGCAAATCCACCAAATAGAGACTGTCTCGCACAGTACGAACGCTTTGATTAAAGTGGAAAAACGGTCCCAACTCAGGATCGTCTGCAAGCTTTTCAGCTAGTTTTTGCTCACCAGGGCTAAAGGGATGCGGTTTGCCTCGAATTGGCCAAATAGATAGCTTCGATTCCAGCGCTTCCGGTATCTTCTCGTCTAGCCGTGTAAGTTGCGGGATTTGCAACGCTCCATACAAGATAGAGTCCAGCTCTGAATGATCTGCCAGGTCTTCTGACATTAGTACCGCTACACGGGTACCTGTTGCTTCGGCTAACCATGTTGCAGCTTGGGCCAGACCTAACCGTCGATAGGCTTGAGGATCGGGGTCGTTGATGCATAAAAGTAGAAAAAGATTCTCAGGCTGAATGGCTAGTGCTAGCTGAGAAAGCTGTATTACGCGGGAAAAATGGTTCACAACTGGAGGCTTACCCGCTTGACACAGTGTCACTGCTGCTTTGACCCAAGGAAGACAAAGCTCTTGTTGAGTCGCTCTCAGGTGCTGAATCTCAATCAGGTTAAGTATTTTGTCTTCAAGTGATGTCTCGGCCGATGCATGGAATAAATTTTCCTGGTTGTACCAGGAGGGCCAGAGGGCAAGGCTTATTTCAGCCAAAGAACGTAGCACATCATCAACGATGCTTTGCTGATCCGGCAATGTGTTCCATTTGCAGGCAACGATTCTAAAATCAAAAGAATCGTCTATCGTTGGAACTTCCAAGCTTGACAGCGCTTCAGTGGTGTCTGCACATAGCAGAACCTTAGCTTTACTTAATGGAATTTTTTTCAGACAGTCAAGAATCAAGAACCAGCCCCCCAAGCTTCTAAAGAGGATTTAGCTGAGCAATGCTTTGTTGCGATACTTCACGGGAGCTTCTATGGTATTCGACTACTGATCAGCTTGTTAGGAATACATCGTAAGAACACAAAGGGTTCAACTTTTCAACCTCACATACTCAAAATATTAATCAGGCATAAAGGCAGTAAAGATTATCTTTCCAGCACAAAATATAGCTTTTGCTACTGTCTCAGGGCTTACAAGATAGAAGCAAGCAAAATCTTCTCAAATATGATCGCTTGGCACAGATCTCTTTCCGTAAATCGCAAGTTTCATGTCACATCATTTAGCTGTACAAGTAAAATGGTGATACATTTTTACTACTTTCACTGAAAATAGAGCAATCTACTATGGATGAGAGCCAAGTTGCCTGTTTGGGTGCCGACTCACCGGCACACCGGCACTGGATGAGGTGGCGTTGAGCGATCGCGCCTTCGATACTGACCCACTTGCTGAAGCAGTGTGGTCGAGTGATCGGCCCCAGGGATGTGGGCAAGAGTCGCTCATCGGTGCAGTACAGGGAAGAGGATCGAAAACGGGTTGCCTGTGTCAAAGCATGGTCAAATTCAAGTTCTAAGCGGTTATTCTCCCAAATCCTCAAAAACATCAACCATGCCGCTCCGAGGGGCAGACGACACGATTTACGCGATCACTTGGCTGGCTGTTTAGAGCCTTTCGGGATTGAGCTTCTGCTGGTTGACAACGCCGAGAATCTGCAACGGGAGGCGTTGGTTGATCTGAAGCAGCTATATGAAGAGTCGGGAGTACCCATCATTCTCATTGGTGGGCAGGATCTTGATAGCAGTTTGCAAAACTTCGATTTGCTGACCTGCTTTCCGACGCTGTTTGAGTTCGACAGACTGGACTACGAAGACTTCCAGAAGACGCTGCGGACGATCGAAATGGATCTTTTGGCACTGCCTCAGGTATCCAATCTGGCAGAAGGAACTCTTTTTGAGATTCTATTAATCAGTACCGAAGCCAGAAACTACCAGGCGACAAGAGGTGCTCCAGAGAGGGCTGAAACTGTCGGTCTGCTACCCGCTGCTGCAAGATCTTGACCACCTCTGCTGGAGGCTTAGTCTCCAGCAGCTTCTCGGCCTGGCGCACCTCGGCTCGCAAGGGGTGGGGTTCGGGGAACGGTTGCCCTGACACCATTAGGTCTATCACCTGTTGCAGTCGCTCCGCTTTGTCGGGCTTGGCTTTAAGTACCCGCTTTTGCAGCTTGGCGATTGCCTCCTGACGTCCCACAGACTCCAGGTATTTACGGGCTTCTTTGATCTCGGCACTCAGGCGATACGACACGTCGGGCAACGGTTCCCCTTACTGGAGCCAGACGAGCACCGACTGAAACCGTTGACCTTCCGCCAGCCGCCCTTGCAGGGGAGTAAATGTCTCTGGTTGGGACTGCACCGTCGCCTTTAATCGTGCCAGAGGCGTGAGTAACCGTGCTGCCAACTCGTCCAGGAAGATGGAGTCAACTCTGATCCGATCTTTGTCGTCTTTAGGGTAGTCCTCCAGTTGCTCAACCGACCGCACCACCTTCAGACCGGGGATGATCAACAGGTCTGGGGTCAGGGTGCCGGCTGCCCGCAACGAGTAACAGGGTATTGTATCCACCCGATCACTCTTCTTCTGACTCTTAAAGCGTGGCCGTCCTCCGTCCCCATCCGTGTAACGAGACCAGGACTCCGCCAGTCCCTCAAGATAATCGTTCACATACACCTGTGGGATATCGCCCAACCAATCACAGCGCTTCTGGGCAAAGGGTTTACGCAAAGAGATTACCTTGTAGCCGTCAATCAAGGGCGTCTCTAACCAGTGTGGCCGCACCCAATAGTAGTCCCACGAGAAGGTCTCACGGTCAGCCCCAGTAGTCGCCGTTCTCTGTTTTGGCCCACCGAAAAGGCTTCCAGACCAGGTTCTTGCTGTCCCAGGACTTACTCTCAGTGCGTCGATAATACCGTCCCAGAGCACAGTACAGTACCCACTCGTCTGTCTCCTGCTTGTGATCAGGGGTGCCCTCCCCTCGGTTCGGTGCCGCTTTGTCCTCGACATAGTCCCACGAGAAAACGGTGACCTTCGTAAGCTCAAGCGCGATCGGCTCTGTTTGCCCACAACTCTGTGCCCGTAGCCAGTACTGCCGCCGATAGAGCAAGCCCAACGCCTCGTTCCACACACGGCGTAACGTCTCTAACCAGCGGTCAGGGATAAACCCGTTGGGGAGCAGGAAATCGCTTGTCTTGAGGCGGTAGCGCATAAAAATCTCTGGGGCAACTCACGACTCAGTGTGCCCAAGACGGCGGTAGTTGAACGTCTGTTGAGAAGTAACCTGACCACACGAGCGCTTGGAAGAACCTTAGAAAAGTTGGCTTCCGTGTGGGCACACTCAAAGCAGCGACTCCACGAAAAAGTTATGCCCAACGACCAACTTCACTTTGACGAAAAGCAGCTGGCTTTCTTGCTGGCGACCCTGCATTGGTATCGCCAGGAGTTTGAACAATTAAGCCATGAGCGGCAGTTAGAGTTCAAGGCTCTAGCCACACGTAGCGGCACGTTAAAACCATTGTCTGGCTTTCAGATCGAGCAGCTAAAATGGCTACTCGAAAAGACGCTGGCACAGAGATATATCAGCCAGTCTGCCCATAACCACAGTATTTATGAACTGGCTGACCTGAAGGCGTTGCTTGCTGTCGACGAAGGGCTCCGACGTTCAGTGGAGATTATCACAAAAGTGATGGATCTGGAGACAGAAGCCACCCTGACCGACGTTGATTTTCCTTCGTATCAACGACACACTGAGTCAGGTTGGCGGGGACTTGAAGTCGTCAACGGCTATGAGCTCCGTCTCTGGGGTGACCGAGCGTTACCCGGTATCGAAGCGACGATCACTTACTTTATTAGTGACGAGGGGATACTCCGGGAAATCTTCGAAGGGGAGGACTATGACCCAGACTGCCTGGAACAACGTGGCATTTTGGAAATATCAGCTGGCGAAGTCCTGTGCGACAGGCTTTTAGGCGAGCTAGTTGAAGTCATAGAGACGCTTGACCCACCCTGTTACTGGAAAGCGGAAGTCACGACCCGGATCAATAAAAGCGATCGCTACCACTGGAAAGGTCTCGACGAGATTGTCTTGCGTCGGCAACGCAATCAATAACTCAATACCCTTCCTGCTGCAACCCTCGCAGCAGTGCCCACAGGCCCAGGTCACGGCGCTCAATCCACCACACCGCCCGGTCTTGCACCTTCAAGCAGAACAGGTAGTGGTCTAAGTCCTCCGGGTGGACGCCATAGGACTTCGCGGTGGCCTCAAACCGCTCCCACTGGTATTCCCAGGCCACCAGGTCTTTAAGGGCCCGCCAGCGGATTGACTCTGCCCACCCCACCTGTTTGGGGGTGCCGACCAGTGCGGCGCAGCCTAACTGACGGTTTGACGCTGCTGCGACTTGGTTCTCAGTGGCGCGGGTACAGTGCTTGCAGAGTACCTGCGGGTACTGCTGGGCGGCCTGTCGAACCCGCTCAGGAGGGCCGTAGACCCGCACCACTTCAGTGTGGCCACAGTGCAGCGTGAAGGGCAGCGTACAGCTACCAAACCACTGGAGGGCAAAGACCCGATCCGTCGTCAGTTCGATTACCTGGTGCAACCGGACTTTGAGCCAGACGGTCTGCTGCCAGTCATACTGCCGGACACTGACCGCTTTGTAGACGCCGTCTGCCAGGTCTACCAGGTCAATGTGTACCCGCTCCACGCCGCGTTTGACGGGTTCCAGGGTGAACGGGATTGGTCGCACC